>JANQEL010000209.1 GCA_028278345.1 Myxococcota bacterium
GATACACTGGCGGAGAAGCGACGACGACTCGAGCGCGCCGGCCTAAGCTGCCCAGACAATCTCGAGTTCGTGCCCATCGACTTCGAGCACCAGTCGCTCGACGAGGTACTCGCGCGCTCGAGCTTCATCCCCGCGGAGCCGTCATTCTTCAGCTGGCTCGGAGTCGTCGTCTACCTGACTTCCGATGCGATCGACACGGCGCTGCGATCGATCCAGTCCGTCGCGGCGCCAGGTAGCGAGTTGGTGTTCGACTACATGCTGCCCGACCACCTCGTAGACCCGCGAGAGCGGGGCGCAATCGACTTCGTTCGCCGACTCGGCGTGCGCCGAGGTGAGCCCTACGTCAGCTACTTCGAGCCACAGCACATCGCGACAACATTGTCGGAGAGAGGCTTTCGGGTGCTAGAGGATGTCTCGCCGAGCAGCCAGCACGCGAGATACTTTTCCGGTCGGGAAGACGATCTTCGGCCTTGGGCGTCATCGCACTTCATTCACGCCGAGAAGGCATAGGCCGAGCCCGGCCGCACGAACATGCGACGCTGCGGGTGAACGGACCGCATGTCGCGCAGGTAGTCAAACGCCCGACCCACACGCCGCCCAACAAGCCGTTGCCGCGGACGTGGCAACGCTGTGCCGGTACCACGCGTGTTAGTATTGCGGAGTCTCAGGCGTCAAGCGCCGCGGTGCAAGGTTGTGTCACGCCGCTGAACGCCGATCCGTTAGGCGGACGAGCATGCGATGGTCTGCGGGGTTGTTTGTACTGGTGCTCGTGGGGTGTGCTACCGCAGACGAAGAGTCGATGAGTATCTTGTTCGACTTCCTTGAAGACGCCCAGGACAAAGGCGGCATCGTTGAGATCTGCCCGCCCGGGGAGTCATTCGCCATCCTTCACTTTGACGGTCCACCGCACGTCGCCACCGACTGCCTCTCGAATACCTTCGAACAAGGGCTACCCAATTGCGAAGATGACGTTGAGTGGCCAACCCTAGATTCTCAGGATGCGATATGCCGGGCGTACGAGCAATTTCGGCCTCACGTCGACGCGCTTGGTACCGAGTTTCTAGTGAGCTCCTTGAACCAAGACAGTCAGTGGCGGGTCGAGTTCGCGACTCTTGGTCCCGCAGAGTCGCGTCGCGTCTTGCGAGTGGTGCTCCCTGTTGATCCGTCCAAGAGGCCCTTCGCCATCGTTCGATAGCTCTAGGCGACGCGGGCTCGCCGCCTAACAAGTTGTTGGAGACAGGCGCGTCACATCTGGGCGTCGGCAACGTGGTAGCCTTCTTACATTGACAGCTATTGGCCTGGCGCCGCTCCGAGGCGAGTCGCGCTGCTCATCAACCGATCCGTCAGGCGGACAGCTCGTTGCTCGAAAAGGAGAGCGATCCCGTGAGCGCCTTCGAACTTGATGCTCTCAGGAAGCATCCTGACCCTGGCCCGGTCACGATGCTCAACCTCCTGAAGTTCCGCGATGAGTCACTCGACGGTACCGGTACCGGTCGAGAGGCATACGACCGCTACGCAGCTGTCGCGGTCAAGCTCATCCGAGAGCGCGGCGGCAACGTCTTGTGGGTTGGCTCAGTCGACCATCCGGCCCTCCACGAAGGTGGCGACGTCGACTGGGATATGGCGCAGCTTGTCTTCTATCCAAGTCGCGAAGCGTTTATCGACATGGTCACGAGTTCCGAGTACATCGAAGCCAATCGTCATCGGTCGAACGGAACGGAGAAGCATGCCATTGTGGCATGCACCACGTCCTATTCGTCAACGCTTCCGAGCGACTAGCGACCCTGAGTTCAGCGGCGCGCGCTTGGGTGACCAGGAGTCGAGACGTCTGCCCAATCGACGCTCCGCTGCCGCCCATCAAGCTGTTGGAGACGGACACCACCGCATTTGGGCGTACGCGAAATGCTACGCTCCCCCGCGTAGTCCACTTGCTAGAGAGCGAGCGCCGCAGCAGGCTGCAGCGCTCATCAGCCATCCGTTGGGCGGACAGCGTAGAAGACACCATGGACGAGCGAACCCGTTCCGCCAATTGCGCATGCGGTCAGCTCTCCGCTGTCTGTGTTGGCGAACCAGTGTCGGTGTCCGCGTGTCATTGTCTCGAGTGCCAACGAAGAACAGGCAGCTCGTTCGGAATCGCTGCGTTCTTTCAGCGAGCCAGAGTTCAGCTCCAGGGTGTATCTACGTGCTACGAACGGCGCTCAGATAGCGGTTTTCAGGTCTCGTTCCACTTCTGTCCACAGTGTGGCTCCACTGTCTATTGGTATCCCGCCCGAAAACAGGACGTAGTGGCCGTCGCAGTCGGAGCCTTTGCCGACCCTGAGTTCCCTGCTCCAACGAAGTCAGTGTCCGAAGAGCACCGACACCTTTGGCTCAAATCTCCGGTCTGACCGCGGCCGCAGCCCAACGAGCCGTTGGAGACGGAAACGGCCGCGCTTGGGCGTACGCCAATTGCTACGCTCCCATTCGTAGTTCACGTGCTGAAGGTCGAGCGCCGCGGCAGGCCGCGCCGCTCAACAGCCAATCCGTTAGGCGGCGCGAGTGACGATTCAAGAGCTTGGAAGCCTCGGCGAGCTGGTTGGAGCACTCGCGACAGTCGCAACCCTCGTTTATCTCGCGACGCAGATCCGCCAGAACACGAAGGCCGTGAGAGTCTCGTCACATCACTCGGTCACCGACTCCTTCAATCAGATCAACGCGATCATCGGTACCAACCCGTCGTCCGCCAGGATCTTCCGGTTGGGCCTGGAATCGCCGGACTCCCTCGACGACGACGAACGATTCTCATTCGGCTATCTGATGCTGGCCTACATGCGCGTGTTTGAAACTCTCTACTACCAAAAGGGAGCTGGCGCAGTCGAAGAGCAACTCTACGCATCCGAACAGAACAGCTTGAAATGGGCGTATAGCCACCCCGGTGCACGCTCCTGGTGGCAGACGAATACGATTTCTTTCAGCCCGGAGTTTCGTGCTGAGATCGATGCGTTGATCGCTGAAGTCTCGGACGCTGCCTAACAAGTTGATGAAGTCCGTCGCGGCCACACCCGGGCGTTGGCATCGTGGTAGCCTTCTGGCATCAACCATTGTTGGCGTAGCGGGCCCCGCGGCGGGCCGCGCCGCTCAGCAGCCAGTCCGTCAGGCGGATACACGCGAACAAGCATGAACAGTCGTGAGCTCGCGCAGTCTCTGTTCGCGGTTATTGGCGTCTGGCTCGTCGCTGAGGCCGTAACTTCTGTTCCCTTCGCGATCCAAATGATCGCGACCGCGTGGGATAGCAATGAAACCTCGGACACCCACGCACTTGGTGCATGGGTCAGCAGCCTCACCTTGAGAACAGTAGTTGGGTTGCTTCTAGTGTCTTTCCGCGATGCCCTCGCTAGCCGCTTCACCAGTTCGACCAGCGCAGTTGAGCAGATTCCAAGTGAGACGCTCCTGGCAACAGCGTTTGCTCTCGTGGGTGTCTACTACGTACTCGCCGGTCTCCCAGGCGTACTTGCGGCGGCAGTCTCGGGCGGCTTCTGGGGCATGAGCGCGTGGCAATTGGCCGGTGAGTCGGTATTCGAAACCCTTCTCGGAGGCGGGCTCTTCCTGGGCTCGCGCGGGCTTTCTCACTACTGGCATCGGCTTCGTAGTGCTGGCGCCGGCCGCGCCGCCTGACAAGCTGTTGGAGGCGGGCACGACCGCATGGGGTCGTGAGCGAACTGCTACTCTGCTTCGCGCAGCTACCTTGCTGAAGGGCGAGCGCCGCGACCGGCCGCTCAACAGCCAATCCGTCGGGCGGACATTGGCAGGAGGCGAATTGAAGCGGGTGCCCCAGCTTCGCGATCTTTCGGATGACCACCACACGGGTCTTGTCCTCGCGATGCGCTGCAAGAAGGCCGCACGCGCCGATTCCGGTGCATCGCCCGAGATCGTCTGGGCAAACCTACTCGACGCGTTCGAACGTCATCTCGAGCCCCATTTCCGGATCGAAGAGGAGATCCTTGTCCCCGCACTTATCAGGATCTCTGAATCCCGATTGGCCGATCGAATAGTGCGGGACCACGAGGAACTTCGTGCTATGCGAGGCGCCCGCGAGGTCGATCGAGAGCTGCTCGATCGGTTCGGCAAGCTGCTCGAGTCTCATATTCGCTACGAAGAGCGGCGAGTCTTCGAAAGCACTCAGCACCGCCTGCCGAACGAGACTCTTGACGCGATCGCTTCGGCCTGCGAATCGACGTCTCGCGACTGTTCGATCGAACTCGATGTGTAACGTCGCGCTGCCCAACAAGCGGTTGGAGGCGGACGCGGCCACACCTGGGCGTTTGCACGGGCTATGCTGCTTTACGTAGTCAACTTGTTGAGCGGCCCACGCCTGCGGCAGGCCGCACCGCCCAAAAGCCGATCCGCCAGGCGGACGCTCGGAGCATTCGATGGAAACGCAGATTTCGCCGTCGCAGACGGCGCTGATCGTCATCGATATGCAGCGGTACTTCGTGCATCCCGAGTACCCGCTCGGAAAGTTCGTACAGATGGGGGCGCCCGAACTTGCGTCTCAGTACTACGAACGGCTCGATGGCATCGTCATTCCCAACATTCAACGGTTGCTGAGTGCGAGCAGGGCACGCGAAGTGAACGTGGTATTCACCGAGTTCGGGTCGCTCCGCGAAGACGGGGCGGACCTGCCAGGCTGGGCGCGCAGGCACAACGAAGTTGCACAGGAAACAGTGGGCAGCGCAGTCTACCCGCCGTTTTCGGACCCGAGCTGCAGGATCGACGAGTCACTCGCTCCCCTTCCCGGTGAGCTCGTTGTGCAGAAGACGACCAGCGGACTGGTCAACTCGACGAAGATCGACCAAACGTTGCGAGTTCTGGGAATCGATACTGTGATCGTCGTGGGCGTTGCGACCGACGTATGCGTCGCACAAGCAACTCGAGAACTTGGCGATCGCGACTTCAATGCGTTTGCCGTTTCGGATGCGTGTGCGACGTTCGATCCACAGTGTCACGAAGCCGCCCTCAGAACGATCGGTGTGACCTTCGGAACTGTCTTGGACACTGCCGACGCCCTCGTTCGCTTGGGCGCCGCCTGACAAGTCGTTGTAGACACACGCGCCACATCCGGGAATGAGCGTCGTGGTTGCCTTCTGGCATTGAATGCTGTGGGTCTGAGGTTGCTCGGCGGCGTACCGCGCCGCTCAACAGCAGATCCGTCAAGAGCGCAGGTCGTCTGAGTGGGCTCTTGGCTACCTCTCCCGCGTCGAATCCAAGGAACTGGGGACTGTGCCGTCCCAATAGCAGCGCTCACAGCGCCCACTGCTCATCACGTGGTCGCAGTTTCGATATCCGTGCAACCTGTGTGCACACTCAGGGCACAGCCGCTTCATTTCGCTGCTGTCTGCGTAGTACTCGCTCGCGCACTCGTCGCAGGTCGCTGTGGGGCGGGTGGCTGCGGGCGCACTGCCTCTCGCCTCGAACTCTTCCCGGCTCAGGAAGTAGACCCCAGCGCTGTCCAGTTCGGGTGCGTTCACATTGCGAAGCTAGTCAGCTCGCGCTGCATCTTCTAGGTGCGGTGCAAATCGGGGTGGCGGAGCACTCGGGGTCTAGGTGCTCTGGCTCGCAGTAGTCCTGGCACTGCCTGTGCACGCTCGATGGCCGTGATCGTCTATCCCCTGGTATCGGCAATAGCCATTCTCGCGTTCGTGTTCGTCGTGGTGAACGTCGGCTTCGCGGTGTCCCGGGTACGAGCGGGAAAACCCAAGACTGTCATGCTGGCGCCTTGGGCCGTCGACGAGATCCGCCGAGAAACCAACCTTGCCGGGTTGCTCATCGTCGCGGCCTTTGGGTTGTGGGTAATACTCGTCGTCGCAGCGAACCACGAGGCCTACGAGTCTCATGCTGAAGTCACCCTCCGAGCCGACATCGTAGAGTGGAGCCCTCGGAATCCTCCGCGCAGGGAGTTCCCCGACTTCTCGCCCTCCATTGAGCGTCGCGATCGGCTTCGCAAGTAGCGCCGCAGCCCAACAAGCAGTTGGGGCCAGGCGCGGCCATATCTGGGCGGTTGCCAACTGCTACGTTTCCTCGCGCAGTTCACGTGCTGAAGAGCGAACGCCACGCCGGGCCGCGTCGCTCGACAGCCAGTCCGTTGGGCGGACATGCGCCGTGCGCACACGCGTTCTTGCTTTCCTTTCGGTCCCATTACTCGCAGTGTCGACAGCGATTGCGATCGATCTGCCCAAAGCGCCGGCGGATTACTCCTGGCACCAGGTGCCCGAGATCAAGGGCGCCTTTCTGGTTCCATCAGGCTGGCACGTTCGCGAGGAATTGGACGGCAAGACTCTCGCGATCTTCATTACGGAGAAGCCCTTCGAGCCACCGGAACAGTTCGAAACCGGGATGTCGGTCAATGTCTTTCGCGATACTCCGTCTGCACCGTCTCAGCTCAAGCAGATACTCGACCGTACCTGCAGCGCGCACGAGAAGCGCCTTCAGTTCAACGCGTCCCCGCCGTTCGCGCTCATGACCTGTGAGTTCGATTCGCCTCGTGGCAATGACCTCGAGCCAGTGCGTGTCTTCCACCTTGGCATTGCGAACGTCGAAACCCGCACGAGCTACCTTGTCACGTTCGAAAGCCCTCTGCCTACCTGGCCTGAGGCGTGGAGAGTCGGAAAGCCAATGCTCGATACTCTCGTGCTCGAATCTGAGTTCTGAGGGGTTGCGCACTCTTCGTGCCACCGGCCGGCTGGCTGGCAATCGGCCGGAGGAGAGATGACCGAAACACTCCGCAACTTCGCAGAGATTGGCATCGCGATCGCTGGGTTCAGTGCAATCGCCTCTGCGCTGAGATCACGGGTCTCGGGTTCGTGGTCGGAGAACGATCGGCTGGCTCTCTTGTCACTTCTCGAGACATCCGCGCTGGTCGTCTTCTTTGCGCTGATCCCACAGGTGCTCGGCCAGATCGTATCGAGTGAGAGCGTCCTCTGGGCCAGCTCGAATCTCGTGTACGCCGCCGTGCATTCTCTTCACTATGTCGTTCAGGCGAGGCGAGTCCTCTCCCACACCGAGCCGAGCGAGGCTCCTCGGCCGGTGAGCCGTTCGACCGGTTGGGTGTTGTTTCTCGGGGGCATCCTGTTGATCGCAGCGCAGATCGTGTTCGCAATCCGCGGAGACCTCGAATGGCTCCGTTTCGTCTACCTCCTGGTTCTGACCTGGCATACGTGTGTAGCGGGCGTGATGTTCGGTGGACTGGTGTTGCGCTCGCTCCGAAGCGGTGCGGCCTGACAAGTGGGTATTGGAACGGAGGTGCATATCGTTCCGTACGACACCAACCACTTCGCCGAGTGCGAGGCGATCCTCTCCGCTCTCCCCGAGTGGTTCGGTATCCCCGAATCCAACGAAGAGTACCTGCGCAATCTCGGCAGACTCCCTACCTGGGTGGCTCTGCGCGACGCACGGGTCGTCGGCGTGATTGCTCTGGAGTGGCACTCGGACCAGTCGAGCGAGATCCAATTCATGGCCGTAGCGCCGAGTCTCCACCGAAGTGGAGTTGGTCGAGCTCTACTCGGTGACGCCGAATCCGAAGCGCGCGATGCCGGTGCCCGTTGGCTTCACGTGAAGACCCTGGCTCCCTCACATCCCGATCCCCACTACGCGCGGACGCGCGAGTTCTACCGAGCCATGGGTTTCGAACCGCTCTTCGAGAGCCCGACGATCTGGGGCTCGGAGAATCCCGCTCTCGTCATGGTGAAACGGGTCTAGACGCGCAAGCAGCCCAACGGGGTGCGGGAGTCGAACGCGTCACAGCTGGTCATTCGCGGTCTGGTAGCCTTCTGGTGTCGACCCTTGCTGGTGCGGCGGTGCTCGGCAACGAGACACACCACTCAACTGAAGATCCGTCGGGCGGACGCGTGTGAGCGAAGATTCCGTACTGGTATTGATCGCCGAAGTGGCTGCTGCACTCGCGGGCTTCTCGGGAGTCGCCGCGGCCTTCGGTCGACGCCAGGAACGTTCATGGTCTCGCGTGGAACAGGCGCGGCTCGCCGACCTGCTGAACCACAGCGGAATCGCGTTGTTTGCCGCTTTCGCGACCCTCGTTGCCGCTCAGCGGGAAGGGTTCTCGCCTGAACTGTGGAGGAATTCGAGTTTGTTCTGGGCGGGATTCGCAGTCGTGGGCATTGGACTTCGGGTGCGTTCGTTGAGGCTCGACCCTGCTGTCCACGCCATCCGCAGATCTGCCGTTTCGCTTTCCGCCTTCGTTGCGCTCTTGATCTTCCAATTGTTCAACGCGTGGACGTGGCGTCTGGCGTGGCCCTATCTGCTCGCACTCGTCGCCAATCTGGGGTTCGCCTTCATCCAGTTCATGGGGCTGGTCAATCCCTCTCGAACCGATGATGCCGCCTAGCACGAGATTGCAGACCTCGGACCCGACCGACACGCCGTAGGAGCCAGAAGTGGCTTTCCTCCTCATGGCCAGGATCGTGGCGCTCATCCACTTTGGATTCGTCGTCTTTCTATTCTTCGGTTCGTGGATGCTGGGTGCGCGTTGGTGGATTCCCTGGACTCACGGTCCGTGCGTTCTCTACGGTGTCTTCATCACGGCCTCTGGCTGGACTTGTCCGCTCACCTGGGCGGAGCGTTCCCTCATCGCGGCCGCAGGCGAACAGCCGTATCCGGGTGAGTTCCTGCATTACTACTTCCGGTCACATTTCGGGCTCATCGGCACCGAAGTTCCAGTGGCTGCCGGGATGGTCGTTGCCCTGATCGCAGCCAACTACCGCTCGTATCGCACGCTCCTGACCGCGCGGTGATCCGGGTCGGGAGCACCCAACCGACACGCTGGTGGAACCCGACAGATCACCGATGAGTGTTGGCGAGGTGCTAGCTTTCTGGTGTCGAAACTTGCTGATGTCGAGTTGCACGGCAGCGGGCCGCGCCGCTCGACAACGGATCCATCCGGTGGACACGCCGTGCGCGTTGCCATTCAGGTCTTTCTTCTGGTAGTCGCTGCGACTGCGCACGCGGAGTCGAGAGACCCGCTGCTGGCTCATTTCGAAGGAGACTGGGGGCTGCCCGGCACGGAGGAGAAGTGCGAGGACGTGGAGTCCACGTTCACCTTCTCGTCCGATGGTTCCAGGCTCGAACTCCGGTACGCGAGGCCAGTGGAAGATCTAACCGGCCACTACCGAGACGTCTACGAGTACTCGGTGATTGCGATTGCCGGGAACAGCGTGCGAATGAAACTCGAGGGAGAAACGCGAACCGACGACCGAGGTGAACTCGTCGTTTGGGACCTCGTACGGATTTCGGATGACTCCTATTGTTGGCACCGAGCGGACTGGACTCCGGGCCAATGCACCGTGCCACGGCTCCGTTGCGGTTCAGCGTCGGATCGATTCGAGCGCGAGACGACGCAAGAGGCGGGAAACGTACTGTCGCTGTTTGATCAAGGACGATACGTCGCTGCTTCGGCGCATTTCGAGCTCCCGAAGGCGATTCCGGAATCCGAGCGCGCTGCGGAGTTCCAGAGGCTCTCCAACAGCTTGCGGATCATCGTCGACGAACTGGGTGCTCCTTCCCGCTGGTCCCTGGTCCAGCAAGACGATCGGTACGTTCCAGAGATCGTGAACATCGCGCTCGGGCCAAGTCATGTGCTCGTTTCGCAAGAGCACGGGAACTACTTCTACGCGTTCTACAAGGTCGAGTATCTGCGCGAGGGCGTCGGCTACTTCCGCGCGGCCTTCTACCCAGGTGGTGGAATCGCGCAGATGACGTTTTCGCTACCGCGCGTCAAGTCCGAACGAATGGCCGAGATCGGCGAGCGGGTCCTTCGCGAGACCGCGCACGAATTCTGAGACCCCGCGCGTGCAGTGTCGAAGCATTCAACCATCAGATTTCGAACTCGTCGCGAGCTGGAACCGCCAACTCCAGATCGACGAGGGAGCCACGGTGATGGCAGTCGAGGCGATCATGTTTCGTCTCGATCGATGGCTGAACTCCGACTACGACGGGGTGGTGTTCGAGCATTCGACCGAGCCCGTGGGTTACGCGCTCTACCGACCCACCGATCCGGAGCTCAAGTCGCCCGATGGGGTCTACCTCCGGCAGTTCTTCATCGCTCCCGAGCGTCGGCGTCTCGGCCTCGGAACGGAAGCGTTTCGCGAATTCGCATCTCAGGTCGTTGGCTCGCGAAGGCTGGTCCTGGAAGTGCTCGAAACGAATCCGGCTGGACGAAGCTTCTGGATCTCCCTGGGGCTCACTCCGTACAGCACGACCTTCGAATCTCCGCCACCCACAGCCTGACGGGCTGTCCGTGTACTGATCATCTTTCCTCGCTTCCTGCACGAGATGCGCACAATGAGCCGCTTCACTCGGCTCCATGTTCATCGCACATCTTCCTGCTGGCTACATCGCCGGCACGCTGGTCGAGAGACTGGCGGCTCGGTTTGGTTACGACACACCACGACGACTCACGGCCGTCACTCTTCTGGCCAGTGTCCTTCCGGATTTCGACCTGCTGTGGTTCTACCTCGTCGATCAACGACAGCACCTTCATCACACCTACTGGACCCACATTCCGGTGTTCTGGGTGGCGCTCGGCATCGTGGCCGCACTGATCGCCCTCGCGATCCGACGCAGGGATGCACTCCCCTACATCGGCGCCGTGACCCTCGGCACGCTTCTTCACATTGTCC
Organism: Myxococcota bacterium; assembly: GCA_028278345.1. Classification (GTDB taxonomy): domain Bacteria; phylum Myxococcota_A; class UBA9160; order UBA9160; family UBA4427; genus DUBZ01. Next base: position 10,668 of record JANQEL010000209.1, read on the forward strand.
TGGACACCGTCGCGGGTGGGATCCATTGGCTCTATCCGCTCTCGAGCGTCGAAACGCGCTGGGTCGAAGTTCCTTCGGTCTACGGCTGGTGGATTGCGAACTTCGTTCTCCACTGGTCGTTCGCGCTCGAGCTGATTCTTCTGGGGATTGCGATCTGGCTTCACCCACGGTTCGCTAGTCGCGTGATAGCCTTCTGGCGGCGATCTCCCTAGTGCGTTTGCACTCGGGAAGTCGACATTCCATTCAACACAGACGCGCTACGTCCCAAGCGAGCAGAGTCGAACATGCGACTGTGGAGTCTTCATCCGAGCTATCTGGACTCGAAGGGGCTGGTTGCGGCGTGGCGCGAGGCTCTGCTTGCTCGTGCGGTGCTGCGGGGCCAGACGAAGGGGTACCGCCACCACCCCCAACTGGAGCGCTTTCGATCGCATCCGGCTCCGCTGTCTGCCATCAACGCATACCTTCGCGCGCTCCATGAAGAAGCCGAGAGCCGCGGCTATCGGTTCGACAAGAGGAAGATCGGCCCCATTCGAAACCACTCGCGGTTACGTGTCACGAGGGGGCAGCTGCGCTTCGAGCTCGGGCATCTCGCTGGGAAGGTGCGAACGCGCGCGCCGGTCGAGAAGGGCCGACTCCCCAAGGCGTCCGCGATCAAGCCACACCCGCTCTTCTTCGTGAGAGCCGGTCCAGTCGAATCCTGGGAGCGAGGCCCGGTGTGATGTCGACATCGCTTCCCTCCACATTCGAGACCCGGCGACTCGTGGCCGAGAGGCTCTCGCCGGAGCACCTGCCCGCGCTTCGGGTTCTTCACGAAGACCCTGCCGTCATGGCGCATCTCGGCGGCGTTCGAAACGAAGAAGAGACGCAGCGCTACCTGGAGAAGAATCTCTCTCACTGGGCCGACCATGGGTTCGGAGTCTGGATGCTCCGCCCCGTTGGCGAGGAAACGGTGATCGGGCGCGTCATTCTGCGCTGGTTGTTCATCGGCTCTGATCGTGAGCTCGAGATCGGATTCACCTTCATGCCTTCCTATTGGGGAAAGGGGCTCGCCACGGAAGCAGCGCAGGCGTGCATTCGCCTCGCACGGGCAAACCTCGACGTCGAGGAGCTGGTCGGGGTGACTCTCCCGGCGAACGAGGCCTCGAAGGCGGTACTCTCGAAGCTGGGATTTCGACACGAGAGGGAAATCGAAATCGAGTCGATTCGCTGCCTCTTGTATCGCTTGTGCCTGCCCGTCTCCTGAGGCAGTCGCAAGCGGAGAGTCCCTGAGTCGGGCGTTGCAAGGTGGGGCAACACAATGCAGGCGATGCTCTATTCCCGGTTTTCCGCGTGAGGGTCGTGTCCTGATGCCGAGTGCCTTTTCGCATGCGTTGGTGGGGGCGGCCATCGGATCTTCGGTGTCTCGGCCGCGGCGAACATGGGTATTGGTGCTGTTCGCGGTGCTCGTGGCGGCTCCCGATCTCGACGTCATCGGGTTCCGGCTGGGCATCCCGTATGCCCATCCCCTCGGCCATCGCGGCCTGAGTCATTCACTCGTATTCGCCGCGGTGCTGGCGCTCGTCTCGTATCCATTGTGGAGGCGCATCATCCCGGAGAGTGCGCGCCGAATGGCGGTCCTCACGTTCTTCGTCGTCGGCTCGCACGGCGTGCTCGATACGTTCACCGATGCGGGGCACGGCATCGGCTTGTTCATTCCGATCGACGACACGCGTTACTTCGCACCCTGGCGTCCGATCCTGACTTCGCCGCTTTCGGTCAGTGCGTTCTTCGGCGGCTCGGGCCTCGCGGTGCTTGCCAACGAAGCCGTCTACATCGGTCTTCCCACAGCCTGTGTGTTTCTGGTGCGGTCGATCGTCTACCGAGCGCGGCGCAGCGCTGCCTGACGGACCCACCCTGCTAACTTCGAAGTGTCGACGGTGAACTGCCAGCGGGGCTGCGATGTCAGAGTCTGAAACCACATACAAGCTCTATCTCGTACGTGTCTTCGTCAGCGATTGGGAGCGAGCGATGCGCTTCTACACCGAAACGCTGGGTATCCCCATCGAGTTCAGGGATGACGGGATGGGTTGGGCGCAGCTCGCGACTGGCGAGGCCCAGCTTGCGATCGAGAGGCTCGCGCCGGATGACCCCGAGGCGAGCGAACTCGTCGGTCGCTTCACGGGGGTATCGATCGAAGTGCCGGATATCGAAGCGCTTCACCGCGACCTGGTGGAGCGCGGTGTCGCTTTCTTGAGTCCGCCCGAGAAGCAACCCTGGGGCGGTGTGCTGGCTCATTTCGAGGATCCCGACAAGAACGTCATTACACTGCTGGGTGCATCCCGGTAGCGTCGGCGGCTCGCGAGTACGCCGCGAGGAACCCAACATGCTCCGTGGCTCATGTCTCTGCGGGGGCGTCGCATTCGAGATCGCGAAGGCGGTAGGGCCGTTCGAGCTGTGTCACTGCCCGCGCTGCAGGAAGGCGAGTGGCTCGGCCTTCGTTGCCGCGCTCGGGGTTCGCGTCGAAGACTTCGAGCTGCTCTCGGGAGCAGAGTTGATCCGAACGTTCGAATTGCCTGTTCGGGATAATCCGCCTCCCTACGGCGTGGCGTTCTGTGATCGGTGCGGTTCCCCGGTGCCGCGCGTGCCCGATGTCGACGATGCGGTCGAGTGGTTCGAGGTTCCAGCAGGCCTGCTCGATGGCGATCCCCTCGTGACTCCCGATCGTCACATCTTCGTCGAGGCGAAGAGCCCGTGGTTCGAGATCACGGATTCGATTCCACGGCTCACGAGAGAGGAACTGCGCGCTTTGCGCAGTGGACGTCCACCAGGCGGGTGAAGGCCGTGACGAACGCGAATTCCGTTTCAGGTGTGGCGGCGACCCAGTGGCGGATCCTGTCGCTTCGCTTTACCGAAACGGATCTAGAGCGATTGGATACGCGGCATCTCGTCTTCGGCTTGTTGGCCACCTGGGCGGTGGGCATCGGGCGCTACTGGGATCATCCGCAGCCGTATCTGCTGCAATCGCTCGGCCTGGGCTCACTCGCGGTGATGGGCTGCCTCGCGGTCTTCCTCTACTTGATCCTGCTTCCGCTGAAGCCCGAGCGCTGGTCGTTCGTTCACCTGCTCACCTTCGTCACGCTCACCGCGCTTCCCGCGATCCTGTACGCGATCCCCGTCGAGCGCTTCATGTCCCTGGCGGACGCCCGCGCAGCCAACGTGTGGGCGCTCGCCCTGGTCGCGCTCTGGCGCGTGGTGGCCCTCGGCCGCTACCTGCGCGAGTGGACGGATCTTTCGGGGCCGCTCCTCATCGCATCGCTGCTGCTCCCACTCGCCCTGGTGGTGGCCACCCTCACCCTGCTCAATCTCGAACAGGCCGTCTTCAACATCATGAGCGGGTTGCAGGAAGAGGGGACGGCGAGCGATTCGGCCTACCAGCTGTTGTTCTTCCTCTCGATGGCGTCCTACTTTGCGTCACCGTTTCTCGTGTTCGTCTATGGCGTTGCGGTGTGGACGCGGAGACGGGATCGCAGCTAGCGCTGCCTCGACGGTCGAGGGGAGGGTTTCGAATATGGCTTCCGAAGTAGCACGCGGCTCGTGTCTATGTGGTGCCTTCGAGTACGCGGTGGAGGGCTCGTTCGGTGACGTTCGCTATTGCCACTGCACCCGCTGTCGTCGCAACAACGGCACGGCGTTCTCTGCCAACGCCAAGATCGATCGATCGCAGTGGACCCTCGAGGGCCCCGCGGATCGAATCACCGAGTACGAGCACACTCCGGGCAAGTACAAGGCGTTCTGTTCGGTTTGTTGCTCGCCGCTCTACGCTCGTTCGGATGACGATCCCAATGACATCCGCGTGCGCCTGGGTGGCTTCGTGGGTGAAGAAGATCTCGACGTCACGATCACCGGCCACGTCTGGGTCGACTGGAAGGCCAGCTGGTACGAGATCGAGGATTCGCTGCCGCGCTATCCCGAAGCCATCGAGCCCAAGCCATAGAGTCGAGTAGCGATGCAGACCGAACTCATCACCCAACGCGAAGATCTCGTCATTCGGAGGGTCGTGCTCGAGCCCGGCGAGGCGATGCCCTGGCACGTCGACCCTTGTCATCGCTTCTCGGTGATCGTGCGCGGGGATGAGCTCACCATCGAGTTTCTCGAAAGCGGCGAGAAGATCCCGGTCGAGGTCCATGCGGGGAAAGCGGATTGGGATGAGCCGGATGACCGCGTCCACCGCGGCGTCAACACCGGCTCGAGTCGCTACGAAGAGATCGTCACCTTCTTCCTGGATCCCCCCGGCATCGATCCCCAGCCCGAGAGAGCGCCGGGCGAATGAACCGGATCGTGATCGTTTCGGGCTGCCCGGGGGGTGGCAAGACCACGCTCTCGAAGGCCCTTGTGGAGCAGCTGCCGAGGGGGCTCCACATTCCGTCGGATCTCTTCTACGAGTTTCCGGCGCGCTTGATCGAACCGACGGAGGAAGCGTCGCATCACCAGAATACGGTGATCATGCAGGCCCTCGCGCGTAGCGCACGCGCTTTCGCCGAAGGGGGCTACGGAGTCGTGATCGACGGAATCGTGGGTCCTTGGTTCCTTCCAACCCTCTGCAGCGAATGGCCGGATGACATCGACCTTTCCTACATCGTGCTTCGCACCAGCGAAGCGCAGGCCCTTCGCCGGGTGTGCGATCGCGATGGCCCGGGTTCGAGCGCGCGTGTTCGTCACATGGTCAAGGCCTTTGCCGATGTCTCGCCGTACGAGGCCCACGTGGTCGAAACGGAGACCGGTGCCGTCGCGGAGACATTCGAATCGGTGAAGCAGGGTCTCGAGGAGGGTCGCTTCGCTCTCGATCGACGTGACGTGCTGCGCGGAACCCCGCAGGTGTAGGCTTCGCGCATGACGGATCGAGTGAAGATCAAGATCGAGCCGTACGACCCCAGGTGGCAGCGCGAGTTCGAGATCGAGCGCGGCGAGCTGCGCGATCTCTTCGCTCCAGTGGCCTTCGCGATCGAACACGTCGGGAGCACGGCCGTGACGGGCCTCGCTGCGAAGCCGATCATCGACATCATGCTGGGTTGCGATCGCCTGGCGGACTTCGAGGCGTTCATTCCGACGCTCGAAGAGGCCGGCTGGGAGTATCTCGCCCGCTTCGAGGCCGCGTTCCCGCAGCGCCGGTTCCTGGTGAAGCCCGCTGCGCCCCCGCGACGCGTGCACCTACACGCAGTCGAGTCGGCCTCGGCGTTCTGGAAGGATCACCTTCTGTTCCGCGATCGCCTGCGTGGCAACCCGGGGCTCGCGGCCACCTACGAGGCCCTCAAGTTCGGCCTCGCCGAGCAATTCGGCGACGATCGCGAGGGGTACAGCGAGGCCAAGACGGATTTCGTCGAATCGGTGCTTCGCGGAGCCTAAGCTTCGCGCACGAACCCCAATGTCAGGAGCAAGTCATGAGAGAAATCGATTCCGATCTGTGGGTGAGCGAAAGTCCCCTGCGTTTCCTTGGGCTCGAGATGGGAGCGCGCATGACCGTGGTGCGATTGTCGGACGGCAGGCTCTGGTTGCATTCGCCGGTTCCGGCCACGCCGGAACTCGTGAAGGAGGTGCAGGCCCTCGGCGAGGTGGCCTACCTGATCGCGCCGAACTGTTTCCATCATCTCTATGTCGGCGAGTGGAAGGAGGCGTGCCCGGAGGCGCAGGTCTATGTCGCACCGGGGCTCGACGAGAAGCGATCCGACCTCGAGATCGCCGGCGTGCTCGGAAGCGAAAGCGAAGCCGGCTGGAAGGACGTGATCGATCAGATCGATTTCGGCGGCATGCCGATGGTGAACGAGGTGGTGTTCTTTCACCGGCCGAGTTCGACCCTGATCATGGTCGACCTGGCGTTCAATATGGGGGAAAACGCCGCGCCGTTGACGAAGCTCTTCTTCAAGATCAATCGCGCCTACGATCGGGTGACGCCGACCCTGCTCGAGCGTCTGCTCACGCGCGATCGCGCGGCTTGCCGCGCATCGTTCGAACGCATGCTCGAGTGGCCGTTCGAACGCATCATCATGGCCCACGGCGACGTGTCGGAGCAGGGTGGGCGCGAAAGCCTCGTTCGCGGGTACGGCTGGCTCTTGAACTGAAGAACCGGGCGCGTGATGAGCGGGGCACCGAGGAGGGTTCGACCTTGAAGCACTACTGCTCGCCGCTCAGCCGCGCGTCCACGACGATCTGGATGTTCGAAGAGCTCGACGTTCCCCACGAACAGGTTCTGATCGACTTCACGAAGGAGGAGAACAGAACGCCCGACTACCTCGCCATCAACCCGATGGGAAAGGTGCCGTGTCTGGTGGACGGCGATGTCGTGGTGACGGAGGCCGCGGCGATCTGTGCGTACCTCGCGGATCGCTTTCCCGAGAAGGGCCTCGCGCCAGCACCCGATTCACCCGAGCGAGGCGTCTACTATCGCTACCTCTTCGCCCCGGGGACGACCTTCGAGCCGGTCTTCGCCCTGAGTGCCCTCGGGATCGAACATCCGAACCCCACGTCCGCGGGCTGGGGAGACATGCCACGTGTGATGAACACGATCGAGAGCATGACGCCAGAGCAGGATTGGGCACTGGGGGAGTCGTTCAGCGCCGCCGACATCGTCTTCGGCGGCCTGCTCGACTTCGCGATGGTGTTCGGTTGGTTCGAGGCGAGCCCGAAGGTGGCCGCCTACGTCGATCGCATTCGCGCGCGACCGGCCTACCGTTCCACCCACGAGCCCTTCATCGCCGCGAACTTCGAATTCCGGGTTGGCTGAACACCCAAAGGAGATCAATCGTGAAACGCTACATGCTGCTCCACATCGGCTTCGAGCCCCCCACCCAGAAAGTCATGGACGGTTGGAACGCCTGGTTCGAATCGATCGCCGGTCGCACGGTCGAGAACGGGGGCTTTCACGGCGGTGCGCGCGAGATCTCGCGGGAGGGAACGAAGGATCTCACGATGGGCCCGGATGCGATCACGGGATACTCGATCATCAACGCCGAGAGCCTCGAAGAGGCGACCGAGATCGCGGGGCGCAATCCGTTCATCGCGAGCATTCGCGTCTACGAGGTTTCGTGATCATGAGCACCGGCCCGGGTATCGATTGATGTCGACTGATGACCTGCACACGCGCGTCGAACGGGAAATCGTGAGCCTGCACGAGTTCTTCGTTGACTGGTTCGGCGGGACGCTCGAAGAGGCGGCATTCGAAACCGATTTCGTGCCACGATTCTCGACCGATCTCGTGTTCATCCCGCCCGCGGGTCGTCTGCTCGGCTACCCGGAACTCGAAACGGCGATCCGGGAGAGATACTCGACGAACCCCGACTTTCGCATCCAGATCCGCAATGTCGTCGTACATCGCCACTTCGCGGGGAAGGTCCTGGCGACCTACGAGGAATGGCAGCGCAATGCGTTGGCTTCGACGCCACCGGACAACGGCCGCCTGGCGACCGTGCTGTTCGAAGAGGGCGAACGGCTTCGTTGGCTGCACATCCACGAGACCTGGCTGCCCGAGGAGGTCATGGCGAGCGGGCCATACGATTTCTAGAGACGGGTCGAAGCGAGCATGGAGCGCATTCGCGTCGAGGAGTACGGAAGCGGGCCGGGGCCCGTGTTCGTACTGCACGGCGGGCCGGGTGCTCCCGGCAGTGCGGGGCCGCTCGCGCGGGCCCTCGCAAAGCACTTCCAGGTGTTCGAGCCGTGGCAGCGCAGGAGCGGAGAAGTGCCGCTCAGCGTTTCGCGTCACATCGAAGACCTGATGACCGAGATCGAGAGCAGGGCACCCCGCTCAAGCGTTGCGCTCGTGGGCGAATCGTGGGGCGCCATGCTCGCGCTGGCCTTCGCGGCAGAGCATCCGAGCCGGGTCAGGGCCATCGCACTCGTGGGTTGCGGCACCTTCGATCTGCGTGCGCGGGCGGAACTCCTGGCGAACCTGAAGGCGCGGACGACTCCCGAACTCGAGGCGGCGATGCACGACCTCGAGGCGAAGGAACCCGACCCCGAGGCGCGCTTCGCAGCCGGTCATCGGCTGCAGGACCGTCTATATACCTACGCCCGCGACGCGGATGCCGGGGACGGTGTGCGAGAGGCGGATCTCGCCGGTCATGTCGAGAGTTGGAACGACATGATCCTGCTCCAGGAAGAGGGCGTGTATCCCGCGGCGTTCAGTCGGATCGACTGCCCGACCGCGATGTTTCACGGCGATTACGATCCGCACCCGGGCCCTCGCATTCGCGAGAGCCTGGAGCCCCACCTGCCACAGCTCGAATACGTCGAGTTCGAGCGCTGCGGGCACGATCCGCTGGTCGAACGCCACGCCCGGGTGCGATACCTCGAAACCCTGGGCGACTGGTTGGCGACCCAATTGGCGGGTGCGTCGGGCAGCGATTGACGGCGGATTGACGCGAGCAGGCAACGAAGCACCATTCGTATGCGGCCCCGCTCGCGAAAATCACCCGAAAGTTTGCCTCCGAAGGTGTCGACAGGCAGAGACGTTCGCGCTCTCGAACGAGTGCGACACCAGTAGCGAGAGCCAAGGCAAGAGGTGAAAGAGGAACACCCCGGCATGTCGAGCGACGCCCAGCACGAGCGATTCAGCGAGAAGATGCGAAGCGAGGGTCTCCCCGAGATCGCCATCGCGGCCTTCTCGCGTGCGCTGCGCTTCGTGGCCGAGGGTGGGGCGACCACGATCCCCGAAGCCTCGATCGAGCCGGTCGATCACCTCGAACACCTCGACGGTCTCGGCGCGTACGAAGCCGCGGGCCGCAAAGCGGTGAAGCGAAGCGTCGTCATCAAGCTCAACGGCGGCCTCGGTACGAGCATGGGTCTTTCGAAGGCGAAGAGCCTGCTCGAGATCCGCGACGGCCTCACCTTCCTCGACCTGATCGCCCGGCAGGTGCTCGCCCAGCGCGAGGCGTGGGGCGGTGAACTTTCCCTGCTGCTCATGAACAGTTTTCGCACACGCGACGATTCCCTCGAAGCGCTCGGGAAGTACGAGACCCTCGCGCGCGAACTTCCCCTCGACTTCGTGCAGCACAAGGTGCCGCGCATCGACATCGATGCGGAGGCCTGGCAGCCGGTCGAGTGGCCGAGCGATCCCGATCTCGAATGGTGCCCGCCCGGCCATGGCGATCTCTACATTGCCCTTGCGAGCTCGGGCATGCTCGACGCGCTTCGCGGGCGCGGCATCCGTTACGCCTTCGTTTCGAACGCCGACAACCTCGGCGCCGTGCTCGACCCGCGCATCCTCGGCTACATGGCGGAGAACCACCTGCCTTTCCTGATGGAGGTGGCCGAGCGCACCGAGGCCGACAAGAAGGGCGGTCACCTGGCGCGACGCGATGGGCAGCTGATGTTGCGGGAAGTGGCGCAGTGTCCGAAGGAAGACGTCGACGCCTTCCAGGATGTTTCGCGGCACCGCTTCTTCAACACGAACAACCTCTGGGTCGATCTCGATGCCCTGGCGAGCGCCCTCGACGCTTCGCCAGGCGGGCTGCCGCTCCCGGTCATCTCGAATCAGAAGCGGGTATCGAGTGTCGACGACACGAGCCCGCGTTGCCTGCAACTCGAGACCGCGATGGGTTCGGCCATCGAATGCTTCGAAGGCGCCCAGGCGCTCGTGGTACCGCGAGTGCGATTCGCCCCCGTGAAGACGACCAACGACCTGCTGCTCCTCTGGTCGGACGCCTACGAGATGACGGAAGATGCCCGCATGGTGCCCGCGCAGGTGACGGGTGGATCCGATCGCGTGATCGACCTCGACTCGCGCTACTTCGGCAAGATCGACGATCTGGCCCGCCGCTTCCCCGATGGTGCGCCTTCGCTGATCAAGTGTCGCCGATTCAGCGTGGTGGGCGATCACCGCTTCGGGCGGGATATCTCCATCGAAGGCGACGTTCAACTGGTGAACGAGGGCGAAGAGCCCGTCGAAGTCGCGGCAGGCAGTGTACTCTCGGGGGGCTCGGGCGGCTGAGCCGCGTCGGGTTTCCCGTTCACTGCAACGCACGCCCCGTTGCCGATGCGACCCAGGCGTCGCGCGCGATAAAGGGCATTCGCGATGGCCGACTTCGACCTGCAACCCCACCTGGTAGGTGAATACCTCGAGCTGCGTCCCCTCGCAGAGGGCGACTTCGATGCCCTCTACGCCGCCGCGAGCGATCCCCTCGTCTGGGAACAACACCCCGCGAGTGATCGCTACCAGGAGCCCGTGTTTCGCGAGTTCTTTCGCGACGCGATGGAATCGAAGGGCGCGTTGATCGCAATCGACCGCGCGACCGGCGAGGTGGTGGGTTCGTCTCGCTATTGGGGTCTCGACCTCGAGGCCGACGAGATCGAGATCGGTTGGACCTTCCTCGCGCGCTCCCATTGGGGTGGGTTCTACAACGCCGAGATGAAGCGCTTGATGATCGAGCACGCCTTCCGCTTCGTGGGTAGTGTGATCCTGATGATCGCGCCGACGAATGCCCGCTCCCAGAAGGCGGCGGAGAAGGTCGGTGGGGTCTTCGAGGGGTCGCGCTTCAAGGAGGGCTACGGTGACTACTTCGTCTATCGCATTCGCGAAGTGCCGAAGCTCCCCGAGCGGGCGACGCCGAAGTGAGTTCGCAGGCGGGCGGTGAGGTCACGGTCGAGTTCTTCTTCGCACCGGGTAGCCGCTACTCCTACCTGGCCTCGACGCAGATCGACGCCCTCGAGAAGGAGACGGGTTGCCGGGTGCACTGGCGACCGGTGCACGGGCCCGACATCCGCGCGTTGCGCGGGCGCGATCCCTTCGAGGGGCCTGCCCTCTCGGGGCAGTACGAGACCGCTTATCGCGAGCGCGACGCGAAAGCCTGGGCGGCGTACTACGGCGTTGCGTACGAAGAACCGCGCGAGTTCCACTTCGACTACGCGCTGCTGGTCGAAGCCTGTCTTGCCGGGGCGGTGCTCGGTGCTGGAAGCCACCTCTTCCGGGCGGTGGCCTTTGCGGTCTACGGTGCTGGGCGCTGGCCCGTCGATCGCGAACTCGTGGCCGCGGTCGCGCAGGAGTGCGGACTGGAGCGCGAAGCCTTTCTGGCGGCACTCGAGAGCGACGAAGTCGCCCAGGCCCGCGTGGCCAACGCACGCGACGCCTTCGAGCGCGGCGCCTTCGGCGTGCCGACCTTCTTCGTTGGGGCCGAGATGTTCTGGGGGAACGATCGACTTCCCCTGGTGCGAGCGGCCATCGAGAACGCGCGGGCGAAGCCGGCCGGGTGAACCCAGACGCCGTGTTAGGCTCTTCCCTTCGCAGCACCCCCACCGCGAGCCGCGCGACTGGAGCCCCCCATGTGTCGCAACATCAAGACCCTCTACAACTTCGAACCCCCGGCCACCGACGATGAGGTTCGCGCTGCTTCGCTGCAGTTCGTCCGCAAGCTCTCGGGCATGAACAAGCCGTCGAAGGCGAACGAAGCGGTCTTCGAAGCGGCCATCGATGGCGTCGCCGCGATCGCGCGTGATCTGATCGATTCGCTTACGACGAACGCCGCGCCGCGCAACCGCGAGATCGAAACCGCCAAGGCGAAAGCGCGCGCGGCCAAGCGGTTCGGTCGCCAGGAAGGCAGCGCTCCCCCATGAGCGACGAGGTCGCGAAGCCGGGGCCACAGCCCGGCCGCTCCGGCGGCCCGATCGGACCCGGTGCGGCCCACGACCGGCAGGTCGCCTTTCCGGTTCGCGTTGCCTACGGCGTCGGTTCGATCGCGGATGGCGCAAAGAACGCGGCCTTCAATGCGTTCCTGGTCCTCTATTACACGACCGTGCTCGGGCTTCCGGGGACGCTCTCGGGGCTCGCGATCTTCATCGCGCTCTGCGTCGATGCGGTGACCGACCCGCTGGTGGGTTCGCTCTCCGACCACTTCCGCTCGCGCTGGGGAAGGCGACATCCCTTCATGTATGCCGCGGCGGTTCCCATGGGTTTCTGCTTCTACGGGTTGTTCGCGCCGCCGGCGGGTCTTTCGGAAGGACAGCTCTTCGCCTGGCTTCTCGCGTTCTCGATCGGGGTGCGGTTGTTCCTGACCCTCTACATGGTGCCGAGTGGTGCGTTGGCGCCGGAGATGACGAACCACTACGACGAGCGCACGCGCCTCGTGGGCTATCGCTGGTTGATCGGCTGGAGCGGTGCGATCACGGTGACGCTGATGGGGTGGTTGGTCTTCCTCGCCGATATCGAAGTGAAGGGAGACGGTCGACTCGACGCATCCAACTATCCGGCCCTCGGTATGTTCGCGGGTGTTCTGGTCGCGGTGGCCATCCTCGTATCGTCGGCTGGCACGCACTCGGTGATTCCGCGGCTGCGAGATGTGGAGGGCCACCAGGCCGGCTTCTCTCCGCGCGCATTCTTTCGCGATGCCCGATCGGCACTGCAGAACCATTCCCTGCGAATGCTGCTCGGCAGTTCGCTCTTCGCCGCGATGGCCCTCGGCGTGAACGAAGTGCTGCGCACCTACATGGCGACCTGGTTCTGGGAGTTTCCTTCCGGCGACATCGGGCTGCTCGCCGCGCTACAGATCGTGCCGATCCTGCTGGGCTTCTCCCTCGTCGGACCGATCAGCGGGCGCTACGACAAACGCCGCGCCGTCATCTACCTCTCGATCTTCGCGATCTTCTGGGCCCCACTCCCCGTGCTGATGCGCTTCGCGGGGCTGGCCCCCGAGAACGGCAGCCCATTCCTGCTGCCGTTCATCATGGGGCACGGTCTGTTCCTGGTCGCGACGGTGATCCAGGTCGCGATCCTGAACTCGTCGATGGTGATCGACGCAACCGATGAGCACGAACTCGATACCGGCACGCGTCTCGAAGGCACGTTCATCGCGGTGACCTCCTTCACCTCGAAGGCGGTGTCGGGCTTCGGCAACTTCATCGGGGGCATGCTGCTCGACCTGATCGACTTTCCCCAGGGTCAGGTCGACGCCGCGGTGGGGAGTGTTGCGCCCGAGAAGATCATGATGCTCGGGATCGCGGAGGGGCCCGGCCTCGTCGTCTTCTATCTGGCAGCTGTGTTCTTCATCACGCGCTTGCGGCTCACGCGCGAACGCTACGCCGAAGTCTCTACGGCGCTGGCCGAACGCCGCGCGAGCGGCCCGCATGCCGACGGTGATAGCATTTCGCGATCGGGAGGATTCTGAGTGAGCTCGATCGACCTGTCGCGCTCGTTGAAGCTCGCGTCGCGAGACTTTGCCGCCCGCAAGTTCGACTACTACCGCGCGATGCTCGAAGAGCCCCGCGTCTACCGCGGCCACATTTCGGTCGTCAAGCTCAAGCTGTTGGCGAGCTACGACGAGTGTCTCGCGCTGCTCAAGGATCCCCGCTTCATTCGCAATCGGTCGACCGTCACCGGAGGCAGCCGCTTCCCCATCCCGATGCCGAAGACGGTGCAGCTCCTCGCGGCGAGCATGATCCAAGAAGACGGCGGAGCGCATCAGCGGTTGCGCAACCTGGTCAACAGGGCCTTCACGCCCCACGCGATCGCTGCGCTCGGCGATCGCGTGGAGGATCTCTCCCAGGAGGTACTGGATCACCTCCACGAGGGCGATCGCGTCGACCTGATCGACGCCTATACCTCCCAGATCCCCACCGCGGTGATCGGTGAGATGATGGGCCTCCATCAGGAGGACATGCCGACCTTTCGCAATAGCCTGAAGGTGCTCACCAAGGGGCTCTCGGGTTGGAACCTGCTGCGAACCTTCGCCTTCGATCTGCGCCGCACGTCGAGCTTCGTGCGCGCGCTGATCGAGCGCAAGAAGGCCGAACCCGGCGACGACATCCTCACCGGCCTGATCGAAGCCGAGGAGGCGGGTGATCGCTTGAGCGAGGACGAACTCGTCGCGATGGTCTTCCTGCTCGTGATCGCGGGCTACGAAACCACTACCCACCTGATCGCGAACGGGGTGGTCGCGCTACTCGCCCATCCCGAACAACTGGAACGCTTCCGCAAGGATCCCGAGATCCAGGGGCCCGCGGTCGAGGAGATCCTTCGTTACACGGGGCCGATCCACGGCACCAAGCCCAATTGGGCAATCGAAGATGTTCACGACTTCGGCGAGCCGATTCGCAAGGGCGAAGCCGTGATGCCCATGCTCGGGGCCGCGAATCGCGATCCCCGGGCGTTCCAGAACCCCGACGTATTCGACATCGGGCGGTCCCCCAACCACCACCTCGCGTTCTCGCATGGACCCCACTTCTGCCTCGGGTCGCATCTCGCGCGGATGGAGACGCGCATCGCGCTGCGCGATCTCTTCGACCGCTTCCCGGGCTTGAAGCTCGACGTGCCCGAGAACGAACTCGAATATGCAACCATGCCGGGGTGGAATCGTTTCAGGCAGCTGCCCGTCGTGCTGGGGAGCTGAGCGGGAAAGCCGACGAATGGGTCACGAAGACTGGTTGATGACGATGGCGGAGGTTTCGATCGCACTTGCGGGCTTCTCGAGCCTGGCCGCCGTATTGCGTGATCAGAGTCCAACGGAATCCAAGATCAACCGCACGCGCTTGTTGACAATCGTCGAGACCTCGCTGTCGGTGCTGGTCTTCTGCATCGTGCCCGCGGTTCTCCACGGACTCGGTGTCTCGGAGCCAGCTGCATTTCGGTTTTCGGCGGGCTTGTTTCTCTGTGGATCCGTGCCGACCACCTGGCGCGGGTTCCGGCGCTATCTGAGCGCATCGGAGGATGCATCCATGAAGGAATTTGCCCTGACGGGGTTCATGACGGTCATGGGGGCGCTGATGTCAGGGATGTCGGGCGTGATGTGTGTCGTGGGCATTCCCGAAACGTCACTCTCGATCCTCTACGTAATGACTCTGCTCGGGACGCTGATCATCGGCGCCGTGAACTTCGCCGGCTTCGCCGCTTCGATCGCGAATCTCTCGAGCGACGGGCCGGAGTGAGATGAACCCCTGTCATGCACGACGCGGGCGCTGGTTCGGGCTCGTACTTTCATGCCTGCTCTCTTCGCTCCCGGCGTCGGCTTCCGATGTGGATGTCGCGCAGATCCGCTCGGCCTTCGGCGACTACCGGGAGGCCATCCTTGCGAGCGACGGGCACGCGGCAGCCAATGGCCTCAGCCAGGCGACCCACGCCTACTACGAGCACATTCGCGAGTTGGCGCTGAGCGGATCCTCCGAAGTCGTCCAGAAACAGCCGGTGGCAGATCAACTCCAGATCCTTCTCTACCGCTCGCGCGTGCCCAGGCGGTTGCTCGAGACCATGTCTTCCGAAGGCCTGATCGCGCATTCGGTCGAACAGGGTTGGATCGCGCGCGAGAGCGTGGCAAAGATCGAGACGAGCAAGGTCGACGTGCGGGGCAACGAAGCAATGGTGCACGTGCGCACCGATGGAATCGAGAAGGGGCCTGCCTTCTTCTATCGACGCGAAGCCGAGGGTTGGCGCCTCGATCTGGTTCCCGTGATGCGCGCGACCGAGAAGGCCCTGCGCAACGCCGCCCGCCGCGAAGACATGGAAACGAGTGACTTCGTCCTCGCCATCGTCGAGCGCGCGGTCGGTCGGGAGATCGGGGCCGAGGCCTGGATCCCCCTCGTCGATCGCGCCGATAAGAATCCATCGTCCGATGGAGAGGTGCAGTGAGCGAAGCCGAGCGCATACGCTTCTATTTCAGCTTTCGTAGCCCGTTCGCGTGGTTCGCGGCCGAGCAGTTGGAAGAACGGTTCGAGGGGCTGGACGTGGAGTTCGATCTTCGTGCCATCTATCCCTCGGCAGGCAACTTCCCGAACGATCCGACCCTCGTCCCCAACAAGGCGCGCTACTTCGTGCAGGACATGCTGCGAAACGCGCGGCGCCTCGGGCTCGAGGTCGAGTTTCCCGAATCGGTCGACATCGATTGGAGTCCATCGCATGTCGCAGCGGCGGCAGCCGTCGAAGCGGGAGGCGGCGTGGCCTTCGTGTTGGAGCTCTATCGCAAGCGTTGGAGTGAAGGCGCGGACATCAGCTCCGAGGCGATCATCGCCGAAGCGGCGAAGAACGCGGGGCTCGATGCGGCGGCCATCGTCGCGGCAACACGCGAGCCCGATCGCCAGGCCCGGGCGGCCGCCGCGTGGGACGAGGCGGCCGAAGAGGATGGCGTCTTCGGCGTTCCGAGCTTCGTCTTCCGCGACAAGCTCTACTGGGGGCAGGATCGGATGGACTTCGTGCGTGACGCGGTGATCCGCTCGCGCGAGAAGGCGGCGGGCTAGCCCTCCGTCCGAGCGCGGTGCTTCGCGACGTCGCGGAGGAGCTTCTCGAGGGCGGCTTCGTCGACCTCTTCGGGTTTCTTGAAGCGAAGACAGCTCTTGCCCGCGCTCACGCCGGGAAAGGCCCCCTTGTGTTGCTCGAGCACCTCGGGCGCGACGTAGAGCGCCACGTAGTTCTTCTGGGCGGCGAGGTTTGCAAGCCCCGGGTAGTCGAGCATGCCGTAGCGAATGCCCTCGCGGACTTTCGGATGCTTCGCGCGGATCACCCGGCGGACGGTCTCGAGGATCTTCTTCTGCGGTGATTCCACACTGCGGACGTACGCGGCGGGCGAACTCGAATCTCGCTTCATCGAAAACCCTCCGGTGAGGGTCCGAAGGCTACCCCGAAACCGGGGCCTTCGTTTGATACGCTCTGCCGACCCCCACAAGGAGACCCCATGGCGAAATTCATGCAGCCCTTCGAAGCCCAGACCTACGCAGCACTGCGAATCCTCTCCGGCTTCGCCTTCCTCTGGCACGGCACCCAGAAACTCTTCGGCATTCCCAGGGAGATGGGGACCGAGGCTCCGGCCTTCGTCATCTACGTGGCGGGTCCCCTCGAATTGGTGGGCGGCGTGCTCTTGATGGTCGGCCTGTTCACGCGCTGGACGGCCTTCATCTGCAGCGGCCTGATGGCGGCGGCCTACTGGATGGCTCATGGCACCAACCACCTGTTGCCGATGATGAACGGCGGCGAACTCGCCTTCCTCTACTGCTTCATCTTCCTGTTCATCGCGGCGCGCGGACCCGGCATCTGGAGCGTGGACGGCGCGTCGAGCTGACGCGACGCGCGCCCGACCGCTCGGCGTGAACGTCTTTGCCTACGGCTCGTTGGTCGTGCCGGACGTGATGCGTGTGGTGACGGGAAACGAGCACGCTCACGAGCGCGCGACCCTCGAGGGGTTCGCGCGCTTCCTGCTGGTGGATCGCGTGTATCCCGGCATCGTTCCCTGCGTAGACGAAGCGACCGAGGGACGCGTCTACTTCGACGTCGAGCCCCATGAACTCGAACGCCTCGACTGGTTCGAGGCGCACGAGTACGAGCGCGAAGTCGTTCAGGTGCGCGTTGGGAAGGAAGCGCGACATGAGGCCCTGGCCTACGTGATCGCGACCGAGCATCGAAGCATCGTGAGCGGAGAGCGCTGGGACGAAGCCCGCTTCGTCGCCGAGGTGCTGCCCGAGTTCCTCGAGTACGCCCGCCTCGACATGCAGGCCTTCGAGGATCAGTCGCGTTGATCAGGGCGCGGCTCTTCGTGATCGCGGCGGCGGTCTGCTTTGCGACCGGCGGCACGGCGATCAAGCTCTCGGGGCTCACGGGTTGGCAGATCTCCTGCTTTCGCTCGGCGACAGCGGTGCTGATTCTCTCGCTCCTGATGCCGAAGTGGCGGGCGTGGAGGAAGCCGCCGTGCCTCACGGTGGGGATCGCCTTCGGCGCGACGTTCGTGTTGTTCGTCGTATCGAACACGCTCACCACCGCGGCCAACGCGATCTTCCTTCAATACTCGTCGGTGTTGTACATGCTGGCGCTGGGCCCTCGTTGGCTCGGCGAACCGAATCGGCGAAGCGACTTCGTGTTGATCGCACTGCTCGCCGCCGGGATGCTCCTGCTGTTTGCGGGGCGCGACGTGGCGAGTGAGACCGCCCCCGATCCCACCACCGGCAACATGCTGGCCGCGGCAGCGGGCATCACCTGGGCGCTCACCTTGATGGGTCTGCGTTGGCTCGCGACGCGAAGTGATCTCGAAGACGGCAGCGGTGCGGCAGTGATCTCGGGCAACGCGATCGCGTGCGTGATCAGCCTGCCGATGGCGTTTCCCGTCGAACAGATCGCCGCGATCGATTGGGGTGTGATCGCGTTTCTCGGGGCGATCCAGATCGCGCTCCCGTACGTCTTCCTGACGCGGGGGATGCAGGAGCTGCGGGCCCTCGAGGTTTCGCTGCTCCTGCTGGTCGAACCGTTGGCGAGTTCGTTCTTCGCATGGGGAGTGCACGGGGAGGCGCCATCGCTGGTCTCCCTCGGTGGGTGTGGGTTGATCTTCGCCGGTGTTCTGGCCGAAGCGGCGCGCGGGTCGGCGCCCGTCGCAACGGACGATTGACGTCGGTGCGTCAGCGCTTCGGCCGGGCTTTCCGCTTCACCTTCGCTTTGGCCTTCGCCTTCGGCGCCGCCATCCCGCGCAGTTCGAGCTCTTCGAGGGTGCGCGGCCAGTCCTTCTTGAGCAGCTGCGAGAGCGCGCGATCGGCGAGGATGCGGCCTTCGTTCTGACAGCCCGGGCAGTAGTTGGTCTCGTGATCGCCGCGCACGATCCGCTGCACGGGGGCTTCGCACACGGGGCATGGCTCCCGATGACGACCGTGGACTGCCATGTCGGCGTGAAAGGCGGTGACCTTTTCGGGGAAGCCATCGCCGACTTCGGCCCGCAGACGTTCGAACCACTCCTGCAGCACCTCGCGCGTGGATTCGAAGAGCCGCTCGATCTCGTCGTCCTTCATGCGCTGGGAGAGCTTCACCGGAGAGAGACGCGCGCGATGCAGGATCTCGTCCGAGTACGCATTGCCGATGCCACTGAACAGATGCGGGTCGGTGAGGCAGCGCTTGAGGGTGTGGTTCTCTCGCACGAGGGCCTGCTTGAAGGTCTCGCCGTCGATCTCGAAAACCTCGAGCCCACCGGGATCGAGTTCGCGCAGGCCCTCTTCGCCGCGGACGACGTGCAGGCTCGCGCGCTTCTTCGTTCCGGCTTCGGTGAGCACGAGCCAACCGTTTTCGAACTCGAAGGCGGCATGCACACGACGGGTGAGCTTCGTGCCGGGCTTCTTCCAGTGCAGGCGCCCCGCGATCATCAGGTGGATGACGAGGAAGAGATCGTCCTCCAACGCGATGACCACGCGCTTGCCGAGGCGACGGGTGCCTACGACCTGTTTGCCGAAGGTTTCGGAGAGCCTCGGGTCGAAGGTGCGAAGCAGGGAGGCGCTCGGCAGCTGGATGTGTTCGAGTACGCGACCCTCGATGCGCTCGGCCAGGCAGGCGCGGTAGACCTCGATGTCGGGATACTCGGGCATCCGGGCCTTCTCTACGTGTCGGTCTCGACGTTCGCCAGTGTCGTCAATCCGAGCAGCAGCGGTTGATTGTCGCGCTTCCAATCGATCGGTGGTGCCTGGAGGTCGCCCGCTCGGCAGACGCGCGACGCGCCATGGCGCAAGGCGAGATCGACGACCTCGGCGCGCGATTCGCCGAAGCCAGCGAGGGCGACGCCGGCGAGGTGGGGGACGAGGTTTGCAAGGGCTTCGCGCAACGCGCCCCGGTCGCGCAGCGAAACGAGTCGAATGAAGCGGTGAAGGGGTGCGGGACGCACGTGGGCGCTCTGCTCGAGGACGACGGTCCACTGCGTGCCTTCACTCTCATGGACGACTACGCGCTGATCGAGGGCGGCACGCATTTCGGCATCCGCGCGTTCGTTCGTGATGAGGGCCGCGGCCGCGGCATCGATCTCTCCGCGGGGAAGTCTCTCCTCCAAGCGCGCGAGTTCGTTTGAGAGTGCAGTCGCGAACGCTTCGTCGTCCCCGGTCGTGCCGCCAACCAAATAGAAGACGATCGGTGAGAGACAGCCGAGCTGATCCCACAGCGCGACGTCGAGGGCGAGGTGCGCGACCTCGTCGCGGGTGACTCCGGAAAGATCCACTACGGCGATGGAGACCCGGTGGCGATACAGCAATCGTCGCTGTCCGGCGTCGAGCCGGCCCTCGACGGCCGCGATGGTTTCGTCGGAACCCGTTGCGCAGACACACGGTGCCGAGAAGAAGGCCCGGCTGGCTTCTTCGTCCTGGGCGTCGAAGGGCGCGATGGCCACGCAATCGGCGAGCAGCGGGTCGACTCCGCGAAGCGCGTCGTGGACGATGCTCGGTGTCGCGAGATCGCGCGACGCCGGCTTGCAGAGCACGGGCGATCCCACTGCAAGAGGAAGCAGGATCGAAAGCACGCTCGGCATGGGAATCGAACCCGCGAGCAGGACCGCGGTGTACTCCGCGCCCGTTGCACGAAGCGAGGAATTGAAGCGGGTCGCACCGATCTCGTCGTAGTGAAGTCGTTCGAGGGATTCACCGGTCCAGAGCCCGAAGCCGCGATCGAGCCCTTCGCGCAGTGTCGCCGGCGTGAATCCGGTCGCTTCGGGCAGCGCGGCTTCGAGGGCGCGACGCGCGTCGGAGTTGGCATCGCGAAAGCACTCGAGGACATCGCCGAGCCGCTTCAGGATCTCGCGCGTTGGAAGCGCTCGCAGTTCTTCGCCCCGTCGCGTGAGCTCACCTGCTGCTCGTTCGATCGCCTTGGCGCTCATCGATGCGCTTCCAGCCAACGTTCGTCCGCAGCGATCGAACAACCGCGTGCCTCGGCGCCTTCGGCTCGACCGAGGATTTCGAAGCCTTCGCATTTCCCATCGACGAAGCGGCCCAGATCGGCGGTCTGCAGCGCGGCGATGCTTCCCGTGTTGGCGAGATCGTGGATCACGACGATGCCGGGTTCGACCGCTTTCGCGTCCGCACCGCTCTCGGGGTCTAGCAGGCGGATGCGCGTCCAGGGCGGCGCGACCTTCTGGCGCAGGCGCGGTTCCGCACCGGTGACACGATCGAACAGCACGTTGTCGTAGAACTGGCTGCCGAGTTCGGTCATGCCGTACTGGTTCACGATGTGATCGTGCGCGACGCCCAGGCGCTTCGACAGGGCGGCGTAGAGTTCGTCACGCGGCACTTCGCGGCTCCGCCCCTTGAAGCCGCCGGTTTCCATGATGCGAGAGCCGCGCGGCAATTCGATGTCACGCGCGCGGGTCCCGCCTTCTTCGAGGGCTTCGAGCAGATGCACGAAAGAAAACGAGGTGCCACAGAGAGCGAGTGGCTCGTCGCTCACATCGACAAGACGATCGATCAAACCCCGCGCATCGAGCACACCATCGCGTACGTCGTAGCCGCTCTCCTCATCGCCGAACGCATCGAGTGCCACACCGAACATGTGCGATAGCGAAGAATCGGGGGCGTCCTTCGGGTCGGGAGCGAGGAAGCGAATCGACATCGTCTCCCACTCCCCTCGATCGATCTCGGGAAAGACGAAGCGCCGGATGCTGGGCAGCAGGCTCGCCTCGTAGAGGGCCAGGGTGTCGAGATGGAGCTCGCCGCGGGTCTGCGTCGACGTGCCACTGGTGCGAAAGGTCTTCACGCTGTTGGCGGGATCGAAGCTCGTGAGGGCGCCGGCCTTGAAGGCCGAGGTCGGGACCGGCGGGATCTCCCGCCACCGCGCGATGTTCACCGGAGTCGTTCCGCGCGCCTCGCAGAAGCGCGCATAGGCGGCGCAGTGCTCGAACTGGTACTCGAACAGGCGCAGCGCCAGCGCTTCGAAACGCGCTTCGTCGCGCACCGGGTCGGGCTCGCCCATCCAGGCGATGAGTTCGGCTTCGATCGCCCGGCGCGCATCGTCCGTTGCGCGGCTCACGCGACGCACTCGTTGATTGCGTCGACGACGACATCGGCGGCCTGCTCGAGGGCCGACGC
The DNA here is from genome assembly GCA_028278345.1 of Myxococcota bacterium. Taxonomy (GTDB): domain Bacteria; phylum Myxococcota_A; class UBA9160; order UBA9160; family UBA4427; genus DUBZ01. The sequence continues at coordinate 32,418 of JANQEL010000209.1, forward strand.
ATCGATCGAAAGCGGCGGGGTCAGCGAAACGACTTCACCGCGTGGGCCCGATGGCAGCGCGATCACCCCGCGCTGCAGTGCGGCGTCGCACGCGCGCACGGCAGCTCCGTCGCCTTCGAGTTCGATCCCGATCATCAGCCCGAGTCCGCGCACCTCGCGTACCGCTTCGATCTCCTTGCAACGCGTTTCGAGATGGGCGAGGAGTGCGGCACCGACCTCGGCGGTCCGCTCGACCAGGCCTTCGGTGTCGATCACCTGCATGCTCGCCAACGCGGCTGCGCAGCCGGCCGGGTGTCCGAGGAAGGTCTGGGTGTGGAGCGCTTCGCCGGTGGAGACCGGCCATGCATCCATCACCTCGCTGCGACCGGCGCAAGCCGAGATCGGCATCCCCGAAGCCATGCCCTTGCCCATGCAGAGGAGATCCGGCACGACGTCCTCGTGTTCGCATGCGAACCAACGGCCCGTGCGTCCAAAGCCCGTGTAGATCTCGTCGGCGATCAGCAGGCGACCGGTCTCTCGACACCAGGCGGCGAGTTCGAAAAGGAAGCCGCGCGGCGGAACACGTTCGCCGCCGCGTCCCTGGATGGGCTCGACGAGCACGGCGCCGATCTCGAAGTCACTCTCGGCGACGTTGCGTTTCACATCTTCGAGATCACCAAAGCGCGCGAAGATCGTCTGGCCGGGGAGGCGCGCGTCGAAGGGAGCGCGGAAGTCGTCGCGATGGGTGGCATCGAGGGCCCCGAAGGCGAGGCCGTGATACGCGGCCTCGAAAGCGAGCAGCCCCGCCCGGCCGCTCGCCAATGCCGCCGTCTTGATCGCCGACTCGACCGCATCGGAACCGGACGAGCCGAGCATCACCTTCGCATCGACGCCGCCCGGGTAGCGCGACGCGATGGCTTCGATCAGCTCGACCTTCACGCCGGGCGGATGCACGTCTCCCATGCCGTGGAGCAATTCAACCGCCTGCTTCGAGATCGCATCCACCACCGCGGGATGCGCGTGGCCCGCGTTCGCCACGCCGAAGGCGGCGGTGAGATCGACGAAGCGATTGCCGTCGACGTCCCAGACGTTTGCGCCGTTCGCGCGCTGCCAGAAGATCGGCGTCGGTTCGAGGCAGGTGACGCCGCGCGCTTCGCTGCGCGCGAGCCGCTCGGCCATCGCCCGCGAAGCGGGGCCGGGGACGTCGGTTTCGATCCGCGGATCGAGGGTGGGGGTGGAGGAGGGGTGCGACACGCCGGGAGTCTAGCCCGCACCCGTCGTGCCCAATCCCGCCCCTGCTAGCCTCGCCGCGCCATGTCCAGCGAAGCCTTCATCGCACTCGGTAGCAACCTCGGCGATCGCGAAGCGCACTTGCGCTTCGCGGTGCAGGGGATCGATGCGCTCCCGGGTGTAGAGTTTGTGCGGGGTTCGCGCATCTACGAAACCGAACCCGTCGGGCCGGCGGGGCAGGGCGCGTATCTGAACGCTGTCGTGGAGGTCGCGACCACGCGCACGCCTCGCGAGTTGCTCACCGCGCTGCTCGGGATCGAAGAGGAGGCGGGGCGCAAGCGCAGTGCGGAGGAGACGCGCTGGGGGCCGCGGGTGCTCGACCTCGATCTGCTGCTCTATGGCGATCGCCAGATCGACGAACCCGGCCTGAGCCTCCCGCACCCGCGAATGCACGAGCGGGCCTTCGTGCTCGAGCCCCTCTGCGAGATCGCAGGCGACCGCTTGCACCCGCGGCTGCGCACGCGCTTCGCCGAACTCGCCGCCCAGGTCGGCGACCCCGAAGCCGTCCGGCCGACCGACGACCGGCCCCTCGATCTGCCCTAGCCGCGTCTCGAGAGCCGAGTTTCCCCAGCTGGAACCACCACTTGGCTTATTGTACGGCGAACAACTGTAGTATCAAGATTATTTAGACGGTAGCCGAATCGGGAATTGTGCAGCACCATCCGGTGCCCAGAATCCCGCCTCGAAGCCAGCGCCCGCGAGCGGAACGAGCGGAAGGGAAGGAACCCAAGTCATGACGGCCCCGGCGCTGAATCTCACCCGCAACCACGACGACGACGTCGTGCGCGTGATCGCCAAAGACGAAATGGAAGGCCGCAGCGCGCAGGAGATCCTCGCCTGGGCGTTCGAACGTTTCCACCCGAGCCTGGTTCTCTCGGCGAGCTTCGGCGGTGCCGAGGGGATGGTGTTGCTCGACATGATGCATCGCATCGAGCCTTCGGCGCGTGTCTTCATGCTCGATACCGGAAGGCTCCACCAGGCGACCTACGACCTCGTCGACCGCGTTCGCGATCGCTACGACAAGAAGGTCGAAGTGGTGTTCCCCGACCACGAAGCGGTCGAATCGATGGTGTCCGAGAAGGGGCACAACCTCTTCTACGACTCCCAAGAAAACCGCAAGCTCTGTTGTCGCATTCGCAAGGTGGAACCGCTGCGGCGTTATCTCTCCGGTGTCGACGCCTACGTCTCGGGTCTGCGCCGCGACCAGAACGCCAACCGCGCCGATACGCGAAAGGTCGAGTTCGATCGCGCCGCCGGCGGCATCGTGAAGTTGAATCCCCTGGCGGATTGGACCCACGACGAGGTCTGGCGCTACGTCGGGGAGTTCGGCGTGCCCGTCAATCGCTTGCACAAGCAGAACTACCCCTCGGTGGGTTGTGGGCCGTGCACGCGGGCGATCAAGCACGGCGAGGATCCGCGCGCGGGTCGTTGGTGGTGGGAAAACGACGACACCCGCGAGTGTGGCATCCACCTCGGCGAAGAAGAGGGCGGTTCGGGCATCTAGCTGAGGGGCCTACAGACGTTGTTGACACCTGAGATTCCTTCAGTGGAAATGGGGTTGCTGATCCAACCACCTCCACCGAAGGGAGATCTCAGGTG
>JANQEL010000211.1 GCA_028278345.1 Myxococcota bacterium
ATCGGGTGACGCCGTCGCCGAGCACTTCGTCGATGCTCGGATCGCGCGCCAGCACGAGGCGGAAGCCGCCCGGAGCGTCGACCACGCGGCAGTAGGGCAGCATGGGTTCGGTCGAGACGCGAATCGGTTCACCGTCGAGGGTGACGTCGCTGCAGCCCGACAAGGCCTTGAACATGGGTTCGAGCAGGCCCTGTGGCAGCGGTCCGCGGCGTCGCGTACCGAGGGCGCGTTCGACGGCGAGATCGGCCTGGCTGGCCACGAAGGCGGGGCCCTCGATCCGCCCACTCGCCAACGCCGCGAGCGTGCTCTCCAGGCGATAGACGCCCCCAGCGTGCACGATGTCGCGTTCGATCGCGAGGCTGGGGCGCGCACGCGTCAAGCGGTACGCGATCGTGCCGCTGTCGTTCTTCGGCGCCGGCAGGGCTTCGCCCTTCTTGCGTGCCTGGTGCAGCGCGATCGTCGCCGCCGCGACATGCAGGCACGGGTCGTCGGGGCCCGAGCAGGTGCACTGCCAATCTTCGTCTTCGACGTGAAGGGTCGCCGTGTGGGAGATGAGGCCCTGCCGCTCGGCCACCTGGAGCACCACGCTGCCGTCTTCTTCCTCGCGCAAGCCGTGAACGGCGTCGGCGCGCGAAAGCTCGACGCCCCGCGACCAGGCGGAGGTCGAAGCACTCCGTCGAACGCAGTCGAGGAACTCCTTCACTCTGGGCCTTCCCCATTGCTCGCCCAGGCGTCGAGGGCTTCGCGCAGCCGTTCGGCCGTGTTGAGAGAAGGATCGCGCGCAACCCGTTCACTCAAATGCGCGATCGCGCGTCCGACTTCGCGTCCCGGTTCGAGACCGAGATGCTGCATCACGGCACGTCCGTCGAGGGCCAGCTGGATGGCCTTGCGCGCGCGTTCTTCGCGGGCCCGGGTGAGCGCAGATTCGAGATCGTCGAGGCGCTGCAGGATGGCCTTTCCCTCTTCCGGGTGTCCGGCCTTCGTGGCGCATGCGGCCTGGGCGCGCCGAATCGAAATGGCATCCGCGACGAGTTCGCTTCGGGCCTTGCGCGCGAAGCGGCGCAATGCGCTGGAGGATGACACCCCGGAGGCGAGGTGGAGATCGATCGGATGCCAGGCCAACAAGAGAAAGACCTCATCGGACAGTTCGCCGCCAAAATGCAGCGCGCGAAGCAAAACCCGGGCGTCGGCCTCGATCAGGAGGGCCGCCAGGCGAGACCGCAGAGCGGCGGGCACGTGCGCGGCGCGAGAAGGCGCGTCGCCGTCGACCTTGCTCTCGATGAAGAGCGGGAATCGACTGGCGAGAAGGAAGGCGAGGGCGGCCGCACAATCGCGCCCGAGCAGAACCGCCTTGAGGAGATGGCGCGCGCGTGCCTGTTCATTTGGCTCGAGGGGTGCAGCGGCCGCCGCGAGGCTCGACGCGAGGCCGGGGGCGGGCTGGAAGCCCGCCTCTGCGATCCAGCGCGCGGCTTCGAGGGAAAGGGTGCTGCTGGCTGCGAGGGCGGAAACCAGGCCGAGTCGTCGGGCGTCCAGATCGTCGATGGCCGCGCGATCTCCGTGCATGCGTTGCGAGCCTGGATCCCAGCGCAGGGTCTCGACGCGGAATCGCGGTGCAGTCGGCTCGTTCGTCGCGGTCTCGAGATCGATCGGCCCGGCGGGTGTCGGCAGGATCAGTCCGCGGCTGCGCTCGGTCGCGGCGATGGTGTTCGGAAAGTGATCGAGCACGCGATCCGGCGCGAAATCGACGCGCGCGGTGTAACTCGTGGGTCGAATCCCCAGCGCGAGTTCGACCACACATCGGCCGTGGAGTTCGACGGGAGTGTCGGGATCGTCGGAGTGGGCCAGCTCGCTCAAGGCGGCGAGTGCGGCGACGACTTCGCCTGGCGGTCCCGGTATCGATCGGGTGATCTCGTGAGCCGGGCTCGTCATGGAGGTGGGTCTACTCGAACAAACTGTGGCGACTGCACGGCGCGCAACCCGGTTGCGCATCCCTGATGGCAGAATGCGCACGAGAGTAAGGGTTCGTGTGCGATTCGTGCCATGGCCCTGGAATTTTCCCCTCGTTTTCCGGGTCCCGTGCCGATGGATTCATGCAGGGAATGGGGGAGGGGCAGCGAGAACGCTCCAGGGGTGGAGGTCGAAAGCATGGAGAGCGAGACCCTCGAATCCATCGAACAGCGAAACGCCGTGGAGACCGAGCGCCGCAAGCGCGATGTCGAACGAATCGAGAGCCCCGCGGTCAGGTCGAAAAGCGCAACAAGCCAAACGGAGTTTGGGTCGGATACACCGACCGCAACGTCTTCGAACTCATCGACGACGGGGCGAAACGTCGACACCTACGCTTGAGTGCGTTGCTTCCGCATCGCCGCGAAGCATCACTGCGCGATGGGTGCGAACGCGATGCGTCGAAGTGATCCATTGTTCTTCAACGCGAGCAAACGCGTTTGATTTTGATCGCTGTTCGCACGCGCACTCTGATAGGATGCGCGCGTGCTTCGAACGACCCCCCAGAAGTTGCAGGCGTACAGCCTCGCCTTGGTGCTGTTCGCGCAGTCCGCAGGGACGGTGGCTGCGGATCCACATTCCGCGGCCGATCACGCCGAGGGAACGGCTCCACTCATCATGGAGATCGAATCGACGACCTTCGAGCTTCGCGTGCGCGATGGTCGCGATGGGCGCATCGGACCGACGATTCGGGTGGCCCTCGGCTCCCCCGGTCAGTCGACGCCGACCGGTCGCTTCCCCCTCGAACGCATTATCCTGAGCCCTTCCTGGCGCCCGGGCGTGCTGGCGAAGGAGACCGGCGCACAGCCGGAACCCGCCTCCCTCGAGACCCCGATGGGGGCGGTCAAGATTCCCTTCGCGGCGGGCGGCGTGATCGCCCTGCACGGGGGCGGGGATCGCAAGGCGTTGGGCAAGCCCATCTCCGCGGGCTGCGTTCGCGCCACCGACGCCGACCTCCTGCGCGTCGTGGCCTGGCTCGACGAGCGAGACGCCCTGGCCGACGCCCGCGCCCTGCGCAGCGGCGAGATCCATCGCCGCTTCCAGCGCCCGATCGAACTCGTCGTTCGCTGAGGCCGCTCTGGCGGCCGAGAGACGCCGCGGTTCGCCCTCGCTGAAACGTCGTTTCGCGCCGTCGCGAGCCCGTCGAAAGACGCGGAGATCCGGTCGGCTTTGCCTGTTGCCTTCCGGCGCATGCGCGCGCGTTCGCGAAAAAAACGCAACAACCTCGCCACATTCGAGTCCCTCGCCCCACTGAACCGGGAAGCCAGATCGCGGTCCGCGCTGGGACGGCCGGGTGACATCGAGTCGCCCGGGCGAGCCGGAGCCGCGAACGGAGGTTCGGTTCGATGGGTGCGTTTGGCGCGTTCGACGCGCAGGACAGAGAGCGCAGGCAACTTCGCGCGAATCACGTGACGCAAGGGTTTGCCCTGCGCCGCGCACTGCTGCGCGCGAGCGTGATCGTGGGGTTGCTCTTCTCGGCGACCGCCGCGCACGCGGTGAACTTCATCCCCTTCGATGCGGAGCCGGCCGCGGATGGCTTCAGCTACGGCTTCGTGATGCCCGGTAGCTATGGCATCACGAGCTTCAAGCGGATGGATGCCTACTACACCGCCGCGCGCTCGACCGACACGGCCAACGCGCCGAGCGCGCTTCTGCACGTCGATCCCGTGAGCTTCGAGCGCTGCCCGCGCTCGAGTGACGACTGCAGCAGCACCCACCACATCTTCGACGTCGAGTGGGACGTGACCTTCAACGGCTCGGTCCTCGATGGCGGCACCGAAGGCAAGCACCTCGTCGACGTGATCCTGGTCGATTCGGATCCCAATCCCATCTTCGACGACCTGCTCGTCGAGGTCGACTTCGACCAGGTCGCTGAACTCGATGGCGAGTCACTCTCTCTGGAGGTGGCCGACTATCGCGATGGCGACTTCTACTTCCTCGCCGCAGCACTGGGCCAGATGATGGATGGCGAGACCAAGCGTCTGGCCTTCAGCTACAAGATCGAAGGGGAACTCCCCCTCGCCAGTGGCGGACAGGTGGGGTTCCTTTTCCCCACGATCCTGCCCGCCGCGTACATCCCGATTCCCGAACCGGGGACCGGGATGATGTTGGGTCTCGGACTCGTCGCCCTCGCCAAACGAGGACGTCGCAACCGTTAGGGATTGCGACGAGGCGGGCTAGTGTCCGCGACTTACAGGGGACCACTGGGAAATGAGACATCGCCGCGGGGGGCTCACGCTTGCGTGGGTTCTCCTCGTTTTCGTTCTGAGCTCGGGCTTCCGAGCCACCGCCGATACGGCCGCGGATGAGCGCGCAGAGCTACAGCGTGTGCGCGCCGCACACCTCGCCGCAACGGGTCGCTGTGAAGACGCGCTGGCGCTGACGACCGACGCCAGTTCGCGCGACGCCGCGACCGAGTTGATGATCGGCAAGTGCGCAGTGCAGTCGCAGAACTACGGCCGTGCACTCGAAGCCCTCGATCGGGCGCGCGCACTCGACGCGGATCTCGCCGGAGTCGAGCTGTATCGCGGGATGTCCCTCTACCACCTCGAAGATTACGACGCCGCGCGCGACGCCCTCGAAAATGCGCGCGTCGAAGGCGAGGAAGTCGCGCTGCTCGAGTTCTATCGCGGCCTCTTGTTCCTGCGCGCGGACGAACCGCGCGAATCGGCGCTGGCCTTCGAACGCGCCGCTGCGCGTGGACCCGAACTCGTCGAGCCCGTGGCTTCGTACTACGCGGCGCTCGCGTGGCAGAGCCTCAATGAGAACGAACCCCTCGAGAGCGCGGTCGATCGCGTGCGCGAAGAAGATCCCTCGGGTCCGTGGGCCGACGAAGCCGATCGCCTCGTGGAACTCCAGGCCGAACGGCATCGCGCCGGGCAGACGGGCTTGCAGCGCTGGGCCGGTTTCCGGATCGGTCAGGAGTACGACGACAACGTCACCCTATTGGGGGGCGATGGTGAGTTTCGAGTCGATGGCATCGATACCGAGTTCGACTTCGAAGAGGATTGGCGAACGGTCTGGAGTGCACACCTCGGCGCCGAGTTTCTCGAGGTCGACGATTGGACCTTCGCCGCGCAGGCGAGCTACGCCGGGAGCGCTCACGACGATCTCGACATCTTCGATCAGCACTACGTGACGGCGATGTTCTGGGCGGACCACGAGATCCGCGCGACGACCTTCGCACGCCTGCAGACGACATTCGGCGCGGGTTGGATCGACGAGGAGCCCTTCCTCTACCACCTGAACTTCGCGGGGCTGCTCGAAGAACGCTGGGGGCGGCCGGGCACGACGCGCTGCGAACTCGGGACCCAGCTGTACGACTTCCGCTACGACCTCGACCTCATCTTCGATCAGCAATACGGCGACCGCCTCGACGAAGACGGGGCCGAGCTGAATCTGGGATGCACGCACGAAGTGCCGCTGACGGTGCTGCGCGTGCTGGAGCCGGATTTCTACGGCGGGTATCGCTTCTCGTACTACTTCTCCGAGGGAGAAGAGTGGGAGCACACCGCACATGGTTTCCATCTCGGCTTGCGCCTGATGCTGCCCCTCGAAATCGAGTTCGATGTGCGCGGCACCTACACGCGGCGCGATTTCTCCGAAGCCTCGTACTTTGCCGAAGAGGCTACCGTGGGCCCCAAGCGCGACGACGACGCGGTGCAGGCCGACGTCTCCCTGCGGAAGGACCTCACGGACTTCCTCGCTCTAGAGACCCGTTATCAGTACCTCGACAACGGATCGAATACGGAGCCCTTCGATTACGAGCGCCACACCGTCGGCGTCTATCTCGAACTCGAGTTCCCCTGATCAGTCCACGCCATCACAGGAGGCGAATCATGACCCCCCGAATCACGAAATCGCTGCGAGCCCTGCTGCTCGCCGCCATGGCGATCGGCCTGGCTGCCGCATCGGCGGCCCAGGCCGCGAACCCCGTCGGCTACGTCGTCAGCGTCGAAGGCGAATCCTATGCACAGCTGCCGGGCGAAGAGGCGCGTCTGCTCGAATGCGACTCGCCGATCTACCGCCACGATCTCATCACCACGATGGATCACGATGGGCTCGCCATCATGTCGGGTGATGCCTACGTGCGACTCGCCGGGAAGTCGACGATGCACTTCCGCACCCGTAATAGCGGCACGCCGGACCTCGATCTCGAAACCGGTCACGTCCGCGTGATCGACATGGGCGACGGTTCGCGCACGAGTCGCATTTCGACGCCGGGCCTGATGCTCGCCGACTCGCGCTCGACCAGCGAAGCCATCGTCTTCGCCGAGAAGATCTGGGCGGTGTCGATGGTGTGCAGCCGCGACGAGACCCTCGCCGTCGAGCGCCGCGGCAATCCCGCCGAGAGACTCCAGTCCGCCCCCGGCCAGTGCACGATCAGCAAGCCGAAGGAGCCGCTCTTCCTCGCCGACGCGAGTCACGATCAGCTCGGCCTTCTGGCGCGCGCCGAGTGTGGTCCCCTCGAGATCCAGCTGGGGCTCGTGGATCGCTTCGACCCGAGCGACGCCACCGCGATGCTTCCGCCGGTGGCCGCCGGGCCGCCGCCGATGTCGCTGCCCCTCGCTCCCGCGATGGCGCCGACGCTCCCGGGCTGCACGGTGGGTGGCAACTGCCAGGAGAACCTGCAGTTCATCCCCGTGGTGCCGGGCGGTGTGCCGGCCGGTCCCTAGCCCAGGGAGTCAAGACCGCTGCGCGTCTACCGCTACGACCACGTCGCGTGGTGCTATGAGACGATCGCGCGGCTGGGGTCCTTCGGTGCGATTCCGCGATTGAAACGCGCGCAACTCGAATGGCTCCCGAAGGGGGCACGCGTGCTCTACGTCGGTGCCGGTTCCGGTGAAGACGTGGTAGCGGCGGCGGAGCGCGGTTTCGAAGTGGCGGCCCTCGATCGGTCGCCCCGCATGCTCGCGCGCCTGCGCAAGCGTCTCGCGAAGCGGGATCTCGAAGTCGAGCTGATCGAGGCCGATCTGCTCGAGCACGAAGCGAGGCTGCCCCACGACGTCGTGGTGGCGAACTTCTTCTTGAACGTCTTTGATCGCGAAACCGTCGATGCGATGTTGCGGCGCTGTCGCGAAGCCACCACCGAGAACGGGTTGTTGTTGATCGGTGACTTCCGTCCCCCCGGACGGAGGCTCGTACGACGTCTGCTCTACAACACCTACTACGCGCCGCTCAACCTCGTCGCCTGGGCGCTCGGCTTGTGCGTGCTCCACCCGATCTACGACTACGAGGAGGCACTCGAGCGGGCGGGCTATCGACTCGTCGCGAGGCATCCGCAGGCCCTTTCGGACCGCAGCCCCGCGTTCTACGAGACCCTCGTGGCGCGTGCGCGATAGTGGGCCGGGCGTTCGACGTCCGCGCTACTCGCTGTGGTCGAGGTCGGCCGCGGAATCGCCCGACGAGAGTTCGGTGTCGAGTTCGGCCTCGAGTTCGTCTTCATTCCGGGCCGCGGGGGAGACGAGCGCGTCGATCCGTTCGCGTACGCGCTTGGCTTCGCCGAGGCGATTCTGATCGACGAGGAAGTCTTCGTAGCTCTCGTAGAGCGCCCGCTGCGTCGCCGGAGCGGCGGAATCGGCGTGGAGCATCACCTCGTCGAAGAGCGAATCGGCCGCGACGTTCATATCGCGCGCCGCGTAGATCTGGGCCTTGGTGTCGAGGATCACCGCGCGATCGAGCCCCGCGATGCCGAGCAGGTCGAGAATCGAAAGGGCGTTGTCGACATAGCTCTGGGCTTCGCCCAGCTGCGAGGTCTCGAGATGAACGAAGGCGAGGCCGTTCAGGATCGCCGCCTCGGTGAGGCTCGACGATTCGATTGCGCGCTGCGCCGCGAGGGCTGCGTCGTACTGCGCTTCGGCGACGTCGAGGCGGCCCGCGAACTGGTTCGCGGTCGCGGCGTGGAGCAGGGCGTCGACGCGCTGCTTCGAGTTCTCGCCGACCTGCATCTCGGCGATTGTGACCGCACGCTCGGCGAGCTCGCTTCCGCGCGCGGCCTGGTCGCGCTGGACCTCCACGGTCGACAGGCGCAACAACACCTCGATCAGGGAGGGTGAATTCGCGCCGCTCTTGTCGGTGCGCAGATCGAGGGCGCGGCGATATGCGCGCACCGCCGCTTCGAGGTCGCCGCGCAGCTCTTCGAGGCTCCCGAGTTGCACGAGTCGGTCGCTGAGCCGGGGGTAGTCGAATTCGGTCATCCCCGCGCTCTCGATGGCGATGATGCTGAGCACGCGGCGCGCAGCCGCCTCGGCATCGTCGGCGAGGTAGCGATCGGCGAGGCGTTCGAGATTGCCGAAGCTCACCCGGCGTCGAACGTCGCTGGCGCGGAACTGCCGCGTCACCGCGAAGGCTTCGAGCAGGCTTTCCTCGGCTTCGGCCGTTCGACCGAGGAGCAGGTGCTCGCGACCTTCCTTGCTCAGGCGACTCCAACGCTGCAGCTCTTCGACGCTCGGCGCTTCTCGTTCGAGCGCCATGGCATCGGCCTCACGCTCGAGGGATGCGGCCTGCTGCTCGTCGACGGGAACGGCGGTATCGAACATCGCGCAGCCGCCGACCGCGAAGGCGAGAGCGACGAGAAAGCCCGGCGCGAAGCGTTCGCTGCGCAGCGGGCGCGTGGATTTCGGAATCGATTGCAACGGGTCCTCTCGAATGGGCCGGGATCTTAAACCATTCTCGTGTCGTCGCCGGGTGTCTTGGGTCGCGGTTCGAGCGACACTTTCCATCGGCCGCTCCGTGGCTTCGGTTCAGTGCTGCACACGCAATTCCGCCTGGCCCGCGTACGCTCGTTCAGTCGTGGGTCGGGAGGGCGGAGACGACTTCCTGTTCGCTGGGAAAGCGCCCCTCTCGCTGTTTCGAAAAGATGCACTCGCCGTCGACCTGCACGTCGAATACTCCGCCGTCGCCGGCGATGAGGGTGGCCTCGACATCGCGTGCGCTCTTGATTGCGGCCGCCAGACTGGTGGCCCGAGGCAGGTAGTTTCAACGCGCGCAGTAGAGAATTTCGATCTTCATGGAATCCCTCGTATCGGGCGCCCGCGGCGGGAAGGAAAGCCCGCGGCGGGAAGGAAAGTCCGCGGCGGGAAGGAAAGTCCGCGGTAGGGAGAAGCGTGCGGGACGGCTGACCCTAGCGAGGCTCCCCGCGGGATCGCCAACTACGCCACCGAGCCGCCGTCCCAATCTGCCGCAACTTCGCTAAGGTGCTCGCGAAATCAGGGGGTTCCGCGCGAGGGGTCGGGACAACCGCCGTTTGGTCAGACCCCGTTTCGAGCGCGCTCGATGTCCTCCAAACCCCCAAACCCCCCGACACCCCAACTCCATACGACCGGCGCGCAGCTGCGCGAGCAGGAGAGCGAGATGTTTCGAGAAGAGATCAAGGTCTTGGATTGCACGATTCGCGATGGAGGCCTGATCAACGACTACCAGTTCAAGGACGACCTCGTGAAGGCCACCTACCGCGCGGCTTGCGATGCCGCGGTGGACTACTTCGAGATCGGCAAGCGCCTGTGCGAGAGCGACGACTACCCGCGCGACAAGTACGGCGCCTGGAACTTCTGCGACGACGACGACATCAAGCGCGTGGTCAACTCCTACGAGTCGGAAACCCGCCCGAAGCTCGCCGTGATGTTCGATGTCGGCCGCGTAGACGTTTCGAGTTTGACCGCGGCCGATTCGAGCGACATCGACATGGTGCGCACGGCTTGTTACGCGCACGACGTCGACAAGGGGCTCGACCTCGTCAAGCGCACCAAGGATCTCGGCTACGAGACGACGCTCAACATCATGGCGCCGTCGACGGCCATCGAAACCGAGCTCGTCGAAGGCCTGCAGGCCGTCGAAGACTCGCCCGAGACCGACTACCTCTACCTCGTCGACAGCTTCGGCGCGTTCTACTCGGAGCAGGTGGCGCACTACATCGATCTCTACCGCAAGCACGCTCCCAGCAAGGAACTCGGCTTCCACGCGCACAACAACCAGCAGCTCGCCTTCTCGAACACACAGGAGGCGATCATCCGCGGCGTGAACCTGCTCGATGCCACGGTGAATGGCATCGGTCGCGGCGCGGGCAACTGCAATCTCGAGTTGCTGTTGAATTTCCTCAAGAACCCGAAGTTCAACGTCGAGCCGATCTACGAAGTCATCCAGGATTTCTATGTGCCACTGCGCGAAGAGATCGAGTGGGGCTTCAACGACATCTACGGCATCAGCGGGGCGCTCAACCAGCACCCGCGCGCCGCGATGGCCCAGCGCGCCGATCGCAACCGCCGCGACAACTGCCTCGACTTCTACCGCGAGTGCCGCGAGATCGATTGATCGGGAGAAAACGGGATCGGGTTACTTGTCGGCCTCGACCCGGGGTCGAACCACGATCCGATCGCAGCCCACGAACCTCCGGTCGTTCAATAGGAAGCCCTTCAGGCAGGCTCGAATGCTCTCGCTCGTGATACCGCTTTCGTCGAAGCGATAGCGCGAACCCAGGTCGATGTGGCCGTCGCCGTCGACGTCTTTGTAGAACCAGGGGGGACGTCCTGCGGCCTCGGCTTCGGACGGGCCGAACGAGAGGGTGCCGGGATCGATCTGCGTCACGTCGAAGTCATCCGAACCGTAGATCGCGACGCCGATCCACTTGTTCTTGCGCGCGTCGAGGACGTTCGGATTCTTGCCGGGCTCGATGTCGATATCGATCCACAGGCGCGGCAGCGGAAGGAAGGCGATGCCCCGGATATGGATTCCCGAGCCACCGATACGCTCCGTTTCGCCGGTCTCGACGTCAATGCGGTAGAGCGAGGTTCCCGCGCCGTACAAGGTGCCATCGGGATGGAAGGCCAGCCCCTGGATGTCTGGCGCGCGCGCTCCCGGAGAGACCATCTCGGACGCACCGGTCTCAGGATCGATGCGGGACAGCCCGCCGAACTCCCGGGACCAACCGTATAGCTGTCCGTCGCGTGAGATCTCGAGTGCTTGGCCCCGGTGGGGCACCCTACCGATGATCGTCGAAGTCGAGTCGCTCCGCTCGAAGTAGCGGAGGTTCAGGAGACGCGAGAAGGATCCGCTGATCGAATAGAAACGACCTTCTGGCGCGAGCGCGAGTCCCCTCAAAGGAAACTCGCCCCGGATCGGCTCGGCGAGACCCCGGACGACGTTCAGGCGCAGCAGGTAGCTGCCGGGAGTCCCGCCCTGTGTGTACACGTTGCCCTCGCGATCGCTCTCGAGGGAGTTGAGGTTCGGCCACCCCGAATGTGCCACCCGCCTGGCGGCGCCCGTCTCGATGTCGATGTAGTAGACGTAGCCGGGCCAATCGACGCCGATGAGCGTCTGCGATGTGGCCTGAGGTGCAGCGACGACGAGAACCGCAAACACGAGGACGAGCGCGTGCGTCAGCTTCATGACGCGCGAGCATGGCGAATCGGGTCGACCCTGTCGAACAGTTTCGTGTCAGCCTGCGGCTAGTCAAAGCGCCTGCGGCTAATCGAAGCGCCTGCGGCTAATCAAAGAGCTGGACGATCCGTTCGCAGCGCTCGAGCCGTTCGACGCTCGAGTCTTCGATGCGCTTCGCCTCGGTTTCGAGGTCGAGCATCTTGCGGTTGACCCAGCTCGCCGCGAGGTCTTCGCGGTCCGGGTCGGCGTCCGCCTGCAGCAGGAGTTCGGAACCCACGATCACCGAGATCACCATCTCGGAGAGCGGCTTCGAGCAGAGCAGCGCGTAGGCGAAGTCGTGCAGGAGCGCGACGGAGGCCTCCTCGATGCGCGCGATGCCCGCGCGCACCTTGCTGGCCAGGGGTTGGAGCGATTCGCGCTGCAGCGAATCGAGCTCCTTGTGGAGCTCGTCGAAGACGATTGTGAGTGCACCCTTGCCGATCTCCTTCAGCGCGAAGCTCACCTGGATCTCGGACGTGCCTTCGTAGATCGTGGTGATGATGGCGTCGTTGTGGAGCTTGCCCACGGTGCTCTCGGCCATGAAACCGAGTCCGCCGTGCACCTGGATCGCGGAGCGGGTGATCCAATCGGCGGATTCCGTCGCCATGTACTTCGCGAGCGGAGTCAGCAGCCTCGTGCGCACGGCGTTGCGCTCGCGGATGCGCTCGAGTTCGGTCTTCTCGGCTTCGGAGAGATCGGGATGGCGCTTCAGGTGCTGTTCGATCGCGTGGTTGCGGTCGAGCAGCAGCACGCAGCGGTAGAGCAGGGCGCGGCTGCCTTCGATGTCGCGCACCATGCGCGAGAGCAGGTTCTTCATCAGCGGCTGCTGCGCGATCGGTACGCCGAACTGCTTGCGCTGCTTCGCGTATTGGATGGCCTCGTGCATGGCGGCTTCGGCAATCCCCACCCCCTGGGCCGCGACACCGACGCGCGCGTTGTTCATCAGGTCGAGCATCGCCTTGAAGCCCTCGCCCTTCTCGCCGATGCGGTAGGCCTCGGCGTTGTCGAAGCGCATCGCCGCAGTGGGGGAGCAGTGGATACCCATCTTGTGTTCGAGGCGCTCGACGGTCACACCGTTGGGACTGCCGTCCCGCTTCGTGCGCGGGCAGATGAAGAGCGAGAGCCCCTTCGTCGTGCCCTTCGAATCGTCGAAGGTGTCGTCGTCGCGGGCCAGCACGAGGTGCACTTCTGCGCCGCCGTTGGTGATGAAGATCTTCTCACCCGTGATCCGGGAGATTTCGCCGTCGTCGACCGCACGGGTCTGGATCGCGCCGAGATCGCTGCCCGCCTGGGGCTCGGTGAGATCCATCGATCCCATCACCTCGCCGCTCGCGAAGCGCGGCAGGAACTCGCGGCGCAGGTCCTCGGAGGCGTAGCGCTGGATGTCTTCGGCCGCGCCCGACTGCAGGCCGACGATCGTCATCAGGCCCGCGTTCGCCCGTGAGATCATCTGCAGGATGATGTTGCTCGCGAAGCCCGGCAGCTCGAAGCCGCCGTACTCCTCGCGCACGCTCAGACTCACGAGGCCGGCTTCCTTCAAGAGGTCGTAGGCCTTTTGCGTCGCCGGGGGGACGATTACCTCGCCGTCCACCAATTCAGCGGGCTGCTCCCAGGTTTCGCGGCAATCGGCTTCGACCTCTTCGCAGATCGTGGCCGCGGTTTCGAGCACGCCGCGCAGCGCTTCGCGCTCGCTCTCGACGTCGCAGTCTTCGCCCTTGGCCAGGGTGAAGTACTGCTCCCAATCCGCGAGGCGGTCGAGGTAGAGCAGGATTCCGTCGTGAAGGTAGGAAGGCATCGGGGCTTCTCCTATGGCCGGGTTCGTGCAGCGCAGCGGAAGGGAAGGGAAGGGAAGGGAAGAGTAACTGCGCACAGCACACGGCCGAGACCTGCATTGTGCAGGGTTTGCGAAAATCAATCGGATCGCGGCTCGAGGGAGTTGAGATGACCCCGAGTCGTGTCGCGCGCCGTCTTCGAAGCGTGCGAGAAACATTGCGCAGGATCACATGACCGCGAGTCGCTCTGCGGGCGGTGTCAGCCGACGTCGATCCAATCCGGTCGGAACGGTTCGAGGGCGAGGCGAGCGTTCTTGTAGCGCGGATCGTGGCTGACCTCTCGGCCGAGCCAGGCCGGGCGCGGGAAGGCTTCGTCTTCGCTCTCGAGTTCGACTTCGGCGATGACGAGCCCGCGATTGCGGCCCTCGAAGACATCCACTTCGAAGACGTGGTTCTCGACCAGGATGCGGTAGCGGGTCTTCTCGACGATGGCATCGGCGCAGAGAACGAGCATCGATTCGGCATGGTCGCGAGGGATCGGGTACTCGAACTCGGGTGCGGTGAGGCCGACCGGGGCGCCCTTGACGGTGAGAGACGCGCCTCCTTCGCCCAGGCGTACGCGAACCGTCGCCTCCTTCCGGGTCGAGAGGAAGCCCTGAACGATCCGCTCGCCGCTGGCATCTCCGCGCCAGCCGTCGTCGTTCACCAGGAACTTGCGCTCGATCTCGACATTGGAATCGGTCATGGATTCGATCCGGGTGTGGAGTTCAAGTGCGACGCCGACCCGACTTGCGTCGCCGCGCCGACTTCTTGCGACTTCCCTTCTTCGCTCGCCTTGGGCGGCGCCTGTGTCCGCGACCCGACGGTCGGGAATCATCTTCGTCCATCGGCAGGCGAACCTGCGCGAGTTCGCGCTCTCCCGCGCGCCGGCCGGAGGCCGTGATGACCGGACGGCGGAAGTCGATGCGCTCACCGTCGCGTTCGAAGTGGGTGTCTTCGATGTGGATCAATCCGGCGCGGTGGAGGCCGGTGAGCAATCGCTCGAAGGAAGCGCGGGGGTAGTCGCTGCCGAAGAGGGCCTCGTGCAGGCGTCCGTTGCTGGCGGCGCGCTGTTGGGTCAGCGATTTCAGGATGCGTTCCATCGCGCCGCGCTGGGCATCCGTCGGGGCATCGAGGGCGCTGCAGTGGGCGCCGGCCGGATCGCAGGCATCGCAGGAGCCGCAGGCCCCCGCATCGTCGGCGGTGTCGCCGAAGTGCGCGACCAGGGTCGACATGCGACAGGTGTGCCCCTCGGCGTAGCGAATCATGTCGCGCAGCTGGGCGCGCCTCTGACGGAGCTGCGCCTGATAGGGGGCCCGCCACAGATCACTGCCGCGGCTCGCCTGGTCTCCCGCGCGCCGGATCACCCCGCCGTGGATCCACAGCTTCTCGAGCACGCGCTCGAACTCATCGTCGTCGAGCTTCGCTTTGCGTCGAAGTTCCACATGGGGCTTCGGGCCATCATCGAGCGCGGCGTAGAGCCGTTCGAGCTTCTCGGCCGGGGGGTAGTCGCGATCGAGGAACCACTCGAGGGTGCGCCGATCGCCCGGGCCCTGGAGGAGATAGGCGCGGGAGGGAAGACCGTCGCGCCCGGCACGTCCGATCTCCTGGTAGTAGCCCTCGACACTCGCCGGCAGTGCGAGGTGGATCACGCTACGCACGTCCGCCTTGTCGATTCCCATGCCGAAGGCCACGGTGGCGACCACGACGTCGAGGCTTCCCTTCAGAAAGGCGGCCTGCACCGCGTCGCGCCGCTCGGGTTCCATGCCCGCGTGATAGGCGGCCGCGGGAAAGGCCTCCCCGATCTCGTCCGCGAAGGCTTCGGCGCGCTTGCGCGTCGGCGCGTAGACGATCGCGGGTCGGCGCTCGCGCGGTGCGAGCAGGCGCGCGGCCACTTCGTTGCGCGCACTCGCCGCGAGTTTCACCACCTCGATCGCGATGTTTTCCCTGCGGAAGCCGTGGATCTCGCGGCGCGCCCGTTGCATGCCGAGTTGCTCGACGATGTCGTCCTGCACGTCCTCGGTGGCCGTGGCCGTGAGCGCGACGATCGGTGCGGGCCGCAATGCGGGGAGGTGCTGCTTGAGCATCCGGTAGTCGGGGCGGAAGTCGTGTCCCCACTGCGAGATGCAGTGCGCTTCGTCGATGGCCACGAGCCCGGGAGGCGTGCGCGCGAGGAAGGCCACGAAGCCGGGCACCCGAAGGCGCTCGGGGGCGATGAAGAGGAAGTCGAGTTCGCCGTCGCGATAGGCGTTGCAGACCGCCCGCGATTGCTCCCGACTGCGGCCCGAGTGGATGCGCTCGGCCGCAAAGCCGCGTGCGCAGAGATCGGCCACCTGGTCTTCCATCAATGCGATCAGCGGACTGATCACGAGGGTGGTGCCCGCGCGTGCGATGCCGGGAAGCTGATAGCAGAGCGATTTGCCCGCTCCGGTCGGCATCACGAGCAGGGTGTCGGCGCCCTCGACGATGCCGCGGCACACGTCGTGTTGATGGGCGCGGAAGGCCTCGAGGCCGAAGCGCTCGCGCAAGAGCGGCGTGAGCTGATCGCCCGGGGTGGGGGTGGCTTTCACCCGGGCCGGCGTTGCAGCGGTCGCGGCGGCGCTCGGCTTCGAAACGGGCTGCTCAGCGGCCGGGTTCTTCGGGGCGGTTCGCTTCGGAATGCCGCGTGCGGACGGCGCAGCCGGTTTCTTCGCGGCGGCTTTGCGCGGTCGCGCGGGAGCCGGCCGGCTTGGGGGCGTTGGCCGCTCCCCTCCACGCGGGCTCGCCGATCGCACTCCGAGACTCTCTCCAACCACCTTCGCGACGAAGCCTTCGATCTCGTGCATGAAGTCGTCGAGGTTGTCGCTTCCCGCCTGGATGCGTCGCAGACGAGCCTCCCACTCACCGGTCATCGCAGGGCTCCGCGCCGCGGGGTGCACCAGGCCAATCAGCCGGATGCCGCGCTCGGTTGCGAGCAGCGACTTCTTCTCGCGCGCCAGCAGCTTGCGTTCGAGCAGGGTTTCGATGATGCCGGCTCGCGTGGCGGGGGTGCCGAGCCCGCACTCGCGCATCGCCTCGGAGAGCGCCTGGTCGTCGAGGGTCTTGCCCGCCGTTTCCATCGCCGTGAGCAGGGTGGCTTCGGTGAAGCGCGGCGGCGGACGGGTCTTCTTGTCTTCGATGCGCACGTCCTCGACGCTCACCTCGACGCCTTCGCGCACCGCCGTCGGGAGTTCGGAATCGCGCGATGCCGGGACCACCGGGTCGAGCACGCGCCATCCCACCTGATCGACCTGGCTCCCGGTGCTGCGAAACGAATCGCGCATCTCTTCGCCGTCGATCTGCGAGCTGACGATCGTGATCACCGTCGTGGTCGAGTAGAGATGGTCGCCGTGCCACGCCGCGAGCACGCGGCGGCAGACGAGGTCGTAGATGCGCGCGGCGTCGCGACCGAGGCTCGCGGGATCGACGCGCCGATCCGTCGGGATCAGGGCGTGGTGATCGCCGACTTCTCCGTCGTTCACGAAGCGCGAACCGAGGGGGCGCGAACCGGTCTCGGGCGCGAGTGCGTCTGCGTAGGGCTCGCGTATCGCGTCGACCACCGCGGGCAGGGTCGCCGCGACATCGGCGGAGAGGGCTCGGCTATCGGTGCGGGGGTAGCTGAGGAGTTTCTTCTCGTAGAGATCCTGGGCGATGTCCAGGGTCTTCTGTGCCGAGTATCCGTACAGCCGGTTCGCGTGACGCTGGAGTTCGGTGAGATCGTAGAGGCGCGGAGGCGGCAGCTTGCGTTGCTTCGCGCTGCGCGAGCCCACGCGCGCGCTTCCGTTCTTCACGCGCCCCGCGATGACTTCGGCGCGATCGTCATCCGCGGGAAGTCGCGCGGCCTCATCACTCGCGGGTTTTTCGGCCGCGGGATCGAACCAGACTCCGTCGTAGGTTTGGTCCTTGCCCACGCCGAAGCTCGCGTGGACTTCGCGATAGGCCTCGGGCACGAAGTCCCGGATCTCGATCTCGCGGGCGACCACCATCGCAAGCGTCGGCGTCTGCACACGCCCGACCGAGAGCACCTCCCCGCGACCCCCGTGACGCAGGGTGTAGGCCCGCGTGAGGTTCATCCCCACGAGCCAGTCTGCGCGACTGCGCGCGCGTGCCGCGTCGGCCAGGCCGTCGAACTCGCGGCCGGGCTGGAGTCGTTCGAAGCCCGCGCGGATCGACTCCGGCGTGAGCGACGAGATCCAGAGTCGCTCGACAGGTGCAGTCGCCCCCGCGGCTTCGTACACGAAGCGGAAGATCAACTCCCCTTCGCGCCCGGCATCCGTCGCGCACACGACCCGGCGGGTGGCGGGGTCGCACAGGGCGCGCTTCACGATGGCGAACTGGGCCCTCGTGCGATCGACCACCCGCAGCGGCCACTCGCGCGGCAACATCGGGAGCGCTTCCTTGCGCCAGCGCTTCCAGCCGGGTTCGATTTCGTGGGGCTCCGCCAGGGTGGCGAGGTGGCCGAGGGCCCAGGTGACCCGGTAGCCATTGCCTTCGATCAGCCCCTCGCGCCGGCTCGTGGCGCCGAGGACGGCGGCGATCTCACGGGCCACCGAAGGTTTTTCGGCGACGACCACGGTCGCGTTCCCCGAACGCGTTGATTTCGCTCTCTGCGTCGTCGACGGCAAGGTGGGCGGCGGTCCTGCGGCGAGCGAGCCCGTGATGGGGAACCAGGGGGGGGCCCGAACGCTCTGTCTTGGGGGGGACGGGGGGACCGCGCCGAGGGGGCGCGGCGCCAAAATAGCGCGGCGCTTGCCCAAGTGGAGGCCTGCGCGCATCATCGGTGCCGCGCAGCGGCGATTCGTCGCGGCGCTGGGGGGAGGGAGTCGCAAGATGAGCCATTTCGTGATCGAGGGCGGCCGCCCGATCAAGGGGCACGTCCGCATCAGCGGCAACAAGAACGCCTCGTTGCCGATGATCGCCGCGGCCCTGCTCACCGACGAAGAGGTGGTGCTCGAGAACGTCCCGGCGATTCGCGACGTGGCGAGCATGCTCGAGATCGCCGAGTACCTCGGCTGCGAAGTCGCCAGCGAGGGCTCGACCGTTCGCATCCGTGCCCGCGAGATCACGACCCACGCGATTCCCTGGGAGCTGTGCGAGAAGAACCGCACGAGCTTCCTCTTCGTGGCGCCGCTGCTGCATCGCACGGCCGAGGCCGACGTCCACCCGCCCGGCGGCGACCTGATCGGGCGCCGGCGCCTCGACGCCCACTTCTACGGCTTCGAAAAACTCGGCTGCCGCGTCGATCCCGACGACTACCGGCTGTCGGTGGAAGACGGCATGCGGGGCAGCGTGCTCTTCTTCGACGAGGCGAGCGTGACCGCCACGGAACACATCATGATGGCGGCCGTGCTCGCGGAGGGCACGACCGAGATCCGTAACGCGGCGAGCGAACCCCACGTGCAGGATCTGGCCGCCATGTTGGTCAAGATGGGGGCGCAGATCTCCGGCATCGGCACCAATACGCTGGTGGTCGAAGGGGTCGAACGTCTCGGGGGCACGCGTCACCGCATCGAGGGCGATCACATCGAGGCGGGGAGCTATCTCGCGCTCGGCGCAGCGTTGGGTGGCGAGATCGTGGTCGAGGGGATCCGCGGCGGGCACTACTGGATGATCAATCGCGTATTCGAACGCTTCGGTATCGATCTCGAGATCGGCGCCGACTCGATCTATCTCGCGGGAGACCAGGTGCCGCGCATCCGACCGGACGTGGGTGGGAAGACGCCCCGCGTCGACGACGGTCCGTGGCCGCAGTTCCCGTCGGATCTGATGAGCAGCATGCTCGTGCTCGCCACCCAGAGCCACGGCAGCGTGCTCTTCTTCGAAAAGCTCTTCGAGAGCCGCATGTACTTCGTCGATCCACTGATCCAGATGGGCGCCAACATCATCGTCTGCGATCCGCATCGCGTCGTGATCTCGGGCAAGACCCCGCTGGTGGGGCAGACGGTGCGCAGCCCCGACATCCGGGCGGGCATGGCGCTCATCATCGCCGCGTTGTGTGCCACGCGACGGCCCAGCATCGTGCAGAACGCCGAGATCGTGGATCGCGGCTACGAAGACATCGTGGGCAAGCTCACAGCCCTGGGCGCCGCGATCGAGCGCTTCGACGACTGAAGGTCGTCGACAGAGAAGGGCATAGACGATTAGCCCGCTTCGGTATCCCCGTTCGAGCTTCCCGCACCCGCGTCTCGAACCAGGTAGTAATCGAATCCCTCGCGTTCGAGGCTCCCGGCCCATTCGAGGGGAGCGTCTTTGGGGAGCGACGCGCGCGTGTGTTCGGATACCGCGACGCGATTGGTCGGTGCGAGCTTCTGCAGGTGTCCGGCCACGTCGAGGGTCGCGCTGTAGGCGATGCCGCGCTTGAGATCGACGAGGGATCGTCCGCTGTGGATGCCCACGCGGAACGCGAACGGGATGTCGAGCAGGTTCTCCTTGCGATTGAACTCGTCGAGGCGATCGAAAACCGCATAGGAAGCGGCCAGTGCGTTCTCGGCCGACTCGAAGAAGCACATCAGTTCGTCGCCGTTGCTGTTGAGCACGTGCCCGTCGAATTCCTGGACGAGGTTGGCGACGAAGCCGCGAAAGCGCTCGAAGCTCAGGACGATGCGCTCGGGCTGTTCGATGTTGGCCTTCATCCCCATCGAGTTCACGACGTCGAGGTCGAAGAAGCTGCCATCGACGGAGAACTCCTCGGCGATGCGGCGCTCGAGTTCGGCCTTGTGTTCCATCGCCGCGTGGAGCCCCGAATCCCGTGCGCGAGGGGCGCCGGTGTCATCGGGCAGGGTCACGTTCTTGCCGGCCTGGAAGGCGGGATGGATGTCGAGGCGCAGACGTACGCGACCGGCCAGGGCGACTTCATCGCCGTGCTGCACGACGCGCCGGTCGGGGACCTCGTGACGGTTCACCGTCGTCAGGTTCGTGGCGCTCTTGTGGTAGAGCACGAGATGTCGTCCCTCGAACACCAACTCGGCGTGGTGTCGCGAGACCCCGAGATCGTCGACGCGGACATCGCAGTCGGCACCGCGGCCGATCACCGTGCGATCGGCGCGCAGGGCGAAGCGCTTCGCTTCGCCGCCGTCCTCGCGATCGATGATCTCGAGCCAACCGACCTCGTTCGCGGGGATCGGCGTTTCGAGCATGTCGGAGACGTCGACCTCGCGCGTGGCCGCCTCGACCACCTGGGTGCGGAAACCGCCGGGAGACGCCTCCGCGCGTTCGAGGGGAAGAGCCGGAGTGTGGAACTCCGTGAGATCCCGCACCCGGGTATCGGCACCACTTCGCACCTCGATCGCGACCCGACCGAACTCGATGCGGTCTCCCTCGCCGAGGCGTGCAGTGCGGATCGGCGCGCCGTTGAGCAGGGTCGGGTTGGTCGCCTTGGACTGGTGCTCGAGTACGGGGCCTTGGCTTTCGTTGCGGATCGCCGCCTGTCGGGCCGAGACGGTGGCGTCTCGCAGCAGAATGCCGCCGCGCAACTGGGCCGAGTCGAGGCGGCGGCCGATCATGGTCTCTTCCCCTGAAAGGGTGAAGCGCTGGCCCGCATCGGCGCCGGTCAAGACGAGGAGCTCGAGGATCCCCGGCTTCGACGTCTTGCGCGCCGCGTCATCGCGCGTCGAAGAACGGCTTTCCGACTTCGCGCGCCGCGACTTTCGCTTCTGGAACCAACGTCTCACGGAGTTTCGTTCCCCTGTCTGGCGATGGCGCTGCGAGGATAGCCCCTCGACCCGGACGGTCGGGGAGCGTGGGGTGGAGCGGGACATCTCGACCCTGCGGATCAATTGCAGGTGCTTGCACGACACTTGCATGGCCAGCGATGCCCGTGCCCCGGGCATTGGAGCGCCGCGCGTGCGGCAGTCGCGTGATACCTTCCCGGCGTGTTGAACTCACGTGAAGGTGCGCAGCGGCCCGCGGAGGCCCTCCATCCCGTCGATGCGCTGCGGGCCGGTTCACCCCAGGCGTTGATCCACGCCGCCCGCGCGGTGGCGGCGGTCCTGGTCGAGTACCGCGCCTTCGATTTCGAGGATCGCTGGGATGTCTTCATCCAGCGTGCGATCGGTTGCGCGCTTCGCGATCAGGCTGGACGCCGGGGGGATCTCACGCCCGAGCTGCGACGGATTTCGGTGGAACTCCTTCGCGATCCGCTGGCCGATGCCGTGGGTTGGACGCGCGACGGGCAGTTGCCCTGGTTCGAGATGCGGCGGGCCCATCCCGCGGACGACGCGGAGGTGACCGAGTGCTTCGCCCGGGAGATCAGCAAGCTCCCCGAACAGCGCGCCCTGGTGTTGCGCGACGTCTACGGCGAAGGGCGAAGCTTCGATCAGGTTGCGGCGCAGAGGAAGATCCCGCTCCGCATGGTCAAGCGCTTCCTGCGTGAGAGCGTCTGGGATCTGCGCGAACGCGGGCTGTCGCGCGATCGCGCGCAGTCGCGCGGCGACGAGCGGGTGAAGAGTTGTCTGAAGAGCCTCGAACTCGATCTGCCGGCCTTCCTCGTCGAGCCCCACCTCGATGCCTGGCGTGACTTCCGCGATCACTACCCGGGTTGCCACGATTGCTCGGCGGTGGTTTCCAATTGGAGCCAGGTCGAACTCTACGTGCGACGCGCCTGCGGCGGGCCGGATCTGCATCCGAGCGAGGACGACCTCCTGAAGCTCCACCGCGATGGCGAGGGTCTCGCCTATGGGCAGTACGTCGCGCTGATGCGTCACCTCGACGGCTGCCCGCTCTGCAGCGAGGCGATGACGCTGATCGCGCGTTACGACGGCCGCGCCTACGAGACGGCGCTCATCCGCATGGCCGAGAGTGCCCCCTCTGCACGCCGCCGCCGGCTGCAGAACTGGTTCGGCCAGCTACGCGCGCGCTTCGCGCCCTGAAGCCTACGGGTCGGAAAGGCCCGAATCGCCGCCGACCGTCGGTACCCCCTGCTCCGCGAGCTCTTCGTACTTGAGCGTCGCGTAGTGGAAGACGCCGAAGATCATGGTGAGGACCAGGTTCTCGCCGAGGCTGCGGGTCGGCGATTGTCGAAGCGTCGGGAAGAAGATCGCGCACTCGAGCACGTGGACCGAGGCCGTGATCCAGAAGGTGAGGCGGCCGGCTTCGAGCAGGGTGCTGTCGCCCTTCAAGAAGAGGGTGGCGCCGGTGACGGTCCACATGAGACCGACCACGAGCTTGCCGATGATGATGACGCTCGGATTGAGGGGCATGCGGGGCTCCGCGAGGTAGAGAGGGGGAGGAGTGGAGACGGGTTCAGCCGGCGACTTCGTCGCGATACCACGCCCACAGCTTCGCCAGGCCGTCGGCCACCCGGGTCTGCGGGTCGTAGCCGAGCAGTCGGCGCGCCTTGTCGACGTTCGCGAAGGTGATCTTGGGTTCGCTGGCCGGCGCCTCGGGGGTATCGAGCACGGCCTTCTTGCCCACCAGTTCTTCGATCGTGGTCACGAAGTCGCTCATCAAGACCGGCTCACCTCGGCCGAGGTTGACGATCTCGTAG
>JANQEL010000073.1 GCA_028278345.1 Myxococcota bacterium
TGACGACGGGGTCGCATCACCAGCAGCTCGTGTGGGTGTGGACCGGGGAAGGACGAGAGATCTTCCACCTTCCCTTCACTTGGCTGATCGACGAACAACGCTGGGTCGGACGCAACGAGGCCTTCCTCGCGCCGCCGGGCGAGCACTTCGGCGAGGTCCGCTGGAACGACGTCTGCATCGAATGCCACAGCACGGCCGGCGAACCACGCTTCGTCGAGGGGCAGCCTTCGCTGCCGAACGCCGTCGAGTTGGGGATCGCTTGCGAATCCTGTCACGGCCCCTCGCGCGAACACATCGAGGCGAATCGCTCGCCCTTCGTCCGGTATCTGAATCGCGGCCAGGAAGACTCGACGACGGTGAACCCGGCACGGCTCGATGGCCGCCGTGCATCCCAGATCTGCGGGCACTGTCATTCCATCACTTCCTATCCCGAAGTCGACCGCTGGGCGGGGCATTGGAACGAATACGTTCCGGGCGACGAACTCGAAGCCGACGGCCGTGTGACGGTGGACCCCGGCAGTGACGATCCCCTGCAGCAGGAGGTCGTCGCCGAGATGGCTCGGGTCGAAGAGGGGCGCTTTCCGCGCGATCGCTTCTGGTCCGATGGCGCGGTGCGCGTCGCCGGCCGCGAGTACAACGACCTCTCGACCTCCCCGTGTTTCGTGAGCGAGGAGTTCTCGTGCATGAGCTGCCACTCGCTTCACGAGTACGAAGACACCGACGACCAGCTCGCCGAAGGCATGCGCAGCGATGCGGCCTGTCTGCAGTGTCATCCCCAGTTCGAAGCCGACATCGCGGCGCACACGAAGCACCCGGCCGAGTCGAGCGGCAGTCGCTGCATGAACTGCCATATGCCCTACACCACCTACGGCCTGTTGAAATCGATTCGCAGTCACCTCGTGAGCAATCCGAGTGTGGCGAGCGAACTCGCGACCAGTCGCCCGAACGCCTGCAACGCCTGCCACATCGACCAGAGCCTCGCCTGGACCCAGGCGCAGCTCGAGCGCGACTACGACTACGAACCGATCGACGACCTCGGGCCCTACGCCGATGTCGCATCGGGGCCGCGCTGGATCGCGGTCGGCGACGCCGGGGTGCGCGCCCTCGCGGCGTGGTATCTCGGCTGGGAAGAAGCCCTCGAGACCTCGGGGCGCGATTGGGCGACGCCCTACCTCGCCGAACTCCTGACCGATCGTTACGCCGCGGTGCGCCTGCGCGCGGTGCGTTCCCTTCGCGCACAGGCGGGCGTCCAGGAGTTCGCCGCCGACCTCGTCGAGTCGGGTGGGCGCGAGGGCTTCCGGGCGCGCAATCGCATCCAAAAGCGTTGGGCCGCCCGCGTCCACTCCTCTCCCCTCCCCGGTCCCCTCCTCCTTCCGTCGGGCCGCTTCGACCGAGCGGCCTGGATCCAACTCGCAAAGGGGCGCGACACCCGACCGCTCGCGCTGATCGAATGAGCGAAGAGACGACGACATCCGAGATCGACGCCGAGGCGCACGCTGCCCAGGGACGAGGCCATGTGCGCTTCGGCTGCTACGCGTTGCTGGTCTTCATCGCCCTGGGGTTCGCCCTCGAAGTGTTCCACGCGATGCGCTTCGGCTTCTATCTCTCCAACGAGACGGAGCCGCGCCGCTTGATGTGGACCCTCGCCCACGCACACGGAAGCCTGATCGCCGTCATCCACATCGCCTTCGGTGCGGCGTGGGCGCAGCTCACCGCGGATCCGCGGCTCGCCACGGCCACGCTCTGCCTGCGGGGTGCCATGGTGGCGCTCCCAGGCGGTTTCTTTCTCGGTGGCCTGTGGGTGATCCCGCCGGATCCCGGCATCGGCATCGCACTCGTGCCGATCGGAGGCTTGCTGCTCGTCGCGGCGATCGCCCTGGTGGCGCGACAAACCCGATGAAGGCGCCCCGCCGGCCTACGTCGTGACGTTGCCGCCGTTCAGCTGGATCGTCTGCCCGGTCATCCAGCCGGCTTCGTCCGAAGCGAGGTAGAGCACCACCGCCGCGATGTCCTGCGGTTGCCCGAGGGTTCCGGTCGGAACCGTGCGTGCCATGTGTTCGGTGACGCCCGGATCCGTGTGGTTGTCGATCAAACCGATCGCCACAGTGTTCGCAGTAACCCCTTCCTTCGCGATCTCCATCGCGAAGTGGCGCATGAACGCGATGCCCCCGCCCTTGCCAGCACCATAGGCCGCAATGCCGAGGGGGATACCCACGGTGCCCGCGCCGGAGGAAATCGTGACGACGCGACCGCGACCCCGTTCGCACATGCCGTCCGCGACGGCGTGACAGCAGTTCATCACGCCGAATGTGTTGAGTTCGATGTAGGGACGCCACTCGTCGGGGGTGGTTTCGCGGAATTGCTTCACCCCCATGCCCGGCGGCACGCCCGCGTTGTTGATCAGGATGTCGATTGGCCCGAGTTCGGCCACCACGGCTTCCATGCCCGCCTTGACGGCGTCGTAGTCGCACACGTCGAACGCCGCCACGCAGGCGCGGCCCCCGGCCGACTTGATGGCGTCGACGGTGCCCGCCGCGCGATCGTCGAAGAGGTCGTTCACCGCGACCGCGGCACCCTGCTTCGCGAGGGCTTCGGCGATGCCCGCGCCCACGCCCTGCCCCGCCCCCGTCACGACCGCGACGCGGTCCGTCAAATCGAACATTGCCTGCCTCCTGCACGAGATGGCTCGCCTGGTTGCGCACACGCTAGCGCCCGGCCCGGGGGCGACGACTCGCGAAATGCGGCCCGTCG
Source organism: Myxococcota bacterium (assembly GCA_028278345.1). Classification (GTDB taxonomy): domain Bacteria; phylum Myxococcota_A; class UBA9160; order UBA9160; family UBA4427; genus DUBZ01. Next base: position 2,752 of record JANQEL010000073.1, read on the forward strand.
AGCGCGCATTTCGGGCCGAATGCGCGCAACCCGCGCTCTTGTGGGGTGTTCGTCATATGAGACCGCCCTTCGCGCAACGAAGGGGCTGAAAACCGTCCGACACCGTCTTGCGTTCCCCGGGGCTTGCGGGATAACCGGGATTGGTGAGGCAGGCAGCAACCACACGGCCCTCGCGAGGTGAACATGGCAAGAGCGAACGAGAGCAGGTTTCGCAGCCGCGATTTCGCGAACTGGCGCTTCGCGATCGCCCTCGTGTGCACCCTCCTCACCCTGGCCTGCGGCTCGGGGGGCAAGGACGACGACGATGACGATTCGGGCGACGACGCCCCCGCACCCCTGACCGCGACCGAACGGTCGGCGCGCTTTCTGGCCCAGGCGAGCCTCGGCGCGAACATGGATGAGATCGAACGCGTCGAGGAGATGGGCTTCGAAGCCTGGCTCGACGAGCAGTTCGCCATCCCGCCCGGCCATCACCTCGAGGTGATGCACCGCCTGCAGGACGACTACGGCGACCCCGCTCTCGACCTCACCGAATCGAGCCCGGTCTTCCGACGCTACGCGTGGTGGGATCGCGTGATGCAGTCCCCCGACGTGCTGCGCCAACGCGTGGCGCTGGCGCTTTCCGAGATCTTCGTCATCTCCGATCTCGTCGACCTGCTCTTCATCAACCCCGACAGCGTCGCGAGCTACTACGACATGCTGCTCGACAATGCCTTCGGCTCCTTCGAAGAGCTGCTGCTCGACGTCACCCTGCATCCCTCGATGGGCGTCTACCTGAGTCACCTCTACAACGACAAGGCCGACCCCGTGATCGGCCGCTACCCCGACGAGAACTACGCCCGCGAAGTCATGCAGCTCTTCAGCATCGGGCTATTCGAGTTGAACCCCAACGGCAGCCTGATGCTCGACGACGAAGGGGAACCGATCGCCACCTACTCGAACGCCGAGATCACCGAGTTCGCCAAGGTGTTCACCGGCCTCGGCCTGCGCGGGCCGCTCGCGACCTGGGGTGGCTACCTCGGAAGCCGCACCGAGCCCATGCGGATGTACGAAGATCACCACGAGCCCGGCCCGAAGCAGCTGCTCGGGGGCTACGTGATCCCCGACGGCCAGACGGGCATGGAAGACATCGAGGAGGCCATCGCCCACCTCGCGAACCACTCGAACGTCGGCCCCTTCATGGCGCTCCGCCTGATCCAGCGCCTGGTGAAGTCGAACCCGAGCCCCAGCTACATCGAACGCGTGGCCGAGGTCTGGGCCGACGATGGCGACGGAAACCGCGGGAACCTGAAAGCGGTGGTGCGCGCGATCCTGCTCGACGACGAAGCCCGCCGCGACCCGGGCCGCGAAGACGACGGTTTCCTGCGCGAGCCCTTCCTGCGCATGGTCACGATGCTGCGCGCCTTCGACGCCAGCTCACCCAGTGGCGAGTACCTGATCGAGGCCGCACCGCTCGGCTTCCTGCTCGGGCAACACCCGATGTCTTCGCCGAGCGTGTTCAACTTCTTCCAGCCCGACTTCGCCCCGAACGGGCCGGTCAAGCAGGCGGGGCTCGTGGCACCGGAGTTCCAGGTCACCACCGACTCGTCGGTGATCGCGGTCGCCAACCTCGCCACCTACTTCCTGTTCGAGGTACCGGCCTTTCCCGCCCCCCAGGAGGTGTTGCGCGACGGAGCGATCGATCCCGAAGACCTGGAGTTCTCCCTCGACCTGAGCGCCGTGGACGCTCTGGCCGACGACGTCGACGCGATGATGGACCATCTCGATCTCCTGCTCACCTACGGAACGCTCTCGGACGCGAGTCGCGAGGCGATCACCGAACTGGTGTTGAACGACGAAGTTCCCCTCGCCGCGCGAGCGCCCGCGGCCATCCACCTGATCTTGATGTCTCCCGACTTCGCGGTCGTGGACTAGCGGGGAAGGACGAAGCGATGAAGACGACGCGACGAACCTTCGTAAAGGGCCTCGGCTGCAGCGCGCTCTCGGCGACACCGCTGCTGGGCACCCTCGCCCACCTGGGTGGGGCCACGAGCGCGGCCGCCCAGGCCATGCCGCCGAGCGGCGACTACCGGGCGCTCGTGTGCATCCTGCTCGCCGGAGGCAACGATTCGTTCAACATGATCGTGCCCCACGACGTCGACGAGTACGCCGACTACGTCGCCGCGCGCTCGGATCTCGCACTGCCGCGCAACGAGCTGCGGGTCGTCTCGCCGGCCAGCCTCGATCGCGATTTCGGCTTCCATCCCGACATGGAGGGCGTGCAGGGGCTGTTCGAAGCGGGACGCCTCGCGGTGATCAACAACGTGGGCACCCTCGTCGAACCCGTCACCTTGAACGAGATCGACCTCGGAACGGCGAAGCTTCCCCTCGGCCTCTACTCCCACTCGGACCAGATCCGTCAATGGCAGACGAGCGTCCCGAACGATCGCGAAGCGCTCGGCTGGGGTGGCCGCCTCTCGGATTTGCTCCACGAGCTGAACGAGCGGGCCGAGATCTCGATGGGCATCTCCCTGGCCGGCACCAACGACTTCCAGGCCGGAGCCGATACCCGCGAGTTCGCGATCACGACGACGGGCAGCCAGCCGATCGAAGGCTTTGGCAACCCCGAACCGATCCACGTGGCCCGCGAGGCATCGATCCGCTCGCTGGTCGATTCGCACTACAAGAACCTGCTCGAGCAGGCCTTCGCGGATGCCACCGCGGGCGCGATCCACAACGACGAGGTGTTCAGCGCCGCGATCGCGAACGCGCCGGCGTTGAATACGAACTTCTCGGCTACGCCGCTCTCCCAGAGCCTGCGCATGATCGCCGAGACGATCTCGGTGCGGGAATACCTCGGCATTCGGCGGCAGACCTTCTTCGTACTGGTCGGCGGTTGGGATCATCACGACGAAGTCCTCGCCACCCAGGCCCCCATGCTCTCCGGGGTGAGCGCCTCGCTGGCCGAGTTCGACGCCGCCCTCGGCGAACTCGAGCTGCGCGACGAAGTCACGACCTTCACGATCTCCGATTTCGGTCGCACGCTCTCGAGCAACGGTCGCGGTTCCGATCACGGCTGGGGAGGCAATCAGCTCGTGATGGGTGGTGCGGTGAACGGCGGCGACTTCTACGGAACACCGCCGCCGCTCTACCCGGGTAACGACCTCGACACCGGACGCGGGCGGCTGATTCCGACGCTCTCGACCGACGAGTACTTCGCCGAACTCGCGATGTGGTTCGGGGTGACGCCGGGGGATCTACCGAGCGTGCTGCCCAACATCCATCGCTTCGCGAACCCGACCCTGGCCGACCCGCCGGTGGGATTCCTGCTGGGTTGAGGCGCGCACGGGCGGTTAGACTGCGGGCCATGCAGAAGTCGAAGCGCCTCCTCGTCCTGACTGCACTCGCGACATGGGTGGGATCGGGCTTGCACGCTCCTCCCGATGCCGTTGCGCAACCGGAACTCGAACCCCGGAAGCCCGGATTGCCCGAGTTTCGCATCTACAACGGCCAGCCTCCGAAGCGCGTCGTCGGTCGAAGCGAGATCCGCGGCGCGCGCGGCCACATCACCCTCGAACCGGTGCTTCAGGGTGATGTCGTGCAGCACGAGGTACTCATCACGAACGACAGCGAAGCGCCGTGGGCACTCAGCAACCTGCGCATGTGCTCGGGGTGCATGCTCGACGGCGTGACGAAGACGATCGGCCCCGGCGAGAGCGGCGCCATCGGCTTCGTGATTCCCACCGACGCCCTGGGCGGGCAGATCGTCGACGGCACGATTCGCGCGACGACCGGGGCCAGCGCGCCGGCCACGATCGAGATCGGCATCCACCTCGAGGTGCGGGAGTTCGCCGCACTCCATCCCTATCGCCTGTGGTTGCAGGGAACTGCGGGAGACTCGATCGAAGAAACGGTCATCGTCGTCCCGAACGATGCCTACCCGTTCTCGATTCGCGAGATCCTCACGCGGAAGGGCGTGTGGATCGAGACCGCGGTGCGGGAGACGGAGCACGAGGGGCGCAGGGCCTTCGCGATCGACGTACGCAACACGCGAAACAAGCCCGGCCCCTACCAGGACGTGCTCTTCGTCCAGACCGACCACCCCGAGCGGCCCGAGTTCAGGATCCGCGTCGAAGGGCGCATCGAGTAGCGCTCGCGCCCGTTCGACCGGGGGCTGAAACGACAAACCCCGGGCGACTTCCCGTCGCCCGGGGTCCAGCATCGCGATCGTCGTGAGACTACCTGTACATATCCTGATCGACCATCACGCCCCAGATCAGGTTTCCGAGCTTGTCGGAGCCGCTGTACTTGGGGTGGATGCCATCGCTCTTGAGGTCGCCGGGTACGATCGAGCCGCGCGGATCGGCCACCGCGATGTTGAACGCGCCGAGGGTGCTGCCCTCGAAATCGCCGTAGCCCGCAACGGTGCCCGCATAGGTGATGCCGCCATAGGGCGAGAGATCGAACATGTCTGGATAGATCGAGTCGTGGACGTAGTCGATCGCCTCGTTCTTCTCGGCCTCCGGCGCCTTCACGTGGTAGTAGCCGAGCCACACGTGGTCGTTCGACGGGCCGTAGTACATGTCGACGATCATGTTCCACTGCACGTCGGCGACGTAGTCGATCAGGTTCAGGCAGGCGCTGGTGAGCGGGTCGGAGTCGCAGTCGACCGAGCTCTGCAGGATGTCGTTCGCGCCGCCATCGGCGATCACGGTCTTGAGGGTCGCCCGGTTTTCCGCCTGGGCGAGCTGGCCATCGATCGCCGCGATCTTGGCGCCGCTGACCGAACGATCCTTGTAGCTCTTGCCCGAGAGGCCATTCAGCACACTATGGATGTCCCCCGACAGGTCGAAGACGCTATCGCCCACGATCTGGACGTCCTTCTCGTTCGAGGGAGGATTGGTGAAATTCCACGTACAACCGACCGACGTCATCGCCAACGTGGCCAGCAGCATTGCAACGAACCGCAAGTTGTTTGCTCGAACCTTCACGCTCAGTTCCCCTTCCTTCGTGGGCTCACCGCAGGGCCGGTGAGTCGACTGGGTGCCCGTTCGTCGTTCGATCCTTCGATCGCTCGACCATGGGGCGACACGTCGAGCCCCCAAATGCACCGACGCATCCTTGCGTTGCAGGCTAAGGGGCGTGCGCGAATCAAGTCAAGAAAGAAGTGATCGCTCGTTCGCTTTACGCTTCGCGTCATCGAGTCGAAGAACGCGACGTCTCGTCACACACGATGGCGAAGTGATGACTCGAAGTCGGTGACTACTGGTCAGGCGCGGACTCGCCGAGTTCGTACAGGTTCATGTTCACCTTCTGTCCACTGACCACCATCATCACCATCACGTCATCGCGCAGGAACTTCACGATGTTGGTGATCGGCTTGCCGTAGAAGTCGGTCTCATGGACGAACTCGCCCGTGGCCTCGTCGTACTCGTACTCGTTCATCGTTTCGAAGAAGGTGTAGGCGCGGCGGGTCTGCTCACCGGGGACGAAGACGAGGCGCCCATCGTCGGTGCGTTCGAGTCGGAAGTCGTCGGGCTCGTCCTTCCAATCGTCGATGCCATTCCAATCGGTATCCCAGAAGCTGCGGGGATCGGCGTCGCCGATCGCGACGAAGACCTCGAGTTCTTCCAGGCGATCGACGGAATCGATGTCGAGTTCGTAGAGGGCGCGCTTGAATTCTTCGACGGGGGCCGTGCGCCACTCGTTGTCTTCGACTTCGGGCAGGGCTTCTTCGACCACGCGCGGGGAATGGTCCGCAGCTGTCCGATGCTGCGAAGGATCCGGCCCCGGAGGTCGCGCGGAAACCGGCGGCACCCTCTCCTGCCTCGGCTCGGGCGACTCGCCATCGCTCAGCAGGAGTGTGAGGCCGAAGCCCGCGAGTACCCCGGCAATGGCGATCACACTCGTCCGCATGCCTCGATCCGCCATCAGCGCGTCTCCACGCAGCCGAACTGTTTCAACAGCTCGGCGCCGATCTCGACTTCGCGATCCCCCATCGGCCCCGCCACCATGCCCACCACGGGCTCGCAGCTCGCGAGATCTCGCAGCACGCGGGAGGCCGCCTCAGGGGTGTCGATCTCGACGCCGTTCACGCCGCGGATGATCTCGTCCTGCCCGATGCCCGCCTGTTCGAGGAAGCCGTCGGCGGCGATCGAAGAAGCGATGGCCCCTTCGATGCGACCGCTCGCGTCGTAGATTGGTTCGAGATCGTTCGCGAGATGGAGCGCCAGTCGATTCATCGCCTCGATCACCTCCGGGCTCACGTTCATCGACGGATTGCGTCGTAGCTCGGCGCTCGACCGCAGGGGCCGGTCGCGCGGTAGCGGCGGCGCGTACTCGGCATCGTCTCGCGCGGCCGCCACATCGGGCAAGCCATCGCCGCGCGACAGCCAGAGCTTCTCGAGCCCTCGCTCGGTATCGAGGATCACGCGCCGCTGTTCGATCGAGTGCACGGTGACATCGGGATGGAACGCCAGACCATCGCCTACGCGAAGCACCATGTGCTGCACGGCTTCGACGTCGAGGATGACGGCCTGGGAACGTTCGGCCGTGTCGGCGACCAGCGTTCCGAGCAGACGAAGCCGAAGTGAAGTGTCGGGGATCGAAAGCTCCGAATGCCCCGCAGCGGGTTCTTCGACCGGAGCGTCTTCGAGCACCGTTCTTCGGTCGACGACCGGGCCGGCGTCGGAAACAGCATTGGCCACGGGCGCGGGATCGCTCATCGGATGCGACGGGGCCTCGGCTCCGCTCGACCAGGACAACACGACCCGACCGAGCCCGATGCCCACGACCGCACCGAGGACGAAGACTGCGACTTTGGCTACGGGCCGTTCGAAGCGCACAGGAAACCGCCATCAGCAACGAGGACCCCAGCAAGGTAACAGGCTGGGGTACCCGCTCCAGCGGCAGAGTATGTGCGACTACGCGGTGACTCCGAGTTCGAGTCGCTCCAGTCGCCGCACGAAGATGCTTCGCGCGTATTGCGACGTTTCAGCGCCGCCCCATCGAAGCGAACGCGTGCGCGCCATCAGGGCCTCGACGACCACGCGCGCTTCGAGGCGCGCAAGCGGGGCACCGATGCAGAAGTGATTGCCGCGGCCGAAACCCATGTGGTGTTTGGGATGCTTCCGGTCGAGACGCAGTGCGTCGGGATCGTCGTAGACCGCAGGGTCGCGATTCGCCGAAGCCCAGAGCAGCATCACACGATCGCCGACCTCGAGGTCGTGCCCGCCGAGGACACAGGGGCGACGCACCACGCGGTAGTGGAACTTGAAGGGCGGTTCGAGGCGCACCACTTCTTCGATGAAGCGGGGAATGAGTTCGGGCTCGGCGCGGAGCGCCTCCTGGAGCCCCTCGTCTTCGGCGAGGCGTCGCGCGCACGAACCGATCAAAGCGGCCGTCGACTCGCCACCCGCGCCGAACATCACGATCGCGATGCCCACCGCCTGCACGCGATCGAGTCGACCATCGGCCACGCCGCGCGCCAGGGAGAGCAACATCGCTTCGTCCGGCTTCGGAGGTTGCGCTGCATCGGGCGAAGCCGCGTAGCGATCGAGATGCTCACCGAGATACGCCGCCATCTGCGCGGTCTCGGTCGCGAGCCTCACGAGACGCTCGTGCTGGAGACCGCCTGCGAGGATGTCGCCTCCCATCATCGCCCAGGCGCGGTGGCGAACGACGTCGTCTTCCGGCAGGCCGAGCAGTTGCGCGACGACGCGCGCCGGAATGACCTCGGCGATGGGAACGAAGTCGCCCCCTCCCCCATCGATCCATTCGCCGACGGCCTGATCCGTCCAGGCGCGAAGCCGCGCTTCGAGGGCCGCGACTCGCTTCGGCCCGAGCCCCGCCTTCACGAGCGCGCGGTGCACGGCGTGGTCGGGCTCGTCCGCGGTCGCGATCACGTGGTTCGCTCCGGCGTCGGGCAACTCGAAGATGGAGGGGTGACCCTCATCGTCGCGCATCAGCACGCCGGTGAGGTTCGCGGAGAAGTCCTCTTCTCGACCGAGCACTTCTTCGATCAACGCCCACGTCGCCACGGTGTGCACACCCGACTCGCCGATCCGGGCCACGGGGTGATCACGGCGCAGCGCTGCATAGGCCGCGAAGGGATCGTCCATCGCAGCCGGGCCGAGCAGCCCCACCTCGGGATCGCGAACGAGGGGTGCGCGCATCAACGCCCCCACCCCGCGCTCAGGCGAGCGGCCGCGCCAACCGGCCCGGACGCGCGCCGGTGTCGCGATCGTGGTCGCGGGTGCGCACTCCGTTTACGTAGGTCGCGATGTAGCCGCTCGCCTGCTGCAGGAGTCGGCTGCCACCCGCCGGAAGATCGCGGTGCACTTCGAGCCCGCCGAGCGATAGACCGTCGAAGTCGATCACGTTGAGATCCGCGCGCTTGCCCACTTCGAGGGTTCCGCGGTCCGTCAGGCCGTAGAGTTCGGCGTTGGTGCCCGTCTGCTTCTTCACCAGCCACTCGATCGGCAGGCGCTCGCCGCGCGAGCGATCGCGCACCCAATGGGTGAGCTGGTAGGTGGGTGCCACGGCGTCGAAGATCAGGTTCACGTGCGCACCGGCGTCGGAGAGCCCTGTGACGGTATTGGGATCGAGCAGCATCTCGCGAATCACGTCGTGATTCAGATCGCAGTAGTTCGACCCCAGCACGATCGCGAAGGACTTCCCCTCGTCTTCGAGCAGGAAGTCGTACATGACCTCGTGGATCGGCCTGCCTTCCGCGGCGGCGCGATTGCCGAGCATCTGACTCGGATCGGGCTCGTAATCGATCGGCATCGTGATCGGGAAGAGGAAGGATGCGATCTGGCCGAGCAGATTGTGCACGTTGGCCATCGAACCCTCGTCCTCCACGGGCACGTCGGCATCGCCCAGGATCGCTGCGCGAATCTCCGGGCGGCGCATCTCCTTGACGCGCTGTTCGAGCGGAAGGTCGGCGATCTTCAGGTAGGTCTCGCGCCGCTGGAACATGTGATAGGTCTGCAGACCGGTGACGAAGCCGATCGGGCGCGATGCCACCTGCGGGCGCAGGTTCGAGCCCTTCGCGTTCTCCTCCGCCGACCAGGCGAGGTAGTTGCGCCAGGTGTCCGGGAAGTCGGGGATCTGCACGGTGGTGAACGTCACGGGAAGGCCGACGCGTCCGATCTCGCGGATCAGGTCGAACTCTTCTTCCAGGGAGTACTTCTCGCCGCCGAGGGTCTCGAGCTTGCCGACGGTGCTCGCCGGGATGAGCTCGAAGACACCCTTCCCCGTCTTCTTCATCGCCTTCGCGAGGGCGAGGAGTTCGTCGCGCTCGGCAAAGGTCCCGGGCACGGGATCGCCGCCCAGGGAGCGATGCCCGATGGTGCGCGAAGTCGAGAAGCCCATGGCGCCCGCGTGCATGGCTTCTTCCACCAGGGCGCACATCTGCGCGAGGTCTTCGGCGGTGGGGTCTTCGTTGTCGCGTCCGCGCTGCCCCATCACGTAGTTGCGGAGTGACCCGTGGGCGAGTTGTGCGCCCACGTCGAGGGTGTATTCGCGGGTGGCGAGGAAGTCGAGGTATTCGGGGAAGCTCTCCCAGGCGCCCCAGGGCATACCTTCGTAGAGCGCGGTGCCCGGGATGTCTTCGACCCCCTCCATGAGTTCGATGAGCTCCTGCTCGCCGCCCTTGTGCACGGGCGCGAAGCCGACACCGCAGTTGCCCATCACTACGGTCGTGACGCCGTGCGAGGCCGAGGGATCCATCTCGTCGTCCCAGGTCACCTGCCCGTCGTAGTGGGTGTGGACGTCTACCCAGCCGGGGGTCACGAGCGCCCCGTCCGCATCGAGGGTTTCGCTGGCCGCCTCGTCGACCTGTCCTCGCGCGACGATCCTTCCGTCGCGGATGCCAAGGTCTTCCGTCGCGGCCGGTGCGCCGGTCCCGTCGATGAGCTTTGCGCCGGTGATCTTCAGGTCGAGCATGCGGTTCTCCTGTTCGGGCGATGGCGGCTCATTGTAGGAGGCCGTGGGGAATGCTGCCCCGCACCGCGCGCTCGCATTCGACGCAGGCGGGTTATGCTTCGGCGCCCCGCGTCCGAAAGCCCCGAAAGGAGAAGCGATGCTCGGTTACACCACGATCGGTACCAGCGACCTGGATCGCGCCTGCGCGTTCTACGACGCCCTGCTCGCCGAGATCGGCGCGAAGCAGCTCTTCGGCCAGGACCGCATCAAGTTCTACGGCACGGGGATGGACCAGGCCATGCTCGCCGTGTGCATCCCCTACGACGAACAGCCGCAACACCGTGGCAATGGCTGGATGATCGCCATCCCGGGCGGCTCGCGCGAAGGCGTCGACAAGCTCTACGAGAAGGCGATCGAACTCGGCGCGACCGACGAGGGCGAACCCGGCGAGCGCCTTCCCGTCTTCTACGGCGCCTACGTGCGCGACCTCGACGGCAACAAGCTCTGCTTCTTCGAGATGAGCGCTCCCTGATCGACGGCTTTCGATGCCCCAGTTTCCCGAACTACCCGAAGACGAATACGACTCCATCTATCTGGAGGAGACCGACCGGCCCCTGCCGGAGAAGATCTTCCAGAACACGAAGTACGCCTACTTCAAGACGATCGCGCGTAGCGGCAAGGCGATCATCTCGTCGTGCAAGGATCGGCATCTCGGGCGGGTGATCTGTCACAAGAAGCTGCGCCCGGAGGTCGCCGACGACCCGGTGGAGCAGATGCGGCTGCTGCGCGAGGCCCGGGTCACCGCCTCGCTGCAGCATCCCAACACCGTGCCGATCTACGAGGTGGGGCGCGACAAGAAGGGGCACATCTACTTCACGATGAAGCTCGTGCACGGCTTCACCCTGCGCGAGCTCTTCGACGAGGAGTACCGCGACCGCTACGACCTGGTGCAGCTGGTCGACGTGGCGATCGAGGTGGCCCAGGCCCTGCGCTACGCGCACAGCCATCGCGTGATCCACCGCGACATCAAGCCGGACAATGTGCTGGTGGGCCCCTACGACGAAGTGCTCGTGCTCGACTGGGGGCTCGCCAAGGTCTGGCGCGAGGACAACACCGACAACGAGCCCGAGCCGGACACCGAAGCGATCGAGGCCGCGAGTCAGGATCCGGTCACGTCGCTCACGGGCGCCGGCAAGCTCGATGGCACGATCGAGTACATGTCTCCCGAGCAGGCGCGGTCCGACCCCGACATCGACTACCGCACCGACATCTACAGCCTCGGCGTCGTTCTGTACGAGATCCTGGCGCGGCGGCTTCCGTTCAAGAGCAAGGGCGCGACGGTCAGCGAGATGAAGGAACAGATCCTGAACGTGATGCCGCCCAGGCCGTCGAGCTTCGCGACGATTCCCGCCGCTGCGGCGCCCCTCGAAGACCTGGTGATGCAGTGTCTATCCAAGGACCGTGAAGCACGGCCGTCGGGCTGCGAGGAGATGATCCGGATCATGCAGCACGGCTGGGGGCGCTAGAGGCGCCGAGCCGCCCCCCAGCGAGGCGCACGCGCGACTCATTCGCGTTGCCTGCCCGCCCTACAACGCAGCTTGCCTCGAATCTGTGCAGGTCTATTCCCAAATCGCCTAGAGGTTGGGCAGTCCTGAGCACAGGACGGCACTGAGGGGCAGGCGAATGCGGTACGGATGTTGCAGAGTCTGCCCTCCGATTCTCTCATCTACACCCGTTCATCTCCCCAGAAGCCCCTCCGGCGCTAATACGGGAACAACAGGAGCAAGCACAGTCATGAAAAGCAAGTTGGAGTACATCTGGCTCGACGGTTACAAGCCGACCCAGAGCCTGCGCAGCAAGACGCAGATCAAAGAGGACTTCTCGGGCAAGCTCGATGACTGCCCGATGTGGTCGTTCGACGGCAGCTCGACCGAACAGGCCGATGGCAGCGATTCCGACTGCCTGCTGAAGCCCGTCGCGATCTTCCCCGATCCGGGCCGCCGCAATGCCTATCTGGTGATGACGGAAGTCCTGAACGCCGATGGCACGCCCCACGAATCGAACGGCCGCGCCACGATCGAGGACGACGACGACGATTTCTGGTTCGGCTTCGAGCAGGAGTACTTCCTGTGGGATCCCGAAACCGACCGCCCGCCGGGCTTCCCGCGCGCCGGCTTCCCCCGCCCGCAGGGCCCCTACTACTGCTCGGTCGGCGGCAACAACGCCTACGGCCGCCAGATCATCGAAGAGCACCTCGACCTGTGCCTCGATGCCGGCATCAACGTCGAAGGCATCAACGCCGAAGTGGCGGCGGGCCAGTGGGAGTTCCAGGTCTTCGCCAAGGGCGCCAAGCGCGCCGGCGACGAGACCTGGATCGCGCGCTACCTGCTCGAGCGCGTCGCCGAGAGCTACGGCCACGCCGTCGAGTGGCACCCCAAGCCCCTCGGTCACACCGACTGGAACGGCTCGGGCATGCACGCCAACTTCAGCAATGGCGCCATGCGCTCGGCCGGTAGCGAAGACCTCTTCAACAAGATCTGCGAGCAGTTCGGCAAGAACATCGATCGCCACATCGAGGTCTACGGCGCGTACAACGAAATGCGCCTGACCGGCGAGCACGAAACGCAGTCGATCGACCAGTTCAGCTTCGGCGTTTCGGACCGCGGTGCCTCGATCCGCATCCCGGTCGGCACGGTCGAAGACGGCTGGAAGGGCCGCCTCGAAGACCGCCGCCCGGCGTCGAACGCCGACCCGTACAAGGTCGCTGCGGTGATCGTGAAGACGACGAAGGAAGCGGGCGACTAGATCGCGCCGGAAGCGTCTGAAGAAGACGAACCGGGGTCTGGTGGAAACACCGGGTCCCGGTTTTCTTTGTGGGGCGGAGAAGTCGAGCTCCGGGTCAGCCGTCGGCCACTTCGAGGCAGATGTCGGCGAGGCGGAGTTCGACTTCGCGGGTCTGCCCTCCCCGCTTCATGAACTCGCGCATGCGCTGTTGGGCTTCGGGGGTGCGGACGAGGCCCTGGAACAGGAAGGCTTCTTCGACCAGGCCTGCGTCGGGGGCCGGCTCGGCAACCAGCGCCGCGGCCTTTGCGTCGGCAATGGCGCGGGCGGGGAAGGTCGCGATGCGCTTCGCGAGCTTCGTTACGAACGGGCGGAGTTCATCGGGGGCCAACGCCCGGTTCAGATAGCCCCAGCGCTCCGCCGTCTCGGCGTCGAGATCGTCACAGCCGAGGATCACCTCCATCGCGCGACCGCGCCCCAGCAGTCGAGGCAGTCGCTGGGTCCCCGAACCGCCCGGCAGGATGCCGATCGCGACCTCGGGTTGATTGATCACCGTCTTGCCGATCGCACCGAAACGCATGTCGCAGGACGAGGCCAACTCGCTGCCGCCGCCACCCACGCGGCCGTTGATCTCGACGATCGTCGCCTTGGGCATCGTGCGATAGCACTCGCACATGGCGTGGAAGACGTTGTCTTCCACCTTCTCTCCCCGTTCAGCCGGCGCGTCGATCGGAAAACCGAGGATCGCCTCCACGTCGAAGTGGGCGATGAAGAAGTCGGGGTCGTCGCTGCGCAACACGACCGCCCGAACGTCGTCATCGGCCGCCGCCTGCTGCGCGAAGCGGAAGAGCTCGCCGAACAACTCGGTGGTCATCACGTTGATCGGCGGGTTGTCGATCGTCGCGAACGCGACGCCGTCTTCGAGGGTGACGTGCAGGCGCTCGTAGTCCCAGGTCATGGCGGGGCTCCTTCCTTGGGGGTCCGCCAGAACCTACCCGAGCTGCGCTCGCGCGATCAGGTGGAGGGCGTCGGCTTCGACTTGCTGCCGCGCCGGCGGCGACGCTGGGCCTTGCGACGGCCCTTCTTGCGCGACGCCTTCTTTTTCTTCTTGGCGGCCCGCTTCTTGCGAATCGGGTCGAAGAAGGTGGTGGGGCGCGCGGGAGCCCGGCGACACACGTCGCAGATGCCGCACTCCTCTTCGATCGGAATGCCGAAGTACTCGCCCAGCAATTCCCCGCGGCAGCGTTCGGCAATCGCGTAACTCGCGATCGCATCCATTCGCACACCGTCCTGCTTGCGCAGGGTGCGGAGCTGCTCTCGCAGTCGCTTCGCCTCGTCGATCAGCTCCTGGCGCGGAACCAGGGCTTCGACTTCCTTGTCCTTGCCCACTGCAACCAGGCCGGCGCTTTCGAACATCGCGACCGCCGCCGCGGTCACGCGCTGCGCCACCCGCGCCGCGGCCGCGAGGTTGATCACGTCCGGCCCGCGTCCCTCGTCGACGAAGGCCGCGAGCGCATTGGCCACCTGGAAGAGCTGCACCGGATTCACACGGCTCTGGCTGAGCAGGAACTCGTGGATGTTCCGATCCATTTCGTTGTAGAGCAGGATGCAGTGGGCACGCTTGCCATCGCGACCGACGCGACCGGCCTCCTGCACGTACTGCTCCATCGAGGCCGGTGTCTGGAAGTGGACGACGTAGCGGAAGTCCTGCTTGTCGATGCCTAGACCGAAGGCCGAGGTCGCGATCATCACGTTGCGCTTGCCGCGCTTCATGAAGTCTTCTTGCTGTTGTCTGCGCTCGCTGCCGTTCATGCCGCCGTGATAGCGATTGACCGGGATGCCCATCTTCTTGAGCGCGCCGTACACCATGTCGACGTCTTTCGTCGTCGAGCAGTAGACGATGCCCGGGCGCCGGAGTCGCAGCACCAGGCGCCCGAGTGCGCGCAGGCGGAACTCGCCACCGCACTCGATCACCTCGAAGCCGAGGTTCGCGCGGTGGGGCGAGGCCACGATCTCGAGGGGGCTGCGCAGATCGAGGATGCGCACGAGGTCTTCGCGCACCGGTTCGGTGGCGGTCGCCGTCACGGCGAGCACCGGCGGGCGGCCGTAGCGCTCGAGCAGCGTGCCGAGGCGCAGGTAGGCGGGGCGGAAGTCGTGGCCCCATTCCGAGGCGCAGTGCGCTTCGTCGACGGTGAAGAGCGAGATGCCGCTCTGGGCCAGGGCCGCGAGGAGTTCGTCTCCCGCGAGGGTTTCGGGGGTGGTCATCACGAGCAGCGGACCGCCCTCGATGATGCGTTCGACCGCGGCCTTGCGCGCGTTGCCCCGCACGGTGCCGTCGAAACGGACAACGGGAATACCGCGCCGCTGGAGGTTGTTCACCTGGTCTTCGATCAGCGCGAGCAGCGGCGAGACCACCACCACGGGCTGCGGTAGCAGCATGGAAGGCAGCTGATAGCAGGCGCTCTTGCCGAAGCCGGTGGGGAGCACGACCAGCGCGTCCCCGCCCCCCATCACGTGTTGGATCGCGGCTTCCTGTTCGGGGTGGAGTTTCTCGATCCCGAGACAGCGCGCCGCTTCTTCGATGTTGGTGGGCGGGATGTACTCGATCGGTTCGGGTTCCTTCGGCGGCTCCGGGGGCGGCTTGTTCTCCCTGGCGGCGCTCTTTCGCTGGGCGGATCGTTTGCGTCCGCGCTGACCGCGTTCGTTTCGCTGGCCCGAAGCAGCGCGATCTTCGCCGTTGGTCTGGGCCTCGCCGTCTTCGCGGCCTTCCTGCCCTTCGCGATTGCCGCGACGCCCGCGTCCACGGCGGCGTCCGCGACGTCGCCTCGAACGACGATTGCGTCGGCCCTGCCCGGGCCCGCGGTCGCCCTGGCCGTCGCCGTTGTCGCCGCCTTCGTGGTGGCCGGGTGCAGCCGCGCCGCCCGCACTGGACTCCGCGGCGACCTCTGCCCAGACCTCTTCGCGCAACGACATCGCCTCGTCGAAGGCATCGGCATCGACCCGGGTGCGCTTCGCGGGCTCCCCCGAGGCTGCAACGGCCTCGCGATCGTCGGCTCGTTCACCCTCGTCGCGCTTCGTGCCGCGCCGCCGAGAGGATGACTTCCGCGCCGACATCTTCCGCGCAGCGCCCTTGGGTGCGGGCGCTGCCGAGACGTCGGCGGATGCTGCCAGGTCGGATGATCCGACCGTCGCAGACGCGTCCACGACCGCAGGACTCACTTCGACCCTCTCCCCGGAATCTGCCTTCTCGGGCTTCTCGGATGAGGCGGCCGCCTTCTTCCGGGTCGTCTTGCGCGCGGCCTTCTTCGGCGCGGCGGCCTTGCGAGCCGCCGTCTTCTTCGCGGGCGCTTCGCTCGCAGCGTCCAGAGGCGCCGGCGCGTCATCGGCGACGCTCGCGGCGGCCTTCTTCCGCGCGGGAGCCTTCTTCGTCGCGGCCTTCTTCACAGCCGCCTTCTTCGTCGCCGCACTCTTCGTGGACGAACCGGCCGCCTTGGTGGCCGCCGTCTTGGCGCGAGCCGTCACAGAGTCATCATCCTCTGGTTCTCGGGTAGATCTCAGGTGTTCATGGCGGTCGCGATCGAACCCCCCGTTCCATCGCAACCCTGGTATTCGAGCCTTGCCGGTAGATCGGAGCTTCGTCTCTGCATTCGACGAAGCGCCTTGGATCACGCCTACCGCGCCGTCGGACCCGCGTGGATGAGCGGAGCCCGAAGTCGGTTCCCGGTTTCGTGGCGCCCGTCTCTCGACGCCGATCTCAGAGCAAACTTCGAACGAAGTACCGGCGCCGTCCTACATCGCACCGCAATCGAACCTGGCGCTGAGTCGCGACACCCGGCGTGCAATCGAAGCCCGGGTACCCCAGTCACCCCCAAGAACGCGGAGCAAAGAGCCGGTCGCTTGGTACTGCGATCGGCCTGCCGACACCCTGGCTGAACAAGTGTTGAAAACAAGAAAATGGCGGGTGGGCAGGTGGCGGAAGCCTAGACACGATCTCCCGATCGCGCCACGCCGAATCGAAATGCCCGCACGGCGCCGTCGCAGCGCCATCGGCCTGCCTCCGATCGCGAATTCCGGCTGCCAGGGCGCCGCTGTGGGCCATCGACGCCGAGAAGAGCGCGGTTTCGACCGTGGGAATTGAATGCCCGGCATCGCGGTACGTCTACCCCGATGTCGCCAATCCCGCTCATTGGCCCGAAACACCGACGCTGCGGCGCCTCGTGCGCTTCGGCATGCGGTCCAAACGAGAGGGAGGTCGCCATGCGTACCCAACTTTCCGCGCAGTCCGCGCATCTTTTCCACCACGTCCACCGCGCCATCACCCTGGGGCTCTGCCTTCTACTACTGGGCACCGCCACCAGCGCCCAGGCGAGTCATCGCGAGCGCGAGCGCGATCGCGACGGCCAGGAAGAACGCCATCGGGAACTCGCCCACCGCGACCACCGCCACGATCGCGATCGGTACCGCCACGATTTCGGTCCCTACCTCGGCGGTTCGTTTTCGCTGGGGATCGAGCAGTTCGACAACACCGTGCCCGGGGACGACTTCGACCAGGGCTTCGGCTTCGACATCTGGGCCGGTTCGCGGATCCACCCGCACGTCGGCGTGGAAGGCCAACTCACCTATGTCGAGGGCTTCGAGATCGAAGGAACCGGCATCGACTTCAGTCATCTGAATGGTACGGCCAACCTCAAGCTCTATCCGGTAACGGGCAAGGTGCAACCGTGGGTGCTCGCAGGAGCGGGTGTGGGTCGCTTCGAACGCGAAGAACCCGATGGCTACACCCTGGCCGACACGGGGGGCGTGATGCGCGTAGGCACTGGCATCGACGTGTATCTCGATGACAACATCTCGCTCGTGGGTGGCGTGGGATACCTCTTCACCGCGGGTGACATCGTCGATACCGATGTCGTCGAGATGAAGTTCGGGGTGCAGTATCGGTTCTGATTCGGTTCACGCGCCGAGCACCAACCAGACGCCCCACCCGTGCGATCCGCCCTCGGCCGGGCCGAGGCCTGCGCGGGTGGGGTCGTCGCCTGGCGACTGGATCAGTCCGCCTCGTAACTCGGAAGCCGGGTCAGCTCGGGGATGCGGGCGGAAGACGGGTCCTCGCGATAGCGCTCGACCGAGCAGCAGATGAGGAATGTGATGCCGCTCTTCAGGCGCTGGAGTTCCTGCTCGTCTCGCATGTCGGCGACGCGCAGGCCCGCGCTCTGGAGGAGCAGGATGAAGGAGTCGATCAAGCCCTCGTAGGCGGGGATCCGCACCGTCGCCTCCCACCAGCGCGAGATCATCTCGGTCTGCATCGCGATGCGCGCGCGTTGACGTTCGCCCGCGGCGGAGCCGGGGCGCAGCTCTTCGCGAAACAGGGCGCGCAGCAGGGGGCCCATCTCCATGGCATCGCGCAGTACGAGTTCCACCAGCTCGCCGATCCAATCCCCGATCTCGTCCGTGCGCGGCAGGTTCACCAGCAGGCGTTCGCGCACGCGCTGCTCGAAGTCGTCGTAGAGCAGCATCAACACTTCGTCGACGCTCGAGAAGCAGCGATAGAAGGTCGCGCGGCTGATCCCCGCGCGACTCGCGATGGCGTCGATCGTCAGTTCATCAGCGCCGCATTCGGAAAGCAGGTCGCGAAGAGCCTGCTGGATCTTCATTCGCTGCACAGGCACGCCGGGTCGCACTTCACCCATGGCGCGCGAGTTTGACGCGACATCCGCGGGAAGGCCAGCGTTCATGGCGAACGCGAGAGCCATCGTTGCCGATGAGGGGGACGAATGAGACATGGAGCTTCACTGGGCTGCGGTGTAGCTTCCGATCACGATGCCGATCCCTGCCCACATCCTCGAAATCGCCGCGAAATACGCAGAACAGACCGAAAGCGGGCGCGCCCTCGCCCCCGAGGTCTTCGAGGCCCTGCGCGCGGCAAAGCTTTTGCGCCTGTGGATCGCCGAGGCGTTCGGCGGCACGGGCGCCACCATCGTCGACGGCCTCGAGGCGATCGAGGCGGTCTCGCGCGCCGACGGCTCCGCCGGCTGGTGCGTGATGATCGCCAACACCACGGCGCTGACTTCGCATCACCTACCCGAACGCTGGGCGCGCGAGATCTTCGCTCCCGAAGAGGCCTGTACGGGGGGCTACGGCATGCCCGCCGCCACGGCCCGGGTCGTCGAGGGGGGAATCGAGGTTTCGGGACAGTGGAGTTGGGGCTCGGGGACGAACCACTGCACCTGGATCGGAGGCGGCGTGCGCATCGTCGACGACGAGGGCAAGCCCGCCGCGACACCTGACGGCGCGACCACGCCCTTCGTCTTCTTCGAGCCTGCTCAGGTGGAATTGCTCGATACCTGGTACGTCGCAGGGCTCGAAGGCACGGCGTCGACCGACTATCGGGTCGAGCGTGCCTTCGTTCCCGAAGGCCGCTGGATGCAGCTGATCGGCGGCACCCCCCAGGTCGACAGCCCTCGCGCGCGCTTCCCCTTCTTCGGCGCCCTCGCGACGGGGGTGGCCTCGGTCCTGATCGGCCTGGCCGAACACGCGATCGACGAGTTGCGTGCACTCTCGGAGAAACGCTCGATGGGTTCGTCGAAGACGATCGCCGAGCGCGCGCCGATCCAGGCGGACCTCGCTCTCGCCATGGCGAACGTCGGACAGGCGCGGAGCTATCTGCACGCGATGGCCCACGAGGCGTGGGCTTCTGCGGAAGAGAACCCGGGGGTCGGCGACGACGAGCGCGCGTCGCTCCGCCTCGCCGCGACGGGTTGTGCGATGCGCTGCCTGGAAGCCGTCGACCTCTGCTTCCACGCCGCCGGCGGTGCCGCCCCCTACCGCCGCAACAAGCTCCAGCAGATCTTCCGCGACGCCCACGTGGCTGCGACCCACGGGATGATCGCCGCGCGCACCCTCGAACCGATTGGGCGGCGTGCCTTCGGCCTACCGACCTCGACAGCACAGTTCTGACACTCGCATTCGCCACCGGCTCTCGAGCCGGTGGCTACGCTGCGCGCCCTGCCCCGATTCCAGGTCTGGAGGTGACCATGCGCGCGCAACTCGACCCGATCGTCTTCGTTTCGATCGTCGGCCTGCTCTTCTCGAACCTCGCCGCTTCGTCGGCCCTCGCCCAGGAGTCGCGGACCGAGCGCTTCGCCGACCTCGACAGCGCGAAGGCCTTCGACCAGGTCCTCGGCACCCTCGCCGAGATGAAGCAGATGATCCTCGAGGATGCGGATAGCGAACGCGAAGCCGCCGAAGGCATGCGCTTCCTGCTTCGCACCCTCGCGATGAGTCAGGACGTCACCGGTGAGGGCTACCCGATCGCCCCCCACTTCGCGCGCATGGACAATGCTCGGCGCAAGATCGGGGGTGACAACCCCGATGCCGAGTACGACAACCTCGTCTGGGATGGACGCTTCACCTACAAGATCACCGGGAACCGCGGCAGCGTCGATCATCTCTCCTTTACCGTCCTCGTGCAGGAAGCGAACGGTCGTCAGCGCTCGGTCGGCTACGTGAACGAGCGCGACCTCGAGCTCGATGCAAACGGCGGCTTCACCCTATGGCTCGCGCCCGAAAAGCCGAAGGGCCCCGGCAACTGGATCCAGACCGAACCGCGCTTCGGAACCATGCTGGTACGCCAGTACATCGGAGATCGCGCGCAAGAGAAACTGGCCACGTATTCGATCGAGGTCGTCGGGCTACCCGAGGGTGCTCCGCTACCGCCCTCGACAGATGCAGCGGTGGCCGGGGGTATCCGCGGCACGCTCATGGCCATGAACGGGATCGGACGCCTGCATCGCTACGTCTCCCCCTCGATCGACACGACCCCGAACGAATTCGCCCTGCGCAACAGCGACGACTTCGGGGCGGACATCAGCAGCAGCGACAACCTCTACGTCATCGGCACCTATCGCATCGAAAAGAGCGAAGCCCTGATCGTCGAGGTCGAGCCCCTCGACGTGCGCTTCTGGAACCTGGCGATCGAAAACCCCTGGCACGAATCCGTCGACTACGCCGTGCGCCAGACCTCCCGCACCCACGACGACGTCACCCTCGATCCGGACGGGAAGGTGCGCTTCGTGATCGCCCACGCGCCGACCGACCACCCGAACCATCTCGAAACGGCGGGGCATCGCCGCGGCTTCATGACCTTTCGCTGGGTCGGGGAGCGCGATACGAAGCCGCCGCTGCCGACGGTGACGAAGGTGCCGGTCGAGCAGGCCGTCGCGATCGCTCGAAAGCTCGGGGGGCACTGACCCTGCCGGTGCAGCCTACAAGGGTCGCAGTCGAACCGGCAGCTCGCTGAAGCCCTTCACGAAGTTCGAACGCACGCGCACCGGCTCGC
The DNA here is from genome assembly GCA_028278345.1 of Myxococcota bacterium. GTDB lineage: Bacteria > Myxococcota_A > UBA9160 > UBA9160 > UBA4427 > DUBZ01. The sequence continues at coordinate 23,774 of JANQEL010000073.1, forward strand.
CCACCACTTCGACGGTGTGGAAGCGCTTCAAGATCTCTTCCCAGAGAACCTGAAGCTGCATCTCGGCGACGCGGCTCCCCACGCAGAAGTGGACACCCCAGCCGAACGAAAGGTGCTGGCGTGCGTTCTTGCGGTCGATCAGGAATTCGTCGGCGCGTGGAATTGCGCGTTCGTCGCGATTGGCGGAGACGTACCACATCACCACCTTCTCCCCGGCCTTGATCTGCTTGCCTGCGAGCTCGGTGTCGCGCGTCGCCGTGCGGCGCATGTGCGCCAGGGGCGTCTGCCAGCGGATCATCTCGCTCACCATGTTGGGGATGAGGCTCGGGTCGTCGCGCAGCTTCTGGTATTCCGAGGGATGCTCGTTCAGGGCGAGCACGCCTCCCGAGATCGAATTTCGCGTCGTGTCGTTGCCACCGACGATCAGCAGGTTCAACGTGCCGAGCTTCAACATGGGTTCCATGTCGGCGGTGGCGCCGTCGTTCGCCAGAGCGCTCACGAAATCGAGACGTTCGACGCCGTCCGCTCCGCCGGTCCTCTGCCTCCAGATGTCTTCGAAGTAGGCGAGGCAATCCATCAAGTGCCCGCGGCGCTCTTCTTCGGTGATGCCGTGGAGCGCTCCCGTTCCTGGCGACGAAGTCGCCATGTCGGACCAGAAGGTCAGCTTGCGGCGCTCCTCGAAGGGAAAGTCGAAGAGCGTCGCGAGCAGGATCGTCGTGAGCTCGATGGAAACGCGGTCGACCCAGTCGAACGTTTCGCCCCGTGGCAGGCCGTCGAGGATGTCGATGACGTGTTTGCGGACGACGGGCTCGAGGCGCTTCAGGTTGCGTGGCGCGACAACGGGTTGCACGACCCTGCGATGGGCGATGTGGGTCGGTCCATCCATGCCGATGAATCCGGGGCGAAGCCTGAAATCCGCGGCGGGGTCGCCAATCACGATCGTCGGCGATGATGAGTACGTCTCGGGGTCCTTCTCGACGGTGACGATGTCGTCGTAGCGCGTGACCGACCAATAGGGTCCGAAGTCACTCTGCGCGCAGTAGTGCACCGGATCTTCGTCGCGCAGCCGCTCGAAGAACTTCCAGTGGCTGTCGGTCTGGAAGAGACGCGCGTCGGAGACATCGATCTGGTCGAGAGGAATCGAGTAGGGATCGACCGGAGTGAATGGGCTGTCCTTGCTCTCGAGGGCTTCGCTCATCGGGGGCCTCCCGGCTGTTTGCGATCGTGGGTTCGCACAGCTTAACGCGACTCGATCGCTGCGAGAACGCAGCCAGCGAACCGGTTCTCGAACGCGACTCGAAGAACCGAGGCATCAGGCTCCAGCGTCGATTCCGACCTCTCACGTTGGCTTTCGAATGATCCGTTACGAGCCGCTGGAGAGGTCAATGGGGCTGTTCGGAACAGATCCGCGTCGCGCAACTTGGTTCGGGTTGCTCGCGTTCGCATTGACGATTGCCGGCCCGCCCGGCGAGGCGCGTGCCCAGGGCACCCTGCTGGCCCACTACACCTTCGACGATTGCAGCTGGTCGACGTCGGGGACCGTGACCGACACCTACGGAAGCTACGACGGCACGGTGACCGGCGCCGTGACACGCGACTCGACGGCCACCTCTGGGTTGAAGCCAGAAACCTGTGGCAGCGGAAGCTTCACGGGCGGGATGATCGACGTATACGGACTGCCCGTTTCCACCTCGAACAACCGCAAGACGACGGTTTCCTTCTGGATGTACTGGGACGGCACGAGCAGTGTCATGCCCGTCGGCTGGCGCTATTACGACATCTGGATCTACGGCGGTTCGATCGGCTTCAACACGGCCCAGAGCGACATCTATGGCGTCTCATCGTCGGGGCTGGCCAACGGCTGGCACCACATCGTAGCCGTATTCAACAACCGAAACGTCAACCAGAGCAAGCTCTACATCGACGGGGTCCTTCAGTCGCTGTCCCAGCGAAGGGGAAGCCCAAGACGCAACCTCGCCTACGTCAACGCCCACCTCGGGATCGGAGGGTGGTGGGGCAGCTCCGGCTACCGCTTCAGCGGACGACTCGACGAGGTCAAGGTCTACAACGGCGAGGTCAGCCAGGCGCAGGTGAACGCCGACTATGCGGCCGTGACCGCGAGCTGCCCCTCGTGCGGTGGGCCTTCGTCCGGGGCCACCAAGATCGCGAGCTACGACTTCGACGGCGACTGGGATTCGTCGCTTACCCTCGAAGACGGCGTCGGCAGCCGGGACGGGACGTTGAGCGGAAGCGTCTCGAAGGTGAGCGCGCCCGCTTCGGGCAGCAAGCCCGATACCTGCAGCTCGGGCGACTTCAACGGCGGCAAGTTCGACATCACGGGCCTGGCCGTCAACACGTCCTACGGCTCGAAGAACAGCTTCACCTTCTGGATGAAGTGGGATGGCAGCAACAGCGTGATCCCGATGGGCTTCTACCAACACGACCTGTGGATGGCCCACGGCTCATTCGGCTTCAACTCCTGGTGGGGGGACATCTACGGCATCTCGAGTTCGGGGCTCGCGAACACCTGGAAGCACGTGGCCGTCGTCTTCACCAACGGCAACGTCCACGCCGATCGCATGTGGATCGACGGCGTCGAGCAATCGCTGAGCCAACGCCGCAGCATCCCCAACAACTCGAATGCCTACGCCAACGCCCACACGGTGATCGGCGGAGTCTGGTACAGCTCGGGCTATCGCTGGCGGGGCGAGATCGACGAATTCAACGTCTACACGGGAGAGATCACCGACGCCCAGGTCCTGGCCGACATGAACGCCGCCTGCGACGACCGTCTCGCGGAATACGAGATGGAACAGGCGAGCTGGTCAGCCGCCTCCGGACAGGTCATCGACAGCAGCGCCAATGGCTACAACGCCACCGCGATCGACGGTCCTTCGACGGACGGGCGGTCCCCCGCACTCACGGGCGATCCCGGCACCTGTCAGTACGGCGAGTTCGACGGAACCGACGACTACATCGAACTGCCGAGCGGCTTCCCGAACCTGCAGTCGAGCTTCACCGTCGCCGCCTGGATTCGCCCGACTTCCAGCCTCGCCCACGCGCGCATCTTCGCCGACGACGAGAACAACAGCGGCGGTTTCGCGCTGAGCCTCGGCGATCCGGGAGCCGGGCGACTCCGCTTCTTCTCCCGCGGCGTGTCTCCCGTAAGTGAGGACACGCAGGGCGCCGTGATCAGCGTCGACACGTGGCACCACGTGGTGGCGGTTCACGACGCCTCGGCGCAAACGCGGCAAATCTACGTCGACGGTGTGGCGCAGCAATTCTCCGGTGGCAGCACGGCGCCGACCTATTCCGGGAGCTGGGGAACCGACAGTGGCCCGGTGAGCATCGGCGGCGAAACCTCCGGATCGAGCGAATCCTCTTCGAACTTCCACTTCGAAGGACAGATCGACGAAGTCAACGTCTACGAATCCGCGCTCTCTTCGTCGCAGATCGCGACCCTCTACGCCGAAACCCATGCCTGTTCGGTGATCGCGAGCGTCGATCACTTCGACATCGATTTCGGAAGCAGCACCGCGAGTACCTGTGCGCCGAAGACGGTGACCATCACCGCCTGCGCGGACAGCGGCTGCAGCTCGGCGTTCACTTCGTACACGGGCACGATCGCCCTCTCGACGTCGTCGAGTCACGGGACATGGGCGGTCACCACGGGCAGTGGATCCCTCTCCCCCAACCCCCACACGAGTGACGACGGCTCGGCGAGTTACACCTTCAGTTCGAGTGACAACGGCGTCGTCGTGCTCACCCTCAGCAACGCCCACGCCGACGACCTGACGATCACCGCCAACGACGCGATGGACTCGGTCTCCACGACCTCGTCGACCGTTTCGTTCACCGACAACGCCTTCGTGATCACACCCGACCCGATCCAGGTCGCGGGTCGCAACCAATCGACGACCGCGACGATGTGGCAGCGCAATGGCAGCGATTGCAGTGTCGCCACCGCCTATACGGGTGCGATGACGCTCGAGGCCTGGTTGACGCGCGATGCTTCGGATCCCGGCGGAGCTGCACCGACGATCGGAGGGACCTCGGTTCCGAACTCGGCCTCGACCTCCTTCAGCATCACCTTCACCAACGGTGTCGCGACCTTCGATCTCGCGACCACGGACGTGGGCAGGTACATCCTGCACCTGCGAGACGAGACCCGAACCTTCGCAACGGGAGTCGACATCGATAGCGACTCCGTCACCCTGACCACGCGACCCTTCGGCTTCGATCTCGACGTGACGGATTCGGGTGGCGGTGCCAATCCCGCAGCGACCGGCGCGGGGGGCAGCGCCTTCGTGGCCGCGGATGAGGCGTTCACCGTGAGTGCGCGCGCGGTGCTCTGGCAGGCGGCGGATGACACGGATGCCGACGGGGTTCCCGACGGTCACGCCGATACCGATCCGGACACCGGCGCGAGCCTCGACGACAACACCTCCGCACCGAGCTTCGGCCAGGAGACACCCGCCGAGAGCGTGAACCTCGCCAGCCGGCTGCTCGCGCCGTCCGGCGGCACCGATCCCGGCATCTCGAGCAGCGCGATCACGAGCTTCACCAGCGGTGCAGGCAGCGCCACGGACGTCGCGTTCGACGAAGTCGGCATCATCGAGATCACGGCCGACCTGGGCGACGACAGCTATCTCGGCGCCGCCAACGTGGTCGGTGCTTCGGGCTACGTCGGCCGCTTCATTCCCGACCACTTCCAGCTCTCGAGTCTCGCCCTCAACGATCGCCGGGACACGGCCACCCAGAGTAGCTGCGCGGCCAGCTACACCTTCCTCGACGAACGGCTCGAGCTCGAGTTCGGCGTGACGGCCCGGGGCGCCGGCGGCGGCACCACGCAGAACTACACGGGAAGCTTTGCCAAACTCACGAGTGTCTCGTCACTCGGGGGGGCGAGTGGCATCTCGACGAACGCGATCAACCTGGTGGGAAGTCATGGCGGCAGCGTCTACACGCCTGCGGATCGGTTGACCGGCACCGTCCCCTCGATCTCGATCAACAACGGGACCACCTCCTCGACGGTCACCCTCTCCTTCGAGATGGATCGCCTGAACTCGGGCGGCCTGATCCCCGAGGTTCCGTACACGGGGATACAATTCGTCGTGAACCCCACGGATAGCGATGGCGTCGAGACCAACGGCACCACGATGGTCACGATGCCGAGCGGTTCGGAGAACTTCACTTCGATCGGCACGACGAACCTCTACTTCGGACGCATCGTCGTCGAGAACGCCCACGGTTCGGAACTCGCGCCCGTCCCCGTGTGGGTTCATACGGAGTACTGCTCGGCGGTCGACGGCACCCCCGAGTGCACGCAATGGACCGACCTCAGCCGCGCGGCCTCGGACGACTATTGCTCGAGGCTCGCCCCCGCCGCGCCGACCGACACGAGCATCGACGACTACTGGCAGGGGGGCACCAGCTACGGCGCGGGTTCCGAAGCCCTCTTCCAGGTCTTCGACAGCGTGCAGAACCGGGGCGGTGGCGGCTTCCGCATGAGTTACACGGGGAGTGGAGACGGGATCCAGGCCACGGTACCCGACCTCGGCGGCGACACCGTCGAGACCTTCCACGACTACCTGTTGCTGCAGCAGGGCATCGTCACCTTCGGCATCTACAAGGGCCGCGATCCGGTGATCTAC
>JANQEL010000075.1 GCA_028278345.1 Myxococcota bacterium
GAAGCGAACCGCGCCCTCTGGCGCCACACGGTGCTGCCGCTCGCCAGCCGCATCGCCGCGGCGCTTGCGCACTGGCTCGCGCCGGCCTTCGGCGAGAAGCTGTCGCTTGTCATCGACACCGACCGCATCGACGCGCTCAACGCCGACCGCAACGCGCTGTGGGAGCGCGTCAGCAACGCGCCGTTCCTCACCGTGAACGAGAAGCGCGAGCTGCTCGGTTTTTCCCCGCTCGAAGGCGGCGACCGGCTGGAGTGATCTTTCGCAAAGCACGGACCGCGCGATGGCTCGGTTCGCATGCGACCAAACAAAGAGAGCGAGAGCGCAATTGATTCAACCTGAAGCAATCGCGCTCGAGGAGGGAATGATGGACACGTTGCACACCATGCTGCGTGCGCTCAAGCGCGAGCGCAAATCGCAGCCCGATCGGGCCACGGCCTTCCGCGAATTCCTCGATCAGCTCGAGCGGATCGGCCGGCGCACCCCTCCGCGCCGCCCGAACGCCGGAAAGCGCAGCAAGCCGATCACCAAGCGCAGCCGCTAGTAGGCTGTTGAAAAAAAGCTGATGAAGCACCTGCATCCTTCGAGACGCTCGCTACGCTCGCTCCTCAGAATGAGGAATCCTAAAGAGCTAACCTCACCCTGAGGAGGGCCGAAAGGCCCGTCTCGAAGGGTGATCAGCTCTTTCTCAGCAGCCGCTAAAGCATGATCCCGAGAGATTGGCAGACTTCTCGGATCACGCGACCGACCAAAAACATGGGCTCGTGGACTCTTCGCCTCCGGCGAAGGGCGTGGGACGATCATGCTCGCACCGAAACAGATCACGCGTATGCCTTCCATCGATGCGGACGGCACGGTCGAAGGCTATGCCTCGCTGTTCGGCGAGGTCGATTCCGCGCGCGACATGGTGATGCCGGGCGCCTTCGCGCAGACGCTGAGGACGCGCGGACTGCGCCGCATTCCGATGCTGTTTCAGCACGATCCTTCCGAGCCGATCGGTGTGTGGCTCGAACTCATCGAGGACGTTCGCGGCCTGAAGGCGCGCGGCCGCCTGATCGCCGATGTCGTGCGCGCGCGCGAGGTGTTGGCGCTGGTGCGCGCCGGTGCGATCGACGGTCTGTCGATCGGTTTCCGCACGGTGAAGGGTCGGATCGATCCGCGCACGCGGGTGCGGCGGCTCGAGCAGATCGACCTGTGCGAAAGCCGATCGACAGGCCGTCGATCGCACCGGCGCGCACCAGCGCCAGCACCTCGCGCGCGCGCGCGACAGGACACCATCCACTCGCGCTACTTGATCCCCTCGCTGGACGTGACGTCGAC
>JANQEL010000282.1 GCA_028278345.1 Myxococcota bacterium
GTGCAGATGCGGAACGGCCGTCGGCACGGCGAACGCGAAGAGGGTCACGATCGCGAGCAGGCTCTGGTTCAGCCTTCGACCCGGCCCGGCGGCACCGTGGGTCTCCCTGAGTTCGCGCTTCACGATTTACCCTCGGATTTCGTGCGGGAAGAGCTTTATCACACACGACAGGCGCGGCAACGTATCCCACCCATTTCGGCCCCCCGGGCGAGCTGACGAGGCGCTCCTCTCGCGATGTTCATCGATTATCTCCAGAACGACCCTGTCTACTACCTGACGGTGGTTTCGACCGTGACGGTCAGCATCGTGCTCCACGAACTCGGGCACGGCGTTGCGGCCATCGCTCAGGGAGACGACACCCCGCTCGCCACCGGGCACATGACCTGGAACCCCCTCGTCCACATGGGGGCGATGGGCCTGGGGCTCCTCTTGATCGTGGGCGTGGCCTTCGGCGCGATGCCGGTGAATCCGAGCCGATTCCGGAGTCGCCACGGCGAAGCCATCGTGGCCGCGGCGGGGCCTGCCGTAAATGCGGTGCTCGCGTTCGTCTCCCTGACGACCTTCGCGCTGCTGCTGCAGGCCGGCATCGATCCGCGCATCGGCGAGGCCAACCCGCTCTGGATCCTCGGCCTGCTCAACATCGTGCTCTTCCTCTTCAACATGATCCCCCTCGCCCCCCTCGACGGATCCGCGGTGCTCGGAAGCTTCCTTCCCCGATATCGCGCGTTCCTGCGCAAGCCGGAGAACAACCGCTTCATCTGGATCGCCTTCGGCGTGGTCTTCATCTTTGCCGGGCAGTTGTTCCGCGTGGGGGCCGACATCGCCACGGCCTACGTCGAGTGGGTGTTGGGCGCCGCCTAGCGGAACACAGCGAAAACGGCACGACGAAGCGATTTCCCTCGCGAAAACGCTGACACCGTGGTGTTCGGTAGACTCACGGCATCGCGCTTGCGAGTCGCGCCATGAGTTCCTTCCCCTCCCCCCCATCTCCTTTCGCACGACGTGCGTCGCAGCGACACCCGCGCGGTGTGCGCTCGTGGCTTCCCCTGGCCGCGGCGCTCGCGATTGCGCTCGCGAGCCCGAACGCGGCTCGCGCCCAGGCGGATGAAGACTGCCCTTCGTCGCCCCGCCCGACCTTCGCTGGCCACGCCTTCGAGCTCGACGCCACCCTCGAAGCCACCGATCTCTCCGTCGTCGACGGCTATCCCGATCTCGACCACGGCATCCAACGCGTCACCGCCGCGGTGAACGCCGACGATGACAGCGATCGCATCTTCCTCGTCGAACAGACGGGCACCGTCTGGGTGTTCGATGACGACCCCGAAGCCACGGAGGTCGAAGCCTTCCTCGATGTCACGACCCTCGTCGCAGGCGCGAACGAAGGTGAATCGGGATTGCTCGGTCTCGCCTTCGACCCCGACTTCGGGAACGCCGCCTCGCCGCGCTTCGGTGAGTTCTATGTCTACATGAGCGTGGCGAACGCGAATTGCGCCTGCGAAGCGGACGACAGCTGCGAACTCTCGGCGGGATCGACCCGCGATCACTGTTCGAACGTCGTGCGCTTTCGCGCCACCGCCGAGGAAGGTCCGTATCCCGACACCGTTGATCCCCTGGACGAGGGTGAACTCATTCTCGAGATCGAGCAGCCCCGCGCGAACCACAACGGCGGCACCCTCGTCTTCGGCCCCGACGACCTGCTCTACATCAGCTCGGGTGACGGCGGGCTCAGCAACGACAACAACCAGGCCCAGCACGACGACTCCCTGCTCGGCAAGATCCTGCGCATCGATCCGCGTGGGCGGAGCACCTACGTGATCCCGTCGGGCAATCCCTTCTTCGATGAAGCGGGCAAGGCGCAGGAGATCCTCCACCTCGGACTGCGCAATCCGTGGAAGATCTCCTTCGATCGCGAGACGGGGGATCTCTGGATCGGCGATGTCGGTGCCGGCGATTGGGAGGAGATCGACTACGTCGCGAGCGGCAGCGAAGTGCCCATGAACTTCGGCTGGCCCGAGTGTGAGGGCATCCACGAAGTCGGGCAGACGGCGGAGTGCGACTTCGAACACGAGCGCCCGGTGCTCGAGCTCGACCGGGGCTCGGGCGGCGCGATCACCGGCGGCTATGTCTATCGCGGCACCGCCTTTCCGGAGCTCCATGGCCGCTACGTCTTCGCCGAACTCGTGAGTCGGCGGATCTACGCCTGGGACCGCACGACCGTCGACGAAGGAACGGGCCTCGGTGTCCCCGAGATCCTCGACACCTTCGGCCAACTCGCGACCCTCGGCGAAACCGAAGCCGGCGAACTCCTGTTTCCGCAGTACAAGTCCAGCGGGAGCTCCACGATCGGACGCTTCGAGGGAACGGGCGCTTCCGGCGCTGGCATTCCGCTGCTGCTCTCGCAGACCGGCCTCTTCGTCGACACGGCGGCCGACCGTCTCGTTGCCTCCCCCGGCCTGATCGAATACGAGATCGCGAACCCGCTCTGGTCGGATGCGGCGAGCAAGCGCCGCTGGTTCGGCCTGCCGGGCAGCCAGAAGATCGGGTTTCGCAGCGAGGGGGCCTGGACCTTTCCCGTCGGCACCGTCCTCGTCAAACACTTCGAGTTGCCCCACGACGAGCTCGGCTCGCAACGCGTCGAGACGCGCGTGTTGCTCAACCAGGAGGACGACTGGCTCGGCTTCACCTATCGCTGGAACGCGGCCCAGAGCCAGGCCAACCTGCTCAAGGTCGAACTCGTCGAGGAGATCTGTCTCGACGATGCGTGCAGCGATCGCCAGACCTGGACCTACCCCTCCCCCACCACCTGCCTGAGCTGCCACACCGACGCCGCAACCCGCGTACTCGGCCTGCGCGCCGAACAATTCAATCGCCCGGTGGAAGACGAGAACCAACTGCGTTCGCTCAACTGCATGGAGGTCTTCGACAACGACATCGGCGTTCCCGCGCAGTACCGCGCCTTCGCGACCATCGAAGACGAGACCGCAGGCGTTCACGAGCGCGTTCGTTCCTACCTTGCTTCGAATTGCGCGCACTGCCATCGCCCGGACAATGTCGTGCAGGCGGACATCGACCTGCGCTTCACGACGCCGCTCAGCGAAACCGGCCTGGTCGGTGAGATGCCGATCCACGACATCCCCGACCTCGTCGACCCCTCTCTCCTCGAACCGGGCGATGCGAGCCAGAGCGTGCTCTGGCACCGCCAGCACGTCCTCGACACCTCGCTGCGTATGGCCAAGCTCACGCGACTTCGCGACGATGCGGCGGTCGACCTGCAGGAGGATTGGATCGAAGACACCGTCGTGAACATGGCCGACGACGATCACGACGGCGAAGACGACCCGAGCGACAACTGCCCACAGACGTTCAACCCCGATCAGGACGACTTCGACAGCGACGACGAAGGGGATGCGTGCGATCCCGACACCCGTCCCGATCTCATTGCCGAGCCCCCCATGCCCGATCACGACGAGGTACCGATGGGAGCGCGGATCGCAGTCCAGGCCGAGGTCACGAACGAGGGAGACGGACCGGCACGGGCCAGCCAGCTTCGCTTCTTCATCTCGCAGGACGGGTTCCATGACCCCGAAGAGGATCCCTGGATCGGCGATTGCTTCGTCGGCAACCTCGATCCGTCGGAGCGCGACGACTGTCGCGACGCCGGCGCTCGTATTCCGAACGACCTCGCCCCGATCGAGCGCGGCGAAACCGTCGAGCGCTACCTCGGTGTGTGCTCCGACGCCCTCGACCTCGTCGCCGAGGGCAACGAGAGCAACAACTGCACCGTGAGTCGCGCGGTGATCGTCGTGCCCGAACCGCGGCGCGACCTGCTGCGCCTGACCGCCCTGCTCTGCCTCGCGGCCCTGCGTTGGCGGCGCGCGTTCGTCGCCCTGGCCGTCCTGCTCGGTTTCGCACTTCCCTTTTCTACGGCGTCCGCGCAGTCCCTTCGCTTCTACGGTCACGGCGGGAGTCCCGGGGACGGCTTCGTCTTCCCCGATCGCGTGAAGATCGACCGCACGCCCCCGGCGGCGGTGAACGCAGGGGCGGCCGACTTCACCGTCGAGTTCTGGATGAAGGCGAGCGCCGCCGACAACCCGAACACGGCCCCCTGCGGCGTCGGCAACGACTGGGTGAACAGCAACATCATCATCGACGCCGATCGATTCAATCAGCCTCGCGCGTGGGGCATCGGCGTGCTCAACAGCACGATCGTCTTCGGCGTGCTCGACGACTTCACCAGCTACTCTCTGTGCGGGACGACGAACCCGACCGACGGCGCCTGGCATCACGTTGCAGTCGAGCGCCGCGCTTCGGACGGTCGCATGCGCATCTACCTCGATGGTGTGCTGGACGGTGAAGGACCCGTGAGCGGCGGGCCCGGCGGCGACCTCCGGTACCCGGTGGGCGCCGTACCGGGCAATTACTGCAGTCCGGATGGTGGTTCCGGTGGTCAGGCCTGTACGAACTCCGATCCCTTCCTCGTGTTCGGCGCAGAGAAGCACGGCTTCCCGGGGATCAACTACAACGGCCTGCTCACCGAAGTCCGGCTTTCGAACACGCTTCGCTACACGGGAAGCTTCAGCGTTCCCACCGCGCCCTTCGTCTCCGACGTCGACACCGCCGCCCTCTACCACTTCGACGAAGGCGGCGGCACGAGCGTGGCCGACGCCTCGCTGCAGGGCGGCGACGGCACGATCTTCTTCGGCGGGAGCGCGCCGGCCGGGCCGGTGTGGTCGGCAGACTCTCCGTTTTCGACCGGCGTACCGAGTGGGAGTGTCGCGTCCCGCTCCGTTCTCGTGGCGCTGCTGCTCGCGGGGGCCCTTCGCCTCCGCAAGGCGAACAACCCGTAGACGTCCCCGCTTGGACCCGGCCCGCGCGACGGGCTAGAACGTCGGGTATGGAAGGACGACTGAAATCCGGCCCAGCGGAATGGGCCGAGGCGCGGGCGAACGCGCCGGCCTGGTTCGATCGCGCCCTCGAGGCGCAGTGCGACGATCGCTACGTCGACGTCGAGGGTTGCTCGGTGCACTACCGACGCTGGGGGGATCCGGGGCAGCCGGGTCTCGTGCTGGTTCACGGTGGTGCGGCCAACGCCTACTGGTGGTCGCACGTGGCGCCGCTGCTCGGCGACTACTGTGTTGCCGCGATCGATCTCTCCGGACACGGCAAGAGCGGTCGGCGCGAAGCCTATCCGCGCGAAATCTGGGCGCGCGAAGTCATCGCGGTCGCCGAACACGCCGGTATCGACGGCCCGCCCATCGTGATCGGCCACAGCATGGGGGGCTTCGTCACGATCATGGCCGCGGCCGAGTACGGCGAGAAGATCGCCGGCGCCGTGATCCTCGACTCGCCGGTGCGTCAGCCCTCGAAGGAAGAGCGCGTCGGCATGGCGACCCGGATCTTCTCCAAGCCGAAGGTCCATCCCGATTTCGAAACCGCGCTCTCGCGCTACCGCACGGTGCCCGATCAGCCTTCGTCCCTTCCCTATGTGATGGACTACGTCTCGCGCAATTCGTTGATCGAAGTCGAAGGCGGGTACACCTGGAGCTTCGACGCCAACATCTTCAAGAAGGTGACGCCACGCGCGAGTGCCGACGAACTGCCCCGGGTGAACACGCGGGTCGCGCTGTTTCGCGCCGAGTACGGCCTCGTGACCCGCGACATCGGACAGCAGATGTACGAGCTGCTCGGGCGGGTGGCCCCGGTGATCGAGATTCCCGAGGCGTACCACCACATGATGCTCGACCAACCGCTCTTGCTCGTGACCGGGCTGCGCACCCTGCTCGCCGACTGGGACCACTCGCGGCCGTACCGAAAGCGCTGAACTCCCCGCCTCGGCGCCCCGCTGCGCCGGCCGTGTGATAGGCTGGGCCCAAACCCACCCACGCCGACCCACACCCACGCAGCAGAAGCGAGAGCGGACGAGCAGCACGCCATGGAGTTCTTTCGGATCGACTCCCGCATCGAGTCCCTCGATGCCTCCCAGCCGGGCGAGAGCGATCTCGGCCTGCGCTTGCGGGCAGCCCTGTTCAAGCACGCGGCCAGGGCCTGGGGTGGGCGATGGCGCGGCCCCTTCGAAGAAGATGAAGACGGCGAAGGCGCCGAGCGCGGATCGCCGCGGTTCTACGATCGCATCGCCCAGGGCCCCGACAGCGATCCGGTCACCGTGCTCTCGGCCACGCGCAACGATGGCGCCGCGCAGGGGCTTCGCGCGGCCCTCTACCGGGCCGCCGACCCGGCCGCTCCCTTTCCGCCGGTCTGTCTCACGCCGAATTCGGAGATCGTTCGCTCGGGCGCGCTCCACGCCGGCCTGCAGCGGCTATCCGATCGTTCGGTTCCGGTGCACGCGGTCGACCTGCTCGGCGTGGATGGCAGCGCGATGCCCGAAGCCCTGCGCGTGCTCACCGCCGCGATCGCGCGCGATCGCAACAGCGAACATCCCGGGCGTTGGATCGTGATCCTCGACCCGCTCTACGAACGACGCATCGGCCCGTGGAGCGACGACGACTTCTACGGGCAGATCCAGATCGAGCGCTCGCAGCCGATCGATCGGGTTTCCCTCGAGATCGAAATCGAACCCGGCTCGAGCGAACTCTCGGCTAGCGTGCAGGGCTCCCTCGCGGCCCTCTATCTCGGCATCGCGACCCGGGGCTCGACACGCAGCGGAGTCGATCAGCTCGCCGACGATGTCGCCACCCTGCACAACGTCGTCGAACGCGCCCTCGAGAGCGTGGGCGAAAAGCGCCCGATCGAGACCCGACGATCGCTCTCCTTGAACCCCTTCGTCGAAGACCTCTCCCGACTCGCGAACGACTACGAACGGCATCTGATCGACAAGGACGAATTCGTCGACACGAGCCTCGACATCCTCGCCGAGCTGCGGCGCGACGAACCCGAAGAGTCGATTCCCGTGGCCGAATTCATCGCCGCCTGGGCGGACACCCACCCCTTCGAACCGGTCCCGCTTCCCGACGACGCGAACTTCGTCGAGACGATCGGTCGTCCCCCCGCGGTGCAGCGCATCGTCGGGGGCCCGCGCCCCGGCCCCCGCAGCGTTCCTTAAGATCGGGCGCCGTCCGCCCGAATCAGACACGAGAAGGAGCGCCTCCAATGCGCTTCACCAGGCGAATTCGCAGCGGTTCGATCGCGTCGAACAGCCGGGAGTTCGCCTCGCGCCGAATGGCGCCGTAGACTCTGTTCTGGGGGAGATGGGATGAGATTCGTCGGTTTCGCATTGCTGGTCGCGCTGCTCTTGCCGGGAGCGGCTTCGGCGCGTTGTCTGGGTTACGAGCCCGCGGTCGTGACGCTGAAGGGGTCCCTCTCGACCAAGGTCGTCCCCGGTCCTCCCGGATACCTGAGCGCCGCCAAGGGCGACATGCCCGAGACGATCGTGATGCTCGCCCTCGACAAGGACATCTGCGTGCTGAGCGACGGCAAGAGCTACTACAACGTCCGCAGCCACGCGAAGGTCAAGGAAGTGCAGCTCGAAGTGCCGGTAGCCGAGGCGAAGAAGCTCGTGGGCAAGCGGATTCGCGCCACGGGATCGCTGTTCGGTGCACACACCGGCCACCATCGCACCCCCGTCGTGTTGCGCGTGGCCGGGATGCGCCCCGACGAGCCGCGAGGCGCAAAGGCGAAGCCCTCCAAGCAGTAGCAGGAGCGCCATGCTCACCCCCCTCGTCGACGACATCTGGCTCGCGAACGAGCCGGTCAGCATCCTGGGGATGCCCCTCACGACGACGATGAGTGTCGTGCGCCTGCAGAGCGGAAGCGTAGTGCTCTATTCGCCGATCGGTGCGACCCGCGAGCTTCGAGAAGCCATCGAAGCGATCGGTCGCGTCGCGCATCTCTACGCGCCGAACACCTTTCATCACATGAAGCTCGGCGAATGGGTCGCAGCCGCACCCGAGGCCACCCTTCACGCGCCAGCCGGACTCGAGAAGAAGCGCGCCGACCTGAAGATCGATCGCATCGCGTCGCCTTCGAATGACACGGGCTTCGGTGACGAACTCGAAGAGATTCCCATCGAGGGCTTTCGCCTCGAAGAGAGCGTGCTCTTCCACCATCCCTCGAAGACCCTGATCGTCGCCGATCTCGTCCACAACGTGGGTCGGCCCGAGGGCACCTGGCCCGTGCTCTATACGAAGGCCATGGGCTTCCATGATCGCGTGGCGCTCAGCCGCATGATCCGCTGGACCGGCTTCGCCGATCGCAAGGCCGCCCGCAGCAGCCTCGATCACATCCTCTCCCTTCCGATCGAACGCATCGTGGTGGGTCACGGAGAACCCGTCACCGACGATCCGAAAGGCCGGCTGACCGACGCCTTCGCGTGGTTGCCGACCTCCTGATTTCGAGGCCATGTCCCAGGACCCCGTCGCAATCGTCTTCGACAAGGAAGAGCTTCGCGCGAAGCTGCTCGAGGTCGTGCGCGAAGATCTCGCCACCCTGATCCGCACCCAGAACGACGCGCAGGAAGGCGCGACCCACAGCGAAAACCGGGCCGAACACTCGAAGGACACCCGTGCGACCGAGCAGAGCTATCTCGCGCGTGGCCTCGCCGATCGCGTCGAAGCCCTGCGCGAGACCGAAGCGCGGCTCCAGCAGATCCACCTGCCGACCATCGACCCCGACGAGCCGATCGAACCCTATGCGATCGCGACCCTGCGCGACGAGGAGAGCGACGAAATCCAGGCCTGGTGGCTGCTACCGATCGCGGGCGGGCTCGAGATCGAACACGCCGGGGTGGTGGTTCGAACCGTCACGCCGGGCTCGCCCCTCGGCAAGGCCTTGATCGGCCTGATGGTCGAAGAGAGCGGCACCTTCCGAACACCGCGCGGCGAGCGCGGCTTCACCATCATTGCGGTCTCGTAGTCCGTTGCGGCGGCGGCGCTACGCGCCCGCTTCGAGTGCCGCCGTGATGCGGCGCCGCAGGCGGCCCTCGGTTCCCCAATCGACCAGGAAGGGTTCGAAGCGATCGACTTCGACGCCGTCGCGGAAGACGATGTAGGCGGGCACGCCGTCCGCGGCGAAGGCGTCGAGCACCGGATCGTCTTCTTCGACATCGACCTTCACGATGCGTACGCGGCCGGCGAACTCATCCGCCAGGGATTCCATGACCGGCAACTGCCGGACACAGCGGCTTCACCACTCAGCGTAGAGGTCGACGACCACGACCCCTTTGCTCTGCGCCACGATCTCGCGGGCGTTCTTCGAATCGAGGGTCTCGAGTTCGGCGCTCGCGGGCGATGCGATCGCAATGCCGACGAGCAGAGCCAGCGCGATGGCGAGACTCAGGGAACACGAACGCATCGTTGGATCCTCCGAATCCGGGTCGGGCGCGCTGCGACCGCGGCAACCGAGAGCTTGGGCGTGCGAGGGATCGCGCGCCAGTGCCTCAGTTTCGTTGCACCCGGCCGGCATCAATTGCCTTCAGCGTGCGGCAACGACGGCCGACGGTTGGAGTACGAGTGGCCTGGGCCGCGCGGGGGGAAGCATGGGACTGGGGTTGTGGCGCATTCGGCGCAAGGTCGGGCAATGGATTCTCGGCCCCCATGGCGAGACGAGACCGCGCCGCAACGAGATTCTCACCGCGAAGATCCGCGATCTCGCGGCCCTCGACGCCGGGCGCGTCGCGACGCGCTTCTACCGCGACTTCTACGGTGAAAAGGAAGGCTTCGAAGCGGAGCGGATCCATCGCGTGGTCGCGGAATTCTTCGAGCTCTTCGCGCGTCGTCCCATCGAGGTCAACTACGGCGGTAGCGGTTTCGAGAACCTCTTCTGGCTCTACGTGACCGGGCGCCTGCTCGAACCCGAGTTGGTGGTGGAGAGCGGGGTCTGGCGCGGACAGAGCTCATGGGTGTTGCGGCAGGCGTGTCCGATGGCCGAGTTCCACGCCTTCGACATCGACCTTTCGCGCCTCGCCTACCGCGACGACAGCATCGTCTACCACGAGCAGGATTGGTCGACTTTCGACTTCGGTGACGTTTCGGATCGAAGCACCCTCGCCTTCTTCGACGACCACGTCGACCAGAAGCGCCGCATCGACGAGTGTGCCGAACGCGGCTTCGACACGCTGATCTTCGACGACAACCTGCCCGTCTATCACATCCACCGCGAAACCAGCACGATCGTTCCGACCGTCGACATGCTCTTCGACGACGACCTCCAAGACGGCGACGAGATCGAGTGGCTCCACAACGACCGCCCATTCGAGGCCCGGGTCGACCTCGCGGCGTGGC
Organism: Myxococcota bacterium; assembly: GCA_028278345.1. Lineage (GTDB taxonomy): Bacteria > Myxococcota_A > UBA9160 > UBA9160 > UBA4427 > DUBZ01. Next base: position 10,236 of record JANQEL010000282.1, read on the forward strand.
GCTCCACCCGCGCGAAGGTTCGCAACTACGCGAACTTCCCCCTGGTCGACAACCTCGCCGAGAACGCCGCCACCAAGGCCCGCTACGGTGGCCACACGAAGACGGCGCTGGTCACGCTGCTCTGACGTCGACGATCGGCGCGTCCATTCGATAGTGTCCGGGGTCCAACGATGAACCCGCTCGGAGAACGACGCCCCATGGACGCAAACGACAAGAAGCAAGCCCTCCGCATGATCCCCTACGGCCTCTACGTACTGACCGGCGAGTCGGCCGACCAGCAGGTTGCGGCGTCGACGGTCAACTGGGTGACGCAGGCCTCCTTCGAGCCGCCGCTCGTAGCGGTCGGCGTGAAGGCCGACTCGGGTGCGCACTCGATCATCAAGGAGTCGAAGAACTTCGCCCTCAACATCCTCGGCAAGGGGCAGGACGCGATGGCCTTCTCCTTCTTCAAGCCGGTCGAGCGCGAAGGCAATACGATCGCGGGCCAGCCCTTCTCCTCCGGCCAATCGGGGGCGCCCCTGCTCGACAACGCCCACGCCTTCGTCGAGTGCAAACTCGTCGAGACCGTCGAGATCGGCGACCACTCGCTCTTCGTCGGCGAAGTCGTCAACGCGGGGCTCTCGGGTGAAGTCGAAGGCCGGCCCGACGACACGACGCTGGTGCTGCGCGACCTCGGCGAGAAGACCTTCTACGGCGGATAGACGCGAAGATCTTCGGATTCAAGACGACACGGCGTCGTCGAGGCCCGCGGTCGAATAGAACGCGACGTCTCTCGCAGTCGGCTGCACCTCGAGGACCGACCGGAACCACGCTCGGCTCGGATTTCGACGCAGGCGAAACAGGTGCGCGTCGCATCGGCAGTCGGACGAGCCGAAACCCGGGTGCGGCGCCGTGGTGTTGGCGAGCTTCGCGATCTCGCCCGCCCAGCTGTGCTCGAGCCCGCGATCCCCATTCGCGAGCCACGCGCCCAACGTCTCGCAGTGTCGGCGGATGTAGTCGATGTGCCAATGCGGCCGAACGATCGGGCGGAGGTGGTGCCGGAGCCTTCCGGCCAAGCCCCCGGATCCAAAGGCGCTGCCGATGTAGACGAGATAGCCGCGCCCGAGGGTGACTTCGCCAAGCGCCCCCACCTTCACGATCCCGGGTTCGGGGCAGCGGAGCACCAGGGCGTAGGTTCCCGACTGTCGCAGCGCATCAGGCACAGGTGTCTCCCGATTCGCAGGCAGGGTACGCTCGGCGCCCCGTCCACGCGCCCCCGCGCGCCCAACCCTTCTCACGAGGATGCGCCGTGACATTCGGACTCGATCGTCTCTCCTTCACCGCGGCGCTCATCGCCGCCCTGGGCCTGGTCACGAGTTGCGCGGGGCGAACGTCCGAACCCGATGCGGCCGCCGACACCGCTTCCGTTTCCCGCCCCGTCGATGCGGCGCGGATCATCGCGGCCGACTCCACCCCCGGCGAATGGCTCACCCACGGCCGCACCTATGGGGAAGAACGCTTCAGCCCGCTCTCCCGAATCCACGACGGCAACGTGGGCGACCTCGGCCTCGCCTGGTTCGCGGAGCTGCCGACGAAGCGGGGCGTCGAAACGACGCCGTTGATGGCCGACGGCAAGCTCTACGTGACCGGCTCCTGGGGTCACACCCTGGCCTACGACGCACGCACGGGCGAACAGCTTTGGCACTTCGACCCCGAGGTGCCGAAGGACTACGCCGTTCACGCCTGCTGTGATGTGGTGAATCGCGGGGCGGCACTCTGGGGCAACAACGTCTACGTCGCGAGTCTCGACGGCCGGCTCCACGCCCTCGATCGCGACACCGGCGCCGTCGTCTGGCAGATCGACACGCGCATCAATACCACCGATTCCTACACCATCACCGGCGCGCCGCGGGTCGTGAACGGCAAGGTGATCATCGGCAACGGTGGCGCCGAGATGGCCGTGCGCGGCTACGTGACGGCCTATGACGCAGCGAGCGGCGAGCAGGTCTGGCGTTTCTTCACGGTGCCCGGAAACCCCGCGGAGGGTTTCGAAGACGAGACCCAGGAGTGGATCGCCCAGACCTGGACGGGTGAGTGGTGGAGGAACGGCAAGGGAGGCGGCACCGCGTGGGATTCCTTCGCCTTCGATCCCGAACTCAATCTGCTCTACATCGGCGTGGGCAACGCGGCGAGCTGGAACCGCAAGATCCGCAGCCCCGAAGGTGGCGACAACCTCTTCGTCTCGTCGATCATCGCCGTCGATGCCGATACCGGGAGATACGCCTGGCACTATCAGACGACACCCGGAGATCACTGGGACTACACCGCCACCCAACACATGATCCTGACCGAGCTCGAGATCGCAGGTCGTAAGCGGGACGTCCTCATGCAGGCGCCGAAGAATGGCTTCTTCTACGTGCTCGATCGCAAGACCGGCGAGCTGCTCTCTGCGGAGAAGTTCATGCCCGTCAACTGGGCGACCCACGTCGACATGGAAACGGGTCGCCCCGTGGAAGCCCCCGGCATGCGCGACACCGAAGAAGTCCAGTTCATCATCCCGGGGCCGAGCGGCTCCCACAACTGGCACCCGATGAGCTACAGCCCCGAGACGGGCCTCGTCTACATCCCCGCCAAGGTGTCGAGCGGCTTCTACGTCGATGATTTCATGACCGAACGACGCAAGATGATCTGGACGGTGAACTACTCGGTCGCCCACATGGTCGCCCTGCCCGACGAGATGAGCGTCGACGAACGCAAGGCGTTCGCCAAGAAGGAAGTGGACGGCTTGTTGATGGCGTGGGATCCGGTGGCCGGTCGCGAGGTCTGGCGCATGCCGAAGGGCTTCTATTCGGGCAGTGGCGTGCTCTCGACGGCGGGCAACCTGATCTTCCAGGGGGATCTCCACGGCAACTTCACCGCACACGACGCCCGCACGGGCGCGGTGCTGTGGAACCGGGATGTGCAGGGTGGCGTGATGGCTTCGCCGATCACCTACGAACTCGACGGCGAGCAATACGTCGCGGTCGCCCAGGGTTATGGCGGCGAGACGAGCCTGCCCTTCGGTGTGGTGAGCGCGCCCTTCGAACTCGTGAACATCAGCCGGCTCCTGGTCTACAAGCTCGGGGCGAACAGCGAGCTCCCCGTCGTGGAAACCGCGATCCAGGAGATCCCCGCGCACGGCCTGGCTGCGGCCCCCGCGGAGGAGATCGAAGCCGGGCGCACGCTCTACAACGCGTACTGTGCCGTGTGTCACGGCGGCAACGCGACGAGCGGCGGCATCGTGCCCGATCTGCGCTTCCGCATTCGCGAACTCGCACCCGCGTGGAAGGAGATCGTGATCGACGGCGCATTCGCGCCGAACGGGATGCCGGCCTGGAAGGACTTCATGACGCCGGAAGAGGCCTTCACGATCCGCTCCTACGTCGCCCACGAAGCGACGCTCGGGCGCGAACGCGGCGAGAAGCGCGTGATCCGGAAGTAGGCGAGCGGCCGAATCGGCGGGCGACCCGCCGAATCGGCTCTTCGCTTCGGCCTGCGATGTCCGCACTGAAGACCACGATCGTCGCGACCACCGGTGCCCTGCTGCTCTTCGCGGTCGGCGTCGGGCTGTTCATCGGGCACGTCAACGACGACGCGTTCATCACCTATCGATACAGCCAGGCCCTCGCCACCGGGTATGGGCCCTACTTCAACCCGGGCGAGCATGTCGAGGGCTATACGAACTTCCTGCTCATGCTCGTGCTTGCGGGGGTTCATTGGCTCGCTGGCGCGGCGCCGCTGGCGCCGTTCTCGAAGGGTCTCGGAGTCGTGGGGATGGCCTTCGCGATCGGGGCCCTTCCGTGGATCGCGCACAGGATTGCGCGCGGGGACGACGCGCCTTCGGGCACGGTCGTAGGTGGTATTGCGGCCGCGCTGGTCGCCGTCTTCCCGGGTGTGGCCGTCAATGCGACGAGTGGACTCGAAACGGGGCTCTATGCAGGCACGATCGTGGCCGCCCTTTCGTGCGGAAGATGCGACGCGCTCTCTCGCTTCCGAGTGGGAACCGCGAGCGGAGTTCTATGGGCGGCCGCGACACTCACGCGGCCCGAAGGCGCGCTGATCTTCGCGGTTGGGTGGAGTGCGCGCTTCGCGATGGGGGTGCGGGGTTGGCGCGCCGTCGCGGACGCAATCCCGGTGGCCGCCGCATTCTGTGCGCTTTGTCTCTTCCGCTACGTCGTGTACGACGGCGAACTCCTTCCCAACACCTGGTACGCCAAGAGCGGTGGCTACCTGGGCATCACTCCCGGCGTCTATGTCGTGAACGGCGCGATGGCGCCCTTCCTCGGACCGCTGGGCGTCGTGCTCGGGTGTGTGGGCTACGCGATCGGCCGGTCGCGCATCAGCGAATCCTATGACCTGCGCCGCCTCGTTCCGATCATCGCGGTAGGCTTCGTCGGCTGCGCGCTTCCCTTCGTCACCGGATCGGATTGGATGCCGGGTTGGCGTTTCTCCGTTCCCTACCTGCCCGCCCTCGCGATCGCGATCGTCGTGGGCTGGACCGCGCTGCTGCGCCACTTCATCGACGCGCGCCTGACGACCGTCGTGCTCGTGACCCTGCTCGCGATCGCCGCGTTCGCACATCGAGCCGAACGCATGGAACTGAAGAAGCGGCTCGACCTCCGGGCACGGGGCTATGTGAGCGGCCACGGTGCACTCGCCCGGTGGCTCGGCGAAGAAGCGCTGCAGCCCGGCGACACCGTCGCGTTGATGGACATCGGCATCGTGGGCTTCCAGAACCCGGGCCTGCGCATCCTCGACGTGAGCGGCCTCACCGATCGATACATCGCCCGGAGCCCGGGGCCCTTCCTCGGCAAGCAATACGATCCCGGCTACGTGATCGAGCAACGCCCCGAGGTCATCGTGTTGGCCTTTGCAGGTGAGGGCGATGCGCTGCGCGCCTGGACGAGCTCGGAAGAGCGGATCCACCGCGACCCGCGCTTCGCCTCACACTACCGACGCCCACCACCCCGAAGCCCCGCCCCCGAGGATGGGGGGCTCGGGCGAATCGCGGCCGCCCTCGGCGCCGAACGAGTGTTCGAACACCACTACCCGCACCAGCGCTACCTGCTCGCCGCCTTCCGTCGGCAGGATTGAGACCGCGCTCAAGGCCCGCCCGCGGGGTCGCAAGCGGTTTCGGCCCGGTTAATGGGTCTCGTCGAAGCTCGTCTCCAAATCGACGGGCGCATCTCGCATGCCGCCCCGGATGGAGGCAGCTCCCATGCTCGCGAATCGAACGATCTTCCGAACGACCCTGAGGCTCGCTGCGGCAGCCCTCACCCTCTTCGCCACCGCGCTCCCGGCGTACGCCGCGGATTACACCGCCCGCGCGCGCATCAGCCAGTTTCACACCTTCACCGAGGATACGAGCGGCTGGCGCGCCGAAGTCTTATTGGAAGGCGACCACGGCGACCCCGCCTTCCCCTACCTGGTCTCGGGCCTGGCGACCCAGGCCTACACCATCACCGACGCGAACGTCTCCGCGGACAACATCCAGTTGAAGACGGCGCATGGTCAAATCGACAACCTGGCCGTCACGTTCTCGAGCGAGGTCAACAACCTCGCGGTCGGCGGTTCGATCGATCTCAAGATCCCCTTCACCATCACCTACAACGTCGACGTCCCCGATGTGCCCCACGCCTTCAGCCAGGGCAATGCAGCGGTGCAGTACTCGAACAACGCGCGTCAGCAACCGTCCGATAGCCTGGTTGGCAACGACGCAGGCCAGCTGAGTCTGCTCAACAGCTCGACGCAGCACATCTTCGTGAACCAGACCGGGGCGTTCGCCACGATCACCCCGGTCGAGAACATGGACGACACGCTCTCGGGTGAGCTGCTCATCACGCTCACCGAGTCGCCCGGCAATCCGATCACGATCGAATTGCTCGCCTTCCAGGTCTCGGATGCCGGCGGCTCCGGCGCGGGCGGCTTCGCGAATTCGTACATGCACTACGAGTGGCAGCTCTCGGCGGCGGACATCCTCGATGCCAACGACGACCCGGTCGATCTCAGCAACGTGACGGTCGACGTCGCCTATCCCCCGGTACCGAGCATCGGCGTGTATGGACTCGTCGCGCTGGCATGCGGGCTGGGCGTCGTGGGTCTGCGCTCGAAGCGAAAGACGGTGTAGCGACGCTCGCGAGACCGCCGCGGTCACGAACCGCAATCGGGGATAGAATCGCGATCACTCTCGAGTGATCGTGGAGCCCCCGATGGAACCGGTTCGACCATGAGCGAAGAGCGAAGTGGAGCCGACAAGGTCTCGACCCAGCATCGCCTGATCGACTCGCAACTCGCTCGGCTCGCGGAGGCGCTCCAGGAGGGTGCGCTCGCGACCGCCGAGCCGCGGGTCGAGCGCCTGCTGCGTTCGCTCAAGGCCCACTTCACCCTGGAAGAGGATTTCTACTTCCCGCGAGCCGAAGCGGCGAACGGCGAACGACGCACCGAGATCGAAGCCCTGCGCGCCGAGCACGTCGAACTCGATCGCGCCCTCGAAGAGACGGCTCGACACATCCGCGAAGGAACCCTCGACGCGGCGCGCCAGTGCTTCAAGGCCTTCCACGCGGCGATCCTCGAGCACGAACGCGTCGAGGTCTCACTGCTCGTCGAATCTTGAACCGTCTATCGGAGCTTCAGCCGCGCGCCTTCGCGACGACGAGCCAATCCCACGGCCGCGGGCTTCGCGTGATCCAACGCGGGGGAGCGTCGAGCTCGGTATCCCAGCGATACTCGACCTTGTCGAAGCTCGCTGCCTCGAAGCCCGAGTTCGCAAGCAGCACCTCGAGTTCTTCGCGTAGATAGTGCTTCGTCAGAACGCCCTCGATGTCGACGAGCCCCTGCACCATGTCCGGCACGGAGCGGAAGCCCGACGCGTGGGTCTCGTTGTTGCGATGGCCCTGCCGGCGATTCCACTCCGCGAGCATCTGGCTCGTATACACCTCGGCTTCGAGGGAGGGGACGAGAAGCAGGAGTTGGCCACCGCGAACCATCTGCTTGCGGATCGTACGCAGGATGCCTCGCCGAACCGACTCGTCGTTGGAGATCAGCACATTGGCACAGACGGCGACCCCGACCTTCGGGAACGAGAGTCGCGCGCGACCGCTCGCGAGATTCGCGCGATGGATCGTCACGTTGTCGAAGTCGCGGGTGCGGGCCCTCGCCTGCTCGAGCAGGGACACCGCGAAGTCGATCCCGTGGACCTGGCGGAAGCGCCGGGCCAGCAGCGGCAGGTAGTGGCCCACGCCGCAGCCGAAATCCGCGGCCACGGCCTTCGGATTCGCAAGCTCGTCGAGCCGCCGCCTGATCACCCCCGTCGTGTCCGAGAGCGAGCTGGCGAAGATCTCGCGTTCGTAGCGCTCGCCGACACGCTCCCAATAGTCGCGATCCATCGTGCGCCTCAGTCGTGGCCCTCGGCTCGGGCCGCCGCGGAGTCCATTTGCGCCGCGAGGTCGTCCGGCACCTCGTTGTCGAGCGCAACGCCGTAGAGCACCACCAGGAGCACCACGAGCAGCCCACCCCAGACTGCGACGGCACGCTCCTGCAGGTGCTTGAGCAAGGGACGGAAGTTGAGCGAGATGTGCGCCGTCGCTGCGATCACCATGATCAAACCGAACAGCTTGTGCACCGGATGCATCTGCAGCGTGAACGAAGGCTTCTCGATGACGAACATCATCATGCCGCTGGTGGACATGGCCAGGAACGAAACAGCCAGGGTGACGGCGGCGATCTTCCGGATCATGTGGGGAGCCCATTCCGAGGCGACTGGCCGCATGGCCTCCACCCGGAGACGAAGCAACAGCGCGAGACCTCGACATTCTAGGTGAACCGGGCCGCGAGCGGTCGGTTACACTCGCTCCCCCGCTCGCCACTTCGGAGGCGAGCTTCTCTTGATCCTCTCAATCCCCTCCGGTCCCTCCGGTCCACCGATTCGGCGTCGAATCCGGTGCGCGACGCGTCAGCCAGGAAGCCCCCCGCATGCGAAACCCCATCTCCGCGATTCGAAAGCTCACGAAGCGGTTTCGCAATCGGAAGTTCCGCCGGGTCAAGCAGGTCGCGAGCGGACGACTCGCTTCGGGGACCTACCGCGAGCTCTACCGCGTGGCGACGAAGCTCGAGCCCGGATGCATCGTCGAGATCGGTCCCGCGCAGGGGGCCAGCACCATCTCCCTTGCCCTGGGCGCACGCGAGAACGCACACCCGATCAAGCTATTCACCATCGAACGAGGCGAAGCCTCCCAGGCCCTGGCGAGCGCGACCGACGTCGACATGAATCGACGCGCGATCGAATCGAACCTCGAAGCGTTCGGGGTGCGCGATGCGGTCGAGATCGTGATCGGGGACGTGGCCGACGTGCATCCCGAGACCGGCGATGGCCCCATCTCGTTGCTCTGCATCGACGCCGACGGTGCCCTCGACCGCGACTTCCGCCTCTTCTTCAACCGGCTGGTTGACGGTGCCCCGATCGTGATCGACGACTGCCTCGACGTAATCAACGACCACGCGCGAAACCGATATCTGAAGTGGACCGAACCCGAGGAACTCGAAGAGTACGTCCGGGGGAAGGGAGCCACGCACTTTCGCGATCTCTGCCCGCTCGGCAAGGAGTACACGACCTATCGATTCGTCCAGTACTTCCTCGAACAGGGGCTGCTCAGCGACGCGCGCGACGTGCGGCGAACCCTGTTCGCCCGCAAGGCGGTCGGCGCCCGCTTCGACGAAGAGAAGCACGGCCCGGGGCTCGAGCGCATCCGCGACCAGATCGAAGCGGAGTATTTGGAGCGCAATCCGGTACTCGCGGAACGACTCGAATCCATCTAGAGACCCGCCCCGAAGGAACCAGTGGAACAAGAAGGAGAAGTGGGAACCATGTTCAGCCTCGAAGTCGACGAAGAGATCCAGCTCGTCGTCGAGACCGTTCGCCAACTCGCCAGCGAGGAGATCCTGCCCCGCATGCGCGAGAGCGAAGCCGCCCGGCAGGTCGACAGCGCACTGCGCGAGGCCTTCGACGAGATCGGGCTGGCCACCCTCGAACTGCCCGTCGAACTCGACGGCGCAGGGATGGGTTGCCTGGCACGCGTGCTCGTCAACGAAGAACTCGCGGCGGCCGACGCCGGTGCCGCGCTCGCCCTCGATCGCTATGGGCCCGCCCTCTCGGCGCTGATCGAGATGGGCGGAGACGAAGCCGTGCGCGCACTGCTCGACGCCGTCGGCGACGGACGTGCGTTGCTGGTCGTCGAAGGTGACGCGCAGATCGAAGTCGCGAACGAGACCCTCGACCTCGACGCACCCTGGGTTCCCGTCGATGACCCTGCGGTGGTGGTGGTGCTTCACGGCGACGAAGCGCTCCTGGTGAAGGATGGCATCGAGACCGAAACCGTTCGCGGCGCGGGCCTTCGGGCCGCTGGCGCGAGCGGGCTGCGGATTCGCAAGGGCGCGGTCGTCGGCCGTTGGGCGAGCGAGGAGGGCGCCATTCGCGCCCGGGCGCGCGCGCGGCTGTACAACGCATCGCTGCTGCTGGGCGTAATGCGCGCGGCTTGTGAGTTCTCGGCGAACTACTCCCAGGAAAGACAGGCCTTCGGCAAGCCGATCGGCCACCACCAGGCCCTCGCCTACATGATCGTCGACATGCAGATGGCCCTCGAAGCCGCGCGCCTGCTGGTGCACGAAGCGGCCTGGCGGATCGACCGCGGCCTTCCCTGCGCGGCTGAAGCGGCCTCGGCCTTCGCCGAGTGCATCGAGGTCTCGCGCAGCATCGGTCCGAACGGCGTGCAGATCCTCGGCGGCCACGGCTTCATGGCCGACTACCCGGTCGAAAAGCACATGCGCGAAGCGCGAGCGCTCGGCTTGTGTTGCGGTGGATACGACGCCGCGATCCAGGAAGCCGGCGACATCATCTGCGCAACGCCCCACCCGCTTGGCCTCGGCGCCAAAGGAGCGCTGTAATGGAACTGAGAATCGACGACGCGACCCGACAGAAGATCGAAGCGGCGCGTGAGCTGGGCGAAAAGGAATTTCGGCCGGTGGGCCTCGAAGCCGACCGCAACGCCGCGCCGATCCCCGTTGGCCATTCCTTCTTCGATCGCTGCATCGAACGCGGCGAAGGGCGAACCCAGTGGCGTGGGCCGAACGCCTCCGGCGAAAGCGGCGCGCGGCGCGGGGCCGTGTTGACCCGACTGCTTCTCTCGGAAGAGTTCGCTTATTGGGATCGCGGGGTCATCATTGCGACGCCCGGGCCCGGGCTGCCCGAGAACAACGTGCTCTCGATTGGAACCGAGGAGCAGAAGGAGCGCTTTCTCGGTCCGTTCGTCGAACCCGACAAGCCGCGCTGGGCGTGCTTCGGGATGACCGAACCGGGAGCGGGCTCCGATGCCGCGGCCATTGCCACCACCGCACGCAAGGATGGCAAGCACTGGATCCTGAACGGGGCGAAGTGCTTCATCGGCGGTGCCTCGCGCTCAGACTGGATCCTGGTGCAGGCGACGGTCGATCCCACCAAGGGCCGCGGCGCGCAGCGCGCGTTCTTCGTCGAACGCGGCACCCCCGGCCTCGGTGGCTTCAACATCGAAAAGAAGATGGGCCTCAAGGCATACGAGTCGACTTCGTTCACGCTCCAGGACGTGCGCGTGCCCGAGGCCAACCTGCTCGGCGGCGAAGCCCGCTATGAGAGCAGCGCGGGGTTCAAGACGGCAATGCGCACCTTCAACGCGGGTCGCCCGGTGATCGCCGCCAATGCGGTGGGGATGGCGCGGGCCGCGCTCGACGAGTCGATCCGCTTCGCGCGGGAACACGACCTGCTCGCGAAGGATCGCGTACGCGATCGCATCGAGGCGATGTCGCGCATGGTGCGCAAGGCGCGGTTCCTCTGCCTGAAGGCGGGGTGGCTCGCCGAAGAGCAGCGCCCGAACATCATCGAAGCCTCGATGTCGAAGGCCCTGGCCGCCCAGATCGCGCAACAGGCGACGACCATCGGCCTCGAACTCGTCGGCACGATCGGCGGTCGAGGCGATCATCTGATCGAGAAGCTCTATCGAGACGTGAAGGCCATGGACATCGTCGAGGGCACGGGCCAGGTGCAACGCATGATCATCGCGCGCAGCCTCGTGGGGCTTCCGCGATGACCGACACGCAGCGATATGGAGACGTGAGTGTCGAGGTCGGCCCCGACTTCGTGGCACTGGCGGAGATCCATCGGCCGCCGAACAACTTCTTCGACCTCGCGCTGATCGACGACATCGCCGAAGCCTTCGAAGCCATCGACGCGGACCCGGGCTGCCGTGCGATCGTGCTCGCTTCCGAGGGGCGACACTTCTGCGCGGGGGCGAACTTCGGAGCGCCGAGCGAGGACGACGCCCAGCAGGGCGATCGCCACCTCTACGACGCGGCGGTTCGCCTGTTCTCGACCCGCACGCCGGTCGTCGCCGCGATCCAGGGAGCGGCGATCGGCGGCGGGCTCGGCCTCGCGCTGATGCCCGACTTTCGCGTCGCCGCACCCGAAGCGCGCTTCAGCGCGAACTTCGCGCGCCTGGGCTTCCACCACGGCTTCGGTCTATCGGTCACATTGCCGCGGCTGGTCGGGCAACAGGCCGCGGCCGAACTGCTCTACACCGGGCGACGCATCAACGGTGAAGCGGCCCTGGCAATCGGCCTGTGCGACCGGCTCGTCCCGATCGACGATCTGCGAGACGAAGCACGAACACTCGCGGCCGAGATCGCAGCTTCGGCACCGCTCGCGGTCGACTCGATCCGCGAGACCCTCCGCGGCAACCTCGCCGCCGAGATTCGAGCCGCGACCGATCGCGAAAAGGCCGAACAGGATCGCCTGCGAAAGACGGAGGACTTCCGCGAGGGCACCCGGGCCATGGGCGAACGCAGGACCCCCGACTTCAAGGGGCGCTGAGCAGAGAGGAGCGGGGCCGAACATGTACCGCCTTCTATTATTGCTCTCGATGGGAGTTGCGGTTCTCACCGGCCATCCGGTGGTGGCGGCTGAAGTCGTCGTATTCGGCGACAGCTGGGGAGTGCCCGCGGCACCCGCGCTACAGACCGTGCTCACCAACCACGGTCACAGCGAGACAGTGGTCAATGCCGCCGTGGGCGGGGAAACTGCATTCAACCTGAGCTCCGCCAGCGGTCTGACGCACATCTCCAACACCCTCACCGCCAATCCCGACGTCGAGTTGGTTCATCTCAGCATCGGGGGCAACGACTTCCTCGGGCAGTGGAACAACACGTTCACCCCCGCACAGGAAGCCGCCCTCTTCCAGGCCATCACCGACGATGTCGAGATCATCGTCGACCACATCCTGGCGACGGCACCTTCGGTCCTCATCCTCTGGTCGAGCTACGACTACCCGCGACCCCTCGCCCTCGGCACGCCCACGGAAGTGAGCACCGCCTCGGCCAACTTCCAGACCTATGCCCAGGCCCTCGACACGGCCAAGGGCCCCGGGCTCACCGCGATCGATTTCAGGGGACTCATGCAGCTTACCCATGGGTTCGACGGCGTGCAGCACACCATCTACGACCCCGCGGTGGTGATCCCGCCCGGAGACCCCTCGCTTCCCGACCCGACGCTGCCGAGTCCGTTCGTCTCGTTCATCGACTCGATCCATCTGACGGCGGCCGGCTACCTCGTACTCGCCGAGGAGCAGTACCTGCAGTTCTACTCCCTCTACCTCGGGGCGCCGCAGGTGCCCGCGATGTCGGCACCCGGCTACGCGCTCTGGGTCATGCTGCTCGCTGCAACGGGCTGCATGCTCAGAAGGCGTTGAGGTCGACGACTCAACTCCGAAGGTGATCGGGAATCGGGCAGGCTCTGCCTCGCGAGCTACCACTGGCCGGCAGGTCGTAGGCCCGACTGAATCGTGCGAGGTGATTTCCGTAGGAGATCTGCGTCGTGAGTTCGAGGAGTTCGCGTTCATCGAGATGCGAACGAAGCCGCTCGACGAGTTCGTCTTCGACGTCGACGGGCGTCGATGACAACGCCACCGCGTATTCGATGACCGTGCGTTCGAGTTCCGAGAAGTACTCCTTCTCTCGCTCGGTCCCCATTGCGAGTAGCTCTTCGTCGCTCATCCCCGCGGCCCTGCCCCCGGCAGAGTGGTTGTCGAGTCAGAAGGGACAACCCACGCGCATCGCCACGCGAATTCGCGCAATCTTGCGGAGGCGTGCGGGAAGCACCTTCGATCCTTCGAGGATGGCCTGATAGGCGAGCTCCGCATTGCCGACGCGCGGCGAGTGCCCGATGGCGTGAAGGTATTCGTTCTCGGACTTGCCCGCGCGCCTGAGTAGCCAGTTGGCGACGCGAACGAGAATGGCGGGACGCACAGAGGCTTTCACTCTTGACATGGGCTTCTCCCAGCGGCGCGCTAGAACTGAAAGTAGACGTTTGGCGCGTGGACAAGGGTTCAATAGAACGGAGGCCTCAGCGGCGAACGCGATCCAGAGCAGGAAGCTCACGCGGCTCCGAGAGAATGCGCTCGATTTCGCGGGCGACCGCCGCATCCGCATCGAGTTCGTGCAGCTCTCGAAGGGCGCGCAACTCGAAGACCGGAGAATGCTGCTTGTGCGCGAGGTCGCGGGCCGCGTCGAATGCATCACGGGCCTCGGAAACGCGACCAGCTGCGTGAGCAAGGCGACCCAGCAGCCGCCACGTTTCGCATAGAACCCAGCGTTCGCCATGTTCTTCCGACGACTCCCGCACCGCCAGCGCATGACGCTGCGCCTCGTCGAAGCGATCGGCATGTTCGAAGAATCGGGCCACGAGACTCTGTGCATATCCGCGCATCGCGCCGCCTTCGGGTTGCTCGAATCGCGGAGCCACGATGGCCCCCAGATCCCCGACCGGCATCCGGGGACGTCCCTGCAGCTCATCGGCCCAGGCACCGAACATGAAGCCCGCTCCGAGAAGAGGAGCGATGCTTCGATCGGTGGCCAACGCATCGAGCCGAGCGGCCTCGGCGGCCAGGCTCGGCAAGTCACCACGTAGCTCGTGCAGCATGCAGGCGTGAAAGCGGGCCAGCGCAAGGCTGTACACCGCGTTCTCGTGTTCGGCCAACCTCATCGCACGCTCGATGCGCCGCAACGCAGCCTGCTCCTCGCCCAGGGCGAAACAAGCGATCGAGGTCGACGCGAGCGCAAGGACGCTCGGGTCGAGGAGGAGATAGCGAACGAAGGTGGGACGCGCGTCGACGGGCGGTTCTTCCGCAATGAGGTCCCGAGCAGCCGCGAACTCGCCTCCGATGGCCTGCAGCGTGCCACGCCACATTCGGGCCAGGGTCGCCCAGCCGGCAGGCAGTTCCTCGACGCCACGCATCGCCCGATCGTAGAAACCGAGGTTGCGTTCATGCACATAGCGCAGCCCCGCAAAGACCGCGCGAACCTCATCGTGCTGCACCCGCGCGAGCAGGTCCGCGGCGTCGTCGAGCACCAGAGCGATCTCGTTCGATCGCCCCCCCTGCGCGCTGAGCGCGCCGCAGCGCAGGGCCATGAGTTCGAGCAACTCCTTCGGCTCCTCATCGCCGGATCGATCGCGAAGGATCTCCAACGCGACCGTGGCGTGCCGCTCGCAGGACTCCCATGCCGTGGCACGCATGGCTTCCTCGGCGGCCATCCTGCAGAAGCGCAATGCACTCGCACCGCCATCCCCGGCGACGGGCAGAGCGGCCGCCAGGTGATGTGCGAGGTCGGTGACCTCTTCTCCCCTCGGCGAGCCGTAACGTTCGAGCTTCAAGGCCGCGATTCGCCGGTGAAGTTGCGCCCGTTGGTGCGGGCCGAGCTCATCGGCCGCGGCCTCGCGAAGCAACGCATGTGAAAAGCGGAGTCGAAACGTCGTCGGAGTCGAATCGAGTTCGAGGATCCCGGCCGCAATCGCTTCGTCGCGCCAGTCGGCAACGCTCGGGCCAACGAGGGCATCGACCAGTTCGATGTCGAAGCGATGTCCCACGAGCGCTGCGACGCGTACGGCTTCTCGCGTACCCGGAGAAAGACGATCGAGTCGCCGGCCGAGCACCGCCTTGATGCTGCGCGGCAACTCGCCCTCGGCTCCGTCGTGGCTCTCGAATTCGCGAACCAGCGACCGAACGTAGAAGGGATTGCCGCCCGAGCGTTCATAGATCGCGGTGCAAACGCGCTGGGTGGCCGCCTCTCCGAGGATGTGACGGGCCAGGGCGATTACCTGCGCGGGTTCGAGAGGCTCGAGTTCGCAACGGGTCACCTGGGGCAGGGAAACGATCCCTCCGATCGAGTCGCCAAGGCTCTCGAGCTCTCCCGGGCGATAGGTCGCCACCAAGAGGAGCGGCCAGTCGATCATGCGGCGCGCCACGAACTCGAGGGCGGCGAGTGACGACGCATCGGCGTTGTGCAGATCTTCGAGGATGACGATCAGGGGACCGCGCTCACATGCGGCACGAAGCGAACGCGCGAGGCCGTCGAGCACATCGACGCGCGGCGCAGCGGACGGCTCCTGCCAGCTCAACTCCTCGGGTGGAGTTCGTCCTGGTTGCAGACCGAGGACCTCGGAGATCTCGCCCTCGAGTTCCAGGGGAGCGAGTTCACGCAACACCTGGGTCCAGGGCCAGAAAGCGGGGGCGGCATCGCTCTCGTCGCACCACCCGCGTGCGAGGCGCATGTCACCGGCCCTGCGAACGATCTCCTCGGTCGTGCGCGTCTTGCCCATGCCGGCGTCCCCTTCGAGCAGGACGAGCCGCCCTTGCCCGAGCGCCGCCTCCTCGCGTGCCACGGCGAGGTTCTCGAGCAGATCCGTGCGGCCGAAGTACGGCACGCGGGCGGGCGGCGGCACCAGCTCTCGCACGGGCGCCTCGAAGCGGAAGCCCTGTCCCCGAACCGTGCGCACCCAGGGCGGATCCCGATCGGTGTCGTCGAGAACCTTGCGCACCTGGTAGATCGCGGAGCTCAGCGCCCAATCGCTGACGTGGACCCCGCCCCAGACGTCGCTCAGCAGGCGTTTGCGGCTCAGGGTCTCGTTCGGGTGGCGCGCGAGGTACGAGAGCAGATCCAGCGTGCGCACCTGCAGTTCGAGGTTCTCGCCATCCCGCTCGAGTGAACGCTGCTGGAGATCCAGCTCGAAGTCACCGAACCCCAGGCGTTTCCGACTCATCAGCCTCTCCCGCGATCTCCGAGCGTACAGCCTCCTGCGGGGACACGGGAGAGCCGCGCCGGGGCACGGCTCAAGTTCTGCTCAAGTACCTGCGGCTGCGGCGTCGGCACTTCTCGTCAACATCGTCGGGAGGAGAACAACCATGCAAAGCCGATTCAGATTTGTGTTCGCGGCCGCTGCGGCCGTGTGGTTCAACGCCCAGGGCGCTGCGGCCAACGATTTCCAGATCCTGCCGAGCTTCTATGAGCTCGACACCGACATGAACGTCACCGTGGTCGCCGAGCAGGATCCCACCGAGTACGACTTCTCCCGCTACAAGTGGGCCCGGGGCGAGGTGTCGGTCCGCGGTCAGTGCGATGCCGGCTACAAGATCGCAGACGCGCGATTGAACTGGCCGGACGGCTACGTGCAGGTCATCGAATCCGGTCGCGAGGTCATGAGCATCGGCGCCAATCACGGTGCGGACTGGGTGCGCTTCCAACGCTCGTTCGAGATCGAGGATGGCAACCCGGCCTACCCGGCGGCGTGCAACGCGCACGCCGAGCATCAGATCGCGCACTATGACAAGACGCCCTACGAGATGTATGGCCTGGGCTTCGGCGTGCAGGCGGACGAGGGCATCGAAGTCGGACTCGTGGTGCACTGCGACCGGATCGGTTTCGGTAGCGGCCCCGTCCACTACTCGACCGAGATTCCGGTCACCCTCGGATGCTCGGCCACGGGCTTGAATCCCCCGCTTCCCCCCGACGCCCGAGTGGGCGACGCACTGCGCCATCCCTTCCAGGTCACGAGTGCCAGGACGCGCATCACGCCGAACAGCGGCACGCGCCAGTGCCCCGCTGAGCTTTCGATCGACATCCGCGTCGACGCCGTGGGCGAAGGCAACGCCGTGTTCCGCATCGAGCGGATCGACGGTGCGAAGTCGGCGCCGATTCGCATTCCAGTCGAGAAGCGACAGAACGGCTCCGTCGGTCGCTACTCGCAGGCCTTCATGATCGGCGAAGAACGACCGCCCCACCCCACACCGCCGCCGATGGAGCCCGAACCGGGCGAACAGATGATGGCGGCCGGCGGTGGAGGCGGGCCGCAGATCCCCGATCTTCCCGAAACCTCCGAAGTAGGCGAGCACGAACAGACTGGCGCCTTCCGCATCGTCGGTACGGCGCCGCACGCCTTCGAATCGGATTGGGGGAACTACCGGATCGACTGCGAGTGGCCACCCATCCGATCGCCCTACGCCGCGGGCGACGATGGCTTCCGCTCCGGAAACGACGGAGGGGATCCGCCGGCGCCGCCGCGACTGCGCGTGGCCGAACCCGGTCCGCCACCGCTTCCCGAGCCGCGCCGCGTGGGACGGCCCGTTCTCGTCCAGCGTGAAGCGTCGCCACCGAAACGCAAGCCGGCGATGGCCGCGGGGACTTCACGCGACGACGGCGGCGACTCGAGCGAAGACCTGCGCTCGCAATCGAGCACGGTGAATTCGAAAACGACGAAGAAGGAGAGACGCACCCCGAAGCCGGTGGACGGCCGGCCGCGATGAGAGGCATCGGGCGATGCGCACGATGCCTCGCCCTCCTCCTTCTACTATGTCTGCTTCCCGCCGTTGCGTGGCCGAGCGTGGAGCCGCCGCCCGCAGTACTGCTGGACGCGGACGCCACCCGCGCTCCCGATCAGCCATTCGAGATCGAGTTGCCGCGCGATTGGCGGGGCGAGGTTGCACTCGAACTCGACCGCATCGACGTCACCGCCTGGTGCGCTCTCGACGATTGGTTTCTGCGCTTCACACCCCCGGTGCCGCTCGGCACCGGCGCGCATGAACTCGTCCTGCTCGAGGTGGTACGAGACGGCTCGGTGCGCGAGCGAGGAAGGTGGTCTTTCGACGTGCGCCCTGCCCTCGGCGCCGGGCTCGAGCTGGGCGGCGGTGGAACCTTCACCACGCGCCCCGACGATGACGGGTTGAACGATGCACCGAGCCGAGCACACGGCGCACTGGATGCCGAGGGGCACGCCTCCTTCCAGGCGGAAGGGACGCGCATCGAAGCCAACGCGATCGCGATCTACGACTCGAACGGCGAACGTGTCTTCGATGGTCGCGATGTCCATCTCGGTGAATACCAGATCGAAGCATCCACACTGACCTCCCGCGCGAGCGAGGTGACGGCGCGACTCGGGCATCACGCGCCGACCCGCGAGACCCTCGTGACACAGGCGTTGCGCCGCCGGGGTGCGTCCCTCGAAGTGGGGTTTCGCGAGCTGGGGATCCGAACGACCGGCTTCATGATCGAAGGCAGCGACCAGCTCGGCGGACGGGATCTCGGCCTCGGCCTCGACGACAGCGACGATTGGATCGCCGGCGTCGATCTGGAGGGACGCCGACCGCTCGGCAACTCCTGGGAGTTCGGCCTCGGCTTCCTCTATCTCGAAGGGGAAGCGAGCGACGACGGCGGAGGCCTGAGCGGGCTCTCGGGCGACCCGCGCACGCAACGCGGCTCGGCCTGGAGCGCGCGGGGCGACCTCGCGCACACGGGCGGTCGCCTGAACCTCTTCGGCGAATACGCGAGTTCCGATCTCGACGAAAGCACGAGCGCACTCGCACAGCGCGATCACGCCTACCACCTCGGCACTTCGTTGCGGCCCTTTCGCGCGCTGCGCATCGCTGGACACTCCGCGGAGTGGACGCTCTCCGTCGACGGCACACGCTTCGGAACGCACTTCCGCAGCCTCGGTGCCGCCGGACAGACCCGCGACCGAAAGGGAGCCACGGCCCGCAGCCAACTCTACTGGCGCGGTCTCGGCGTCGACCTCACCTATGGCCACGAGCGCGACAACGTCGAGGGATTGAAGATCCTTCCCGAACTCGAACTGAACTACGGCCGGGTCGCGACACATTGGAATCCCGACTTCGAACTCGAAGCCGAGGTGTGGAAGTGGATCGGAAGACCGAGCGTGCGCTTCGACGCGGCGATCACGGAGACACGCGTCGACTCCGACCCGGCCGACCTGCTCGAGCAGGGTCTTCTATACGAAACGAGTTCATGGTCGGCCGGTGCGGGTCTGGGTTTCGCGCGCAACCGATTCAGTTGGGGGGTCGGGCATCTCGAGGCGGCCGACCGCGTGCGGTCCAGCGCCCTGGGCGACGAACGGACGCGCGTGAGCGAGGCATACGCCCAGTACAGCATTGGAAGCGTCTCGCTCGGCACCCACTACCGCGTCGATCAGCGCCGAAAGCGCCGCGCTCCAAACCGACGCGTGCACCTGCTGCAGGGTGACGTCGCGTGGGCCGGCACGAACGGCCTGCGAGCCCACCTGAATGCCACCTTCGAGCGCGGACGCGAGGCCGATGTCGAGAATCAACGCTCCTGGTGGCTGAGCGGAGGTGCGCAGTGGAACGTGCCGTTGGGCGATCCGAACTGGCCCGACCTCTCGCTCGGCATCGACGCCACGTGGTTCGATCGCGACGACGATCTCGAAGGCGTGGGAGATGTCGACCGCTACGAACTCTTCATGCGCCTCCACCTGGGGTGGACGCGCGCCTGGGGGACATTGCGATGAGGATTCCCGTCTCGAAGGCGTCTCGGCTCGTCGCTGCGATTTCGACCCTGCTTCTGTTCACCTCGGCCGCGCCGGCCGATGTCACCGACGTCTCGCCCACGCCCTCGACTCGGACACTGCCTCTGGGAATCGATGCTTCGGGGTCGGTCCCCGTCTCACTTCGCTGGGATGTCACGACGATCTACTCCTTCCCACCCGCCCCGAGCGTCGTGACTTCGACGGCCGGTCGCTTTCGTCTCGGCACGAGGGGGCCGGTCATCGCAACCGTGTCGACGCAGGTGATGGCGTCGGTGCCTCCCTTCCCCTTCGGTGTGCCCGAAACGGTGAGCGTACTCGAGAACCTCGTGGTGCCGGCCTCGGTCATCTCCGCCGCCCTCGAACACAACGCACCGCGCATCCTCTATGAACGCACCTTCGGCGACGACCGGAGTATCACCACCGCGACCGGCACCGTTTCGCTCCACCTCTTGTCCAGCAAGAGCGGCGAAGTCGAAGCCCTTCGCGTCGATCTGCACTTCGAAGGTGGTGCGGCGCTTCGCGTCGTTCAACGCGGCGCCACATTGCGACCCGTAGCCGACATCGCCTACCAGGGCGCAGGCCGCGTCGAGTGGGTGTGGGAGGTGACGACCGGAGGTTCGAGCGCCGGCGAGCCGATCTTCCGTCCGCTCCACCGCGAACGGCGACGCCTCGATGCCGCGGGTCGAACCCGCATCCGCGGCCCGATGCTCCCGACGGCAATGACGGGCTTGCGACTGGTGCGCCTCCGCTTCGTCGACCCCCGTGCGCGCTTCACCGTGGAGCCCATTCGCTACCTGGTCCGCGATAGCGGCGACGACGAGAGCGAAACGGCAGACATCGAACTTCTCGCACCCGAGCCGGGCGCCGTGCTCGAGGCCGAGACGCTCTTCTCCTGGAAGGAGGTGCCGGGAGCTTCCGTGTACGTGCTGCAGCTACTCGAACGCGGAAGCAACGTGCAGGCGGGCAGCAACCTGGCGAGCGGGGATGTCGAACCGATCGAATCGAAACCGCGCACGGTACTGGCCACGGATCCCGATTGGGAGGGAGCCCTCGTCGTTGGGTTGATGATCGACGGCGAGACCACCCGCGCCTCGCTCGAGCCGAGCCAGTGGCGACACCTGCTTCCGGGCCACGGCTATCGCTGGCGGGTGACCGCACTGAGCGCCGAGGGAGAACTGCTCTCCCGAAGCGACTCGCGACCCTTGCGAACCGGAGATGCACCGACCCCCGACACCGCGCCGTCCGACTAGTACGGCTCTAGAACAGGAAACGCGCCCCGAAACTCGTCGTGTTGCTGGCCGAGATGTCGGAGTCCTCGGCCCCGGTGCCGATGGTCAGGAGATTGTCGGCGCGCAGGGCGAAGCGCGGTGTCAGGTAGTACTCGAAGCCGATGCGCGGGCCGCCGCGTACGGCCGTTCGGCTCGCGTCGTCATCGTCGACATCGATCGTGAAGACGCCGACGCCGACGGCCAGCCCCGTGTACAGGAGCATGTTCGCTTCGGCACCGAAGAGGTTCGAGTTCACGCGTGCCCCCACGTAGGGGAAGTAGCCGGCGAGGGTGCCGGGGCCCGCGATCAACCCCATTGCGCGGATCCCGCCGCCCAGTTCGAAACGCGCACTCTTCGTGATGTAGGAGAAGTCGGCGCTCCCGACCAGGGCAGCCGAGGCGAACTCGCTCTCGGCATTCACGGCCGCGAGCACGGTGATGGCCTTCTTGCCTCCGAGTTCGACCGGCTCGCCGGCACTTGCCGGCTGAGCGCCAACAACGATGCAGATGCCGAGCCGGATGAAGGGGATCGCTGTCCTGGCCACGCTTCGAGCCTCCGTGAAATTTCGTTTCATCGATACCACAGCGCTTTGTCCCCCGTCGAGGGGACAGGCCGTCGCCACCCCCTTCCATACCTTCGACTCGATCGTCCAGCGCGGGCGATCGACTGGGAATGGGAGATGATGAAATGACCTCGACCGCGCTCGCGCGTGCGCATCGATCGATCATACGCACCCTGCTGATCTGTTTATTTACCATATCCGCGACCGCTACGGCACACGGAGCCACCATCGTCCTCAACGCGGGGCAACTCGCCGGCTTCGACGGCATCGAAGTCAACGGCGATTTCTACGACGTGCGCTTCGTCGGCGGGCAGTTCAACAACTACCAGGCCTATCAGAGCACCAACGGCAATGCGACGTTCTTCACTCCGGGGGCGGGGACGGCCGCCGCGGCGCTGCTCGCCGCCGTTCAGGCGACATCCTTCGATACGAATCCAGCCGGAATCAACGGCTGCAGCGCTTCGAACTACTGCGGAATGGCCACGCCCTTCGGAGTGGTCGGCTCGTACTTCGGCACGGTCATCGCCTACAACTACGCCGGCGCCGGCGACACGACGGGCGCGCTCAACATCTCCCCCGGCCACAACGTCAGCTCCGACTCGCACCTGATCTGGGCGGCGTGGAGCACGTCGGCTGTGCCCGAACCGGGAACGGGCTTGCTGGTGATGCTGGGGCTCACCGGCCTCGCGGGAACGCGCAAGCGACGAGCTTCAGCGAAGACGCCGCCGAGCCATACCGCCTAGCCCGGCCGCCAGGAGCAGCCCCGTAGACGGCTCGGGAATGGTACGAATCGAAACACCATCGAGTCCGAGATAGACGGGCTCCGATTCGTCGTACGACTTCGCGAAGAAGCGCAGATCCTGGGTCGTCGCGGTCGCGACGAAGGACAACACCTGGAGGTCCCAGCCGTAGGCGGTGGTGGCCGCTGGCTGCACCATCGTCGCCGAGAACTGCGTCGTGCCGCCGAACTGCACCTGGAACTGGCCGAGGGTGCCGCTCGGTGTGAAGTTCGTGTCGGTGATCGACTGCCAGAAGCTGATGTCGTAGGTCTGACCGATCACGAGACCGGTGATCGTCTGATAGATCCCCTCCTGGTTCTCTCCGTCGATCCACCCGAGCATGTGGGCGAACATCCCGCCGTCCGCGCTGGGATCCCACGCCATCGAAAACGCCGTCATGATCGGATCGAAGATGTCGGGCGACGTCGTGTAGATCGACGTGTTCGTCTGCGAGTTGTCCTGCGTCCAGCCCGGCGCGATGTAGCCGTTGAAGTAGAGGTAGTTGGTACCACCGGTGTGATCCATCGAGCCGTTGACGATGGTGGCGGCGCCTGCGGAGTGGGTGAGCGAGACGGCTGCGATGACCACCATCGCGAAAGCGGTACAGGTGCGCATTCGAAGTCCTCCCAGGGATCGAATGGCGATTCTATACCCGGAACCCGACGAGGGCGTCAACTTCTCGAGCAGGTCGTGGAAGCGGTGGATCCTCGCCTCACCGCCTTCGCCGTCCAGCCGGTTGCTGATCCCGAGCCAGGTTCAGGTACTCAGCGCGTTTCGCGCCTCGCGCGACAGAAGCAAGCAAGAGCGCTGTGCCATACAGCTCCTGCTTCGCGAAAGCGGCATCCGAAGTCTGCCCACGAGCCCATGCGATCGCGGCGCCTCCGAGCGAAGCCTGGATCTGGGTCGTCAGCGCCTTTGCATCGACCCATGCCTCCAGAGCGCCCTCCTCCATCAAGCGCGCGAGACCCGCCTCGATCTGCGAGCTGACGGCCTGCCCCACGACCCGGCGCGGCTCGGCCGCTTCGTCCGAACCGAACAGAACGGGCAGGATCGCCCTGTAGTACCGAGGCATGCGAAGGAGTTCGCGTAGGTTCGCCTGCACGACCGCGATGACATCGCCTTCGCTGCCTTCGATCTCGCGAAGGAAGCGCTCGACGCGATCGGCGATCACCGCCGCCAGCACCTGGTTCTTGCTGCCGACCAGGTTGTAGATGGTGGGCGTCGTGACTCTGGCCGCTTCGGCGAGGCCGCGAATCGTCAGACCCTCGAAACCCTGCTCGGCGATGATCTCGCGCGCGCAATCGAGGATGCGCGCACGGCGGGCGTTCATCTGCTCTTCGACGCGGCTGATGGGTCGGGTTTCAGGTTGCATCGCAGGGGCCTCGGGCCTCGGTAGGTGGTGCCTTCGCGCACTTGCGCCCGGCCACGCGGGTCTTGCCAAGGTTGATTTATACACGTATAAATACGATTGAAACGCGTAAAAATCAATACCTGCCCATCCGGAGAAGCGAAAACATGGCCAGTGAGGTCCGACTCTTCGATCCCGAGACCCTGATCGACCCCTATCCGGCCTACAAGACCCTGCGCGACGAGTCGCCAGTCCACTACCTGCCCGAGATGAACCTCCACGTGGTGACGCGCTACGACCTGATTCGCGAAGCGATCTCGGACACCGCCACGTTTTCCAACCAGTTCGAGGAGTTCCTCGGGATGTCGCAGGGGATCGCGCTGGCCAGTGTACCGGACGAAGTCACCGCGAAGATCCGCGAGCTGCAGAAGCAGTTGATTCCGCAGGTTCCGACCCTCTTGACCCTCGATCCGCCAAACCACAAGCGGTATCGCGCCCTCGTGAGCAAGCTGTTCACGGCGGGTCGCATCAAGCGTTCCGAAGCGGATGTTCGACCGATCATCGAAGCGGAGCGCGATCGATTCGTGGCGACCGATGGCGGCGAGTTCATGGAAGGCTTTGCGCTGCCGGTTCCCCTGCGGATCATCGCCGATCGCCTGGGGATCCCCGAAGACCGGCGTGCGTTCTTCGATGAAGCCGCAACGTCCGCGGCCAGCACTCTCCGACTCACGCCTCTCTCGCCCGATGAGCTCCTGCACCGAACCGAACTCGCCCTCCAGTTGCAGGAGTTGCTCGTCGAGCTGCTCGAAGCCAGGCGAAGCCACCCAAGGGAAGACATGCTCACGACCCTGGCCACGAGCACACTCGAAGGCGAAGACCGCCCGTTGAACGATGCCGAGGCACTCTCGATCCTGGGTCAGTTCCTGGTCGCGGGCCACGAGACCACCGCGAGCACCCTCGGTTGGGGCATGCTCCTTCTCTGTCAGAACCCCGAACTACAGGATCGGATTCGGGGCGACGCGAACGCGATCCGGGCCTTCGTGGAAGAATCGCTTCGCCTCGAGTCCCCCGTGCAGGGTCTACCCCGAGTGGTCAAGCGCGACTGCACCCTCGGTGATCGGGAGCTGAAAGCCGGCGACATCCTCATGCTTCGCTACGGTGCGGGAAATCGGGACGAACGCGAATTCCCGTCTCCGGACGAGGTAGATCTGAATCGCGAGAGAGCAGGAGCCCATCTCGCTTTCGGATCGGGCGAGCACCACTGCATTGGCGCTCCACTCGCACGCCAGGAGTTGAACCTGGGCATCGCAGCCCTGCTCGAGGGCATGGAGAACATCCGCCTCTCACCCGATCACCCGGAGCCGAAGGCCGAGCCGAGTTTCATCCTGCGCAACCTGCCGGAACTCTGGATCGAGTTCGATCGGCGGGACGGAACTTCCTAGGTGGATCCGGGCGGATTCAGGACGAGAACGAGAAGCCCCGCCAGCCGTCCTCGACCACGCCTTCGCACACCTCGCGGTAGACGCCGACGCCCGCACCGTAGGGCATGAAGACGCGCGGCTTGCCGGGAACGTTGGCCCCCATGTACCACGAACCGGCCTTCGGCATCAGCGTCGCGTTCGCGACTTCGTTCACGTGGGCGACCCAGCCCTCCTGGGCATCGGGTGTCGCTTCGACGATCGTGGCACCGCGCGTTTCCATCTCGCCCAGGCAGTCCATGATCATGTCGACGTGCTGCTCGATCGAGACGAGCATGTTCGACAGCACCGAAGGGCTGCCCGGCCCCGTGATGGTGAAGAGGTTCGGAAACCCGGCGATCATCAGGCCGAGGTAGGTGCGCGGCCCTTCGGCCCAGCGATCGGTGAGACGCGCGGCGCCGGCACCGCGGATGTCGATCCGGTTGAGGGCGCCGGTCATCGCATCGAAGCCCGTCGCAAGCACGAGGGAATCGAGTCCGATGTGTTCGCCTTCGTCGCCCGGGTTCTCGGGCGAAAGGTCGACGCCGGTAGCCACGATGCGTTCGATCGGAGTTCGGCGCAGATTCACCAGGCGCACGTTGTCGCGGTTGAAGGTCGCGTAGTAGTCGGTGTCGACGCAGATGCGTTTGGTGCCGATCGGGTGCGAAGTCGGGCAGAGCGCATCCGCGGTCTCCGGATCGCGAACCGTCGCCCGGATCTTGCGATGAACGAAATCGGCGAGGCGCGCGTTCGCCCTTTCGTCGACGACGATATCGGCCGACGCGGTCAGGAAGATCGCGCCCCCCTTCTGCCAGAGCCCTTCGCAGACGGCGTCGAACTCCTCATCACTCAAGCTGAGCGCAGACTCGACAGCCGGCCCGAACTCCCGGGGCTCGACCTGCAGATCGCCGAAGCCGGAGCCGAGCCCCAGCCGGTGCAGGCGACGGTGTTCGGGATAGTTCGCCTTGAAGCCAGCCTGGAACTCCGGGTCGAGGGGGCAGTTGTGCGCCGGAACGCTGAAGTTCGGGGTGCGCTGGAAGACGGTCAGGTGTGCCGCCTGCTCTGCCAACTGTGGGATCGCCTGGATCGCAGAGGAACCCGTGCCGATCACGCCGACGCGTTCACCCGAGAAGTCGACACCCTCGTGGGGCCACAAGCTCGCCTGGAATCGGCGTCCGGCGAAGTCGTCGAGCCCGGGGATGTCCGGCACGAGCGGCACGGAGAGGCAACCGGTGGCCATGATGAGGATCGGGGCGCTCGCTGTATCCCCCTCGTCGGTCGACACCTTCCACTTCCGATCGGCCTCGTCGTAGTGGGCCGCCTCGACCTGACGCTCGAAGCGGATGTCGCGCTTCAGGTCGAAACGATCGGCGACGTGCTGGGCGTACTTCAGGATCTCGGGCTGGGTGGCATAGCGCTCACTCCACGACCATTCCTTCTCGAGCTCGGGAGAAAAGGAATAGGAGTAGGCGAGGCTCTCGGCATCACAGCGCGCTCCCGGGTAGCGATTCCAGTACCAGGTCCCACCGACATCGCTGGCGGCTTCGTAGACGCGTGCCGTGCGACCCGACCTGCGGAGGCGATGGAGCATGTAGAGGCCGGCAAAACCGGCACCGACGACGATGGCGTCGAATTGGGCGTTCTGATCGGGGGCGTGCTCGGGAGTCGACATGGGGCGATGATCCGACATGCGATCGGTCTTTGTCCAGTCCACGAGTAACCCGAGCTAGACGGCAGGCAGGATCTGGATCAGCCCCGGCTCGATCCCGCGGTGTTCGTGGCGCCATTGCCACTGCTCCGGGTAGCCGAGTGAGACTTCGTGGAAGCGCACGCCGTCGAGTTCGCGGCGCATCGGGATGTGCAGGTGTCCGGAGACGACGTCGGACGCGCGGTAGCGCACGTGCCAATCCTCCGTCCGCCGGGTGCCGCACCAGACCATGAAGCGGGGGATGCGCGGCAGGACCGCGTGATCGCGACGCAGCGGAAAGTGGTTGATCAAGACCAGCGGGCAGTCGTGCTCGTCGAGCGCACGCTCGAGACGCGCCTGGGTCTCTAGAATGCGCGCGTCACACCACGCCCCCCGCGTCTCGTAGGGATCGGGGTGGAGGATCCGCTCGTCGAGACATAGCACGCCTTCTTCCATCGCCCAGGAGACCGCGTTCTCCCGTTCCACGTGATCGGGAACGAAGCTGTAGTCATATAGAAGGAAGAGAAGCGCCAGCAGCCGCGGACCGCCCTCCCCAGGCCAGAGCAGGAAGGGATCCTCGGGCGTGTGCACACCACGATCGCGACAGATCTCGACCAGGCGATCGTACTTGTGCCGACCGCGCCGCCCGGTCTTGAGCGGCCGAGTCCACAGCTCGTGGTTGCCCGGCACCCAGAGGAGCTTCGCGAACTTCGGACCGAGCACGTCGATCATGTACTCGACGTGCTCTTCCTTCTCACCGACATCCCCCGCGACGATCAACCAATCGTCGGGATGATCCGGAGTCTCCTCGAGCAACGACCGGTTTTCGGCGTACGACACATGGATGTCGCTCGTGGCGAAGAGCTTCATGGCCCCCATCCTCCCAACTTCGGAGGGGGCTGGCAAATCAGTCGAAGGGGGTGCGCAAGCCTTCCCAAACGTCGTAGGTAGCGAGGACGGCACCGGTCGAGGCCGACACGATCTCGATGGGTGCGCCGGTTCGATGGCATTGCGACATCCAGCTCGCGAGTCCAGCCCGGGTGCCGGCCGGGGTCCGCTGCCAGGTCGACTCGTCGACGGCGAATACGCCGGCGGCCGGGCGCTCCACGATGATGTCGGTGTTTCGCCAGTTCGCGTCGTCGCAGTAGGCGACGGTCTCCGACGGCTTCGGTGCACCGGGCTCCGGGAGACGGATATCCCGACCGGGGAACGGCACCGGCAGGAAGATGTCGGGCGGCTCCGGGGCCAGCGTCGTATTCGAGGCGACTTCGATCGGCTGCTTCGCTTCGCTCGAAGCCTTCGTCGCCTCGATCGGCTCCGCCGGAGCGACCGGCACTCTCGCTGCATTCGGCACCGGCACCGGTTCCGGCGCACTTCTCAGGAGCGCGATCGCACCGACACCGAGCAATCCCAGGACCACGAGTCCGACGGAACGGCTACGCATGGTCGCCCCCCCGCACCGCACTGTGTCGTTCGCGGATCATCAAGAGCCACCCCGCGAGGGCCATCGCCACGGCCAGCCCGATGAGGGAGGCCGGGGTCAATCCGGGTACGCCGTTGGGTGTCGACAGCGCGCTGTTCGGGTTGGAACCGAGTTCCACCTCGATGCCGTCGGCGAAACCATCGCCGTCCGAGTCGGCGACGAGTGGATCGGTCCCCGTATCGAACGCCGAGACAAAGGTACCAGTGTCGGTCTCGTAGACGTCCAGGATGACGTCGTTGTCGTCGTCCTGGTCACACGCATCCCCCTGCCCGTCACCTTCGTTGTCGGCCTGGTCGTCGTTCGCGACACCCGCGCAGTTGTCGTTGCCATCGAGGTGAAGGTCGCGATCGGCGTTGATCCCCATCCGCGTACCCGAACCCGGAGGCACGCAGGTGTAGGTCAGCGGGCCTTCGGTGCTCGCCAACATCCGCAGTGCGATGTCGAGCATCGCCCCACCGGTGTCGTCCTGAAAGAGCGCACCGTCGTAGACCCAGCCTCGCGGCACACCGCCCATGGATCCCTTCACGATGAGATCGCACTCGTTCACGCCGGTGCCCAGCACCAGCGAATCGAAGGGCGTCGAAGCCCGCGCGATCAGCAGATCGATGCGGGGCGCCACCACCGGCCCGTTGTTGGCATCGAGGGTGATCTGTTGCCCGACGATCGGCGCCAGATCTGTGTCGAAGGCGTGCATGAAGTCGACCATCTCGATGCGCTGGGCCTGGGTCAGCGTGTCGAAGCCCATGTTGAAGTTCAGCAGCGTCGGCACGAAGCCGTCGTGCGCGAAGCCGAAGCCGCGGATCTGGTCGCCGACATTGAAGCCCTGGATGCCGAAGGCGATGCCGAACATGCCGATCTTCGTGTACATGTTGCGCAGATGCGGGATCTTCATGTTCTGCGTGCCGCCTTCGGGGTTCTGGTCCCCGCCCGTGCCGAAGAAGCCATCGGCGGCCGATCGCCGGTGACACAGCTCGCAGGTGAAGGTGTCATTGATGACCTGCGGGTCCGGGTCGATGTCGACGTCGTCGAGCACGGTGTCGAAGACCACCTGCCCCGCCGCCTCGCTCGTATTCAAGCTGTTGTCGAGAGCGCGGATCGGGTTGGGTGGAATCATCAGCTGCAGGGCGAAGTCCGAGAACTTCTGCATGTCGGTCGCGTTCAGCGGGTCGTTCGCACCGATCAGCCCTTCGAACGCCACGGCGAAATTGCGGAAGGCACGATCCTCATCGCACGCGGCGCCCGCGGGCTCGGTGCAATCGTCGACGCCGTTGAGGCCCGTCACGCGATCCCCGCGCCAGTGCAACGCACCGTGGGTGCTCATGCCACGCAAGGTCTGCGTGGTCATCGGGCCCTTCATGGGGTGGAAGTCGTCGGCGCCCGGCGG
>JANQEL010000051.1 GCA_028278345.1 Myxococcota bacterium
CCGCATCGGCGGTCACGACATCGATGGTTTTCGGGGCACGGTGGCCTACGCGTTCTTTCCCGGCCCGCCGGGCGACGGCGGGGACATGGTCATCGACACGAACGATACGTTCAACGCGACGGCGATCCAGTTCCACAACGTCGTGGCGCACGAGGCGGGCCATTCCATCGGACTCGGCCACGTCTGCCCCCTCGATTCGACGAAGCTGATGGAGCCGTTCATCCGCACCAGCTTCACGGGCCCCCAATTCGATGACCTGCTGGGCGCCCACCGCAACTACGGCGACCGCTGGGAAGAGAACGACGATTCGAGCGAAGCCGCGGACGTCTGGATTGCGCTCAATACCGTGACCAACGTCCCGGGCATCGCCCTCGACGGCACCGACGACGAAGACTGGTATGTGGTGCCGGCCGGATCGCTCTCGGAGATCTCGGTCCAACTCGATCCGTCGGGCACGCCCTATCAGTTTTCGACAGTGGCATCGGGTGCGAGTTGCCCGGGCGGCACCCAACCCGAGTTCGATCCGCGCGACGTGCAGGACCTCGTCGTCTCGATCGTCGACGTCGACGGAACGACGGTGCTCGCTTCGAGCGACGGCACCGGGATCGGTGGCAGCGAGAGCCTTTCGGACGTGAGCGTCACTTCGTTCGGGGGCTTCATCGCGGTCAGCCAGGCAGGGGGCTCGAACGACGCGCAGGCCTACAACCTGCAGGTCACCATGGTGCCCGAACCCGCGCACGGGGCGTTGCAGGTCGCGAGCATCGCGACCCTGGCCGTTCTCGCGAAGCGTCGCCGGGGTTCAACCCGCCGCAGCTGAGTCGGCGCTCGTCGGCGCGGGCCCCGTGTAGTGGGCGCGCGGTCGGAAACGCAGGGCGGGCTCGCGATACTCCTCGAGGGCGTGCGCGGTCCAGCCGGCACTGCGCGCGACGGCGAAGAGGGTTTCGCCCGCGCGTTCGTTCATGCCGGAGACGTAGCTGAGCGCGCCGAGGGTGAAGTCGATGTTGGGGCGCACGTCGATGCGGTCGAGCAGCAGTTCGAGCATGCATTCGACCACGTCGAGGCGCTGGGCGTCGCGACCGCACGCCCGCAACTGCTCGAGCAACACGCGCGCCCGCGGATCCCAATCCTTGTAGATCAGGTGACCGAAGCCGGGGATGCGGTTCTCGCGGCGCATGAAGTCGCCGAGTACCGCCGTCGCGCGATCCGGGTGGTCCACCTCTTCGAACAGGCGATGCACCGGAGCGCTGGCCGCGCCGTGGAGCGGCCCGGCCAGGGTGCCGAGCCCGCTCGCCACCACCGAGACCGGATCGGCGCGCACCGACGCGGCGACGCGTGCGGCCAGGGTCGAGGCGGCGAGGCCGTGATCCGCCGTGAGCACGAGGGCCGCGTTCAGGGCGTGGAGGTCTTCCGGGTCCGGGAGGTTGGCGGTGAGCCGGGCCCACAGGCGTGACGCGATCGTGTGTTCATCGACTTCGTGCGCATCGCCGCTCGCTTCCTGCTGGATGACGGGAAGGCCTTCCACCATCACGGCGATCAGGCGCGATACCGTCCCCGCAACGGCCCGCGGCGAGAGGTCGAAGCGCAGGGGGTCGGTGGGTCCCACGGCCGAAGCGATGGCGCGCACGCGATCCGCAGTGCTGGTTCCGGGGGGCAGGGAGCGTTGCGTGTCGCGGGCGACCGCCAGGGCCTCTTCGGTGGCGTGCCACGGCGCATCCCCAGCGGCTGCGGGTTGCTCCGGCGGTTCCTCTCCGAGCCAGAGCCAGCGCGCCACCCGCTCGAAGGGTGCGCGACCGGCGAGTTCGCCGGCATCGAGGCCGCGATACGAGACGCGTTCGGGCTCGATCAGCGTGAGCCCAGTGCCGAGCACGACGGCGAGGCCGCCTACGCGAACACCGCCGCGACGTTTGCCGGCCAGGCGCTCGACGCTGCGGGCGTCGAACAGACTCGTGCGGCCGTCTTCGCTCGGCACCCGATCGAGCAGGCCGCGGCTCACGTAGGCGTAGATGGTCTCGACTTTCACGCCGAGGCGGATCGCTGCTTCACGCGCGGTGAGTCGTCGGGGCGTCGGTTCGGAGTCGGCGGCGCGGGTCATGGGGCTGTCCTCGGCTCGTGAGAGGGGGCGCTGGCGACACGATCCAGCATCACGTTGACAAAATCAACATTGAGTTGATCAACGTTGACGATCGACGTCGAGCCAGTCAGATTCGGACCCGACAACGCGAACAGAGAACCGCGATTCGGACAGACCGAGGGAGGCAAGGTATGAGCAATTCGACTGGCAATTCCGCGATTTCACAGGCGAAGCAGGGCCACGGCCTGATCGACGCGCCGCCCGGGCTCAAGGGGGTGGTGGTCACCGAGACGAAGCTCGGCGACGTGCGGGGGGAGGAGGGCTTCTTCCACTACCGCGAGTACTCGGCGATCGATCTGGCCCGGGCGTACAGCCTCGAGGAGGTGTGGCACCTGATGATCGAGGGGCATCTGCCGAACACGGCCGAACTCGCGGCCTTCAAGGAAGAGCTCGCGACGACGCGCCGCATCGACCCCGAGGTGGCCGACGCACTGCCTGCGATCGCGAAGGTCGGCGATCCCTGGAACCCCCTCGACGGGCTCCGGACCGCGCTCTCCCTGGCTTGCACTGCCGAGGGGCTCGGGCCGTGTATCGACCTCACGCCCGAGCAGCGTCGCCGCGATGCGCTCTTCGTCTGCAACCAGGTGCCGATCCTGGCCGCCAACCTGTGGCGGGCGCGCAGTGGCGAATCGCTGCTCGATCCCGATCCGCGCCTCGGTCATGCCGGGGACTACCTGCGTATGGTCGCGGCCGAATCACCGAGCAACGGGCGGGCGCGCGCGCTGGAGCAGTACCTGATCTCGACGATCGATCACGGCTTCAACGCATCGACGTTCACGGCGCGGGTGATCGCGGCGACCGGAGCGGATATCGGAGGCTGCGCGGTCGGGGCCCTGGGCGCCTTCTCGGGCCCGCTGCACGGGGGCGCCCTCGCGCGTTCCCTCGATACCCTCGACAAGATCGGCCATGCCGAGAACATCGATCGCTTCGTGCGACCGCGGATCGAAGCCGGCGAGCGCATCATGGGCTTCGGTCACGCCGTCTACCGCACGCGCGACCCCCGGGCGCAGCTGCTGCTCGAGATCAGCGAAAGGCTCGGAGGCGAAAAGGCCGAACTCGCACGCCAGGTCGAAACCCGCGTGGTCGAGATCTTCAGCGAACTCAAGCCGGGCCGCGAGATCCACACCAACGTCGAGTTCTACGCCGGCGTCCTGCTCGACGCCTGCGGAATCCCGCGCCCCATGTTCACCTCCACCTTCGCGACCAGCCGCGTCATCGGCTGGACCGCCAACGTCCTAGAGCAAGCCCACGACAAACAAATCATCCGCCCCAGCGCCCGCTACACCGGCCCCAAAGCCCCCGCCGCCCTCCCTCAGCGATAGGTCTCCCGCGCGTACCGCTCGACCCCACCCCCGCCCCCGCCGCGAACCACGCCGCACCGGGCGGGGGTGGGAGGGGGTTGGGGGGAAATCAAGCGGAGCAGCTTCCGCACGGCACAAGACCACCCTGACCCCCACCCCCTCATCTTGCGCACCTCGAGCCGGCGCAACGAGGCGAGCCATTCCCCCCAACCCCCTCCCACCCCCGCCGGCCCCGCATCCCGCACAAGACCTCACGCTCCCCTACGAACCCGCCGATGGGCTCGGTAGAGACCCCCGGGCATTTCTGTTAGAACCTCGGCGCCTTGCGACATCCCCTGCGCACGTGCATCCGCCTCGTGCGCCCAACCCCGCGTCACCCTTGAAGAAAGCCAGAGAACCCATGAGTCAGTCTCCGCCCATCATCTACACCTGGACCGACGAAGCCCCCGCGCTCGCCACCCACAGCTTCCTGCCCATCATCCGGGCCTTCGCGGGAGCGACCGGGGTGCCCGTGGAAACCCGGGACATCTCGTTGGCGGGGCGGATCCTGGCGGTCTTTCCCGACGCGCTCTCGCCCGAGCAGCGGGTCGACGACGGGCTCGCCGAACTCGGCGCCTTGGTGAAGACGCCCGAGGCGAACGTCATCAAGCTGCCCAACATCAGCGCCTCGGTGCCGCAGATGAAGGCCTGCATCGCCGAGCTCCAGGCCAAGGGCTTCGCGCTTCCCGATTACCCGGAAGAACCGCAGAACGACGAGGAGCGGAAGATCAAGGCCACCTACGACACGGTGAAGGGCAGCGCAGTGAACCCCGTGCTGCGCGAGGGCAACTCGGACCGACGCGCACCGAACGCCGTGAAGGAGTTCGCGCGGCAGAACCCCCATCGCATGGGCGCCTGGGAGGCCGGCTCGAAGACCCACGTGGCCACCATGAGCGACGGCGACTTCCGCCACAACGAGAAGTCGGTGACCGTCGATGGCGACACCACCGTTTCGATCGTCCACACCGCGAGCGATGGGACGAAGACGACGCTGAAGAAAGGCATCGCGCTCCTCGCCGGTGAGGTGATGGACGCGACGCGCATGAGCCGGAGCGCGCTGGTCTCCTTCCTCGAAGCCCAGATCGAAGACTCCAAGGCGAAGGGCGTGCTCTTCTCACTCCACATGAAGGCCACGATGATGAAGGTCTCCGACCCGATCATCTTCGGGCACGCAGTGAAGGTCTTCTTCGCGCCGGTCTTCGAGAAGCACACAGCTGTGATCGAAACGCTCGGGGTCGACGTGAACAACGGCTTCGGCGACCTGGTCGAGAAGATCGCAACGCTTCCCGACGCCGAACGCAGCGCGATCGAGGCCGACATCGCGGCCTGCTACGCCGAACGTCCGGCGATCGCGATGGTGAACTCGGACAAGGGCATCACCAATCTCCACGTGCCGAGCGACGTGATCATCGACGCCTCGATGCCGCCGATGGTGCGCGACTCGGGCCGCATGTGGAACGCCGATGGCGAGCTGCAGGACTGCAAGGCCGTGATCCCCGACAGCTCCTACGCCGGCGTCTACCAGGCCGTCGTCGAGGATTGCCAGGCCAACGGCGCCTACGACCCGGCGACGATGGGCACCGTGCCCAATGTCGGCCTCATGGCGCAGAAGGCGCAGGAGTACGGCTCCCACGACAAGACCTTCGAGATCGCGAGCGACGGCCAGGTGCAGGTGATCGACGCCGCGGGCACGGTGCTGCTCGAGCACGACGTCGAAGCCGGCGACATCTGGCGCGCCTGTCAGGTGAAGGACGCTCCGATTCGCGATTGGGTGAAGCTCGCGGTGTCACGCGCGCGTGCGACCGGTTGGCCCGCGATCTTCTGGCTCGACGAAGAGCGCGCCCACGATCGCAACCTGATCGCCAAGGTAAACCGCTACCTCGGCGATCACGACACGAGCGGGCTCACGATCGAGATCATGTCGCCGGTCGAAGCGACGAAGTACTCGGTCGAACGCATCCGCCGCGGCGAGAACACGATCTCCGTCACCGGCAACGTGCTGCGCGACTACCTCACCGATCTCTTTCCGATCCTCGAGATCGGCACCTCGGCCAAGATGCTCTCGATCGTGCCGCTCATGCAAGGAGGCGGCCTCTTCGAGACCGGCGCCGGCGGTTCGGCGCCCAAGCACGTGCAGCAATTCGAAGAAGAAGGCCACCTGCGCTGGGACTCGCTGGGTGAGTTCCTCGCGCTCGCAGTCTCTCTCGAACATCTCGGCGAGAACTTCGACAACGATCCCGCCCGCCTGCTCGGCGAGACCCTCGACGACGCGACGACGAAGCTCCTGCTCGAGAACAAGGGGCCCTCGCGCAAGGTCCACGAGATCGACAACCGCGGCAGCCAGTACTACCTGGCGCGCTTCTGGGCTGAGGCCGTCGCGGCCCAGACGAAGGACACGGCCCTGGCTGCGCGTTTCGCCCCGATCGCGGAGCAGCTCGCCGAGAACGAAGACGCGATCATGGAAGAGCTGAACGGCGCCCAGGGCTCGGCGCAGGACATCGGCGGCTACTACCGCCCGGATCCCGCGCTGGCCGAAGCCGCCATGCGCCCGAGCGCGACCTTCAACAAGATCATCGATTCGATCTAGAGCGCCCATCCCACCAGGCGTCTCGTTGCGACGCCGATCCTTGCAGTCGACCCGTTCTTGCCCATGTTTGTTAGGAGCTGAGAACAGCCCCAACGGGTACGGGACGAACTTTGGACTCGATCAATGCCATCTCGATCACCCAGACCGTGGGTGGGCTCGGTCTGTTCCTGCTCGGCATGATCGTGATGACCGATGGGTTGGGCATTCTTGCGGGCTCGTCGATTCGCAGCGTGCTTCAGCGTTTCACCCGCAGTCCATTGAGCGGCGTCATGACCGGGGCCGGCAGCACGGCGCTCCTGCAGTCGTCGAGCGCCACGACCGTTGCGGCGGTCGGCTTCGTCGGTGCCGGCTTGATGAGCTTTCAATCGGCTCTCGGCATCATCATCGGGGCGAACCTGGGAACGACGATCACGGGATGGCTCGTCGTGCTGGTCGGCTTCAAGCTCGACTTGATGGCCCTGATGTTCCCCTGCGTGTTCCTGGGCATGCTCCTGAAGCTCCTGACATCGGGTCGCGTCGCCGCCGTCGGCCTCGCCGTTGCGGGCTTCGGAACGATCTTCATCGGGATCGAGCAGATGCAGCTCGGGATGAGCAGCATGCAGGGCATCCTGAGCGAATTCGATCCCCGAACGGACACGGTGGCGGGTCGGCTGGTCCTGGTCCTGGCCGGTGCCGCGTTCACTGCGCTCACCCAGAGTTCGAGCGCCGGCGTCGCCGCCGTGTTGACCGCGATGTACTCCGAAGCCATCACGCTCGCACAGGGCCTCGCCCTGGTGATCGGGATGGACATCGGAACGACGGTGACGGCCATGATGGCCACCGTGGGCGGCTCGGCGAGTTCGCGCCGTACCGGCTACTCCCACTTCGTCTACAACGTCATGACCGCGGTGATGGCGTTCATGTTGATCACGCCGTACGTCGAGTTCTGGAAGACGATCGGCACGGAGCAGCTCGCACAGAACAGTCAGACGATCCTGGTGGCCTTCCACTCGGGCTTCAACCTGCTCGGCGTCATCCTGGTCCTCCCTTTCGCCCAGCAGTTCGCAAGGCTGATGCTTCGTGTCGTCCCGGAAAGCGAGAGCGGCTATACGAGCCGGCTCGACTCCTCCCTGCTGAAGGAGCCGGCGCTGGCGCTCGATGCCCTCTGCGCCAGCGTGGAGGCGGCGTTTCTGGCGCTGCTCGAACACATCGACGCAATCCTCTCGGCGGAGAACTCGATGAATCACGCCGACCTGCGTTCGCTGCAGCTGGCCCTGGACGAGACCCACGACTACGCCGATGACATCCACCTCGATTCGGACCGCGTGCGCCGTCCGAAGCTCGTGAATTGCTTTCACGTTCTCGACCACCTTCAGCGCCTGCACGAGCGTTGTGACGAAGACGCTCCGAGCCAGAGACAGCTTCGCCACGCAACGGATCTGACGCTGGACCACCTACGTCTCAAGCAGACCGTCGAACGCGTGGCCCAGAGCCTGCAGGAAGGGCGCTATGACGAAGCGAGGGATCTGGCGCGCAAGAACTCGGAGGCGTTCTCCGACCGAATCGAAACCGTGCGTGCTTCGATCCTCAGCCACGTTGCAGACGTTTCTCTCGAAGTCGAAGAGGCGACGAGCGCCCTCAAGGTGATGCGCTGGTTCACCCGTGTCAGCAATCACATCGCCCAGATTACGCTGCACCTCGCGGAGATCCACGATCACGAGGCCGCGCGAGCCGAGAAGAAGACACGAGCGTAGGGCCGAGAAGCCTCACGACCCCCGCTCGTCTCGAATCAACGCGGTGAGATCAATCCACACCCCGCGCGGATCATCTCGAGGCAGGCGGCCGCCTCCGGCTCGGGTACCCGTCTCGGAAAGCTCGACTGGGTGGCGGTGATACAGCTCAGGTCGACGGTATCGAACCCGGGCGTGCGGAAGTACTCGGTCTTGATCGTCGGGGTCATGAACAGGTTCACCGTGACCTCTTCGTGATTCGGACGTCCGGCACAGAAGTCCGTTCCCTCGGTGTAGTCCGGCAGCGCGACATCCGCGTCGCAGTTGATCACGTCGAAGTCGCCCACGGTGCCGTCGGGACAGGTCTCGAGAATCGCATCCACGTATACGGCGAGATCGAGGCACGCGCACGAACAATCGACATCCGCCTCATCCACATCCCCATCACAATCGTTGTCGACACCGTCATCGCAGCTCACCTCGAACTCGGCCTCGCAGTCGCTGTCGCTGCCACCGCCATCGCCCGACTCGCCGCACGCGAGGGCCAGGACGAGGCCGACCGCGAGGAAGGTGTTCAGGTGCATTCGGATCCGCATCGGCGTTTTCCCCATGACTGAGGGTTCCCGCGGGCCAACCGGGGAACCCCACCCATCAAACCGAAACGCCGAGCGGTTCGCAGTCGACCAATCGGGCTAGTCCGTTCGACCGATGGAGACGGGTGGTCGCCCGCGATTGCCCAACCGGCCCGCTACGCTCGGGTTCGGAGTGTGGGTATCAACCCGTAGACTGCAGCGGGCCGGGGAGGACGGCGATGCAGATCCCGGACGCGCTCGACCCGGGCGCCCGGAAGGAAGGCGCGTGAACGCCGTCGTTCGCACCGCGACCGCGATCGCCGCATTGCATGTGCTCTGCGCCTGCGCGGGCCACGCGCTTCACGATGCGATCCGCGCGAACGACGCCGAGGGTTTTCGCGCCGCGCTGGCCGAAGGCGAGGACGTCGAGGCGATTCATCGCAAAGACTCGCCGCTGCTCCTGGCCTCGTGGCTCGGCCGCACAGACATGGTCGCTCTACTCCTCGATGCGGGAGCCGATCCGAATGCGGCCAACAACGAGAAGCAGGTCGTCGCCCTGCACACCGCCGCCCACAGCGGACATCTCGGGATCGTCGATCTTCTCGCGCGGGCCGGAGCGCGGCTCGAGGCGAAGAACATCAACGGCCACACGGCCCTCCACCTGGCGTCCATGGAGGGACACACGGCCGTCGTGGAGCGGTTGCTCGAACTCGGGAGCGACATCGACGCGCAGGCCAACGGTCGGGTGACGCCGCTCCACGAGGCCGCGTTCCTGGGTCGGGGGAAGATCGTCGAGTTGTTGTTGCGCCATGGCGCTGACGCCCACGCCCGGACCGCACCCGGGAAGACACCGGAAGACCTCGCACGCGCACAGGGTCACCCCGAGATCGCCGCCGTCTTCGAGAGCGTTCGAAGTGGAGAGCGTCGTTCGTTCGAAGAGGCCGAGGCGATCGGGACGAGCGCAGCCTTCGAAGCGCACCTGAGGCGGTTCCCGGTTGGGCGCCACGCGAAGAAGGCGAAGGACGTGCTCGCCGACCGTCGTTTCCGCGAGTCCGTGTTCGATCCGGAATCGAACGTCACGGACGCTGCTCTTCGTCCCGACGCGTGCCTCGCGCGCTACGACGTGCTTCGGGGAGTGGTGACCGGCGGCTATAGCCGCACGACCATGGTCGGCGCAGACGAGAGCGGGACGACCGTGGCCAGGACCGGCCCCTGGATCAATCTCTGTCGCAAGCGCACGATCGTGGTCAAGACCTGCTGGCTCGGGCCGAATGGCGAACCGGTCCAGAACGAGGCCCGGGTCGAACCCCTGGATCTCCACTACGTCATGGCGCCTGCAGCGGTGACCATGGGTGCGCGCGGAGAGATCGAGACGAGGGTGGCGAGCCTCGTCAAGCAGGTGTGCTTCGAGGATGCACCCTGCGACTTCCCCTACTGCCTTCCCATCGACGAACTGCCCATGCTCAGGCACTGAGGGCCGACGACCCACGGCATCGCGACTGGTGTCACGCCCCGGGATCCGGCGGGCCCTTGAGTTCGACGACGTTGCCGTCGGGGTCCTTCACGTACATCGAGGGTCCGTTGCCTTCAGCGCCGTAGCGCGTGCCCACGTCGCCGGGTTCCACGCCGTGGGCTTCGAGGTGCGCGCGCAGTTCCTCTTCGTCGAAGTCGGCGATGCGCAGGCAGAAGTGATCGACGTTGCGGCCTTCTGCGCCCGGGGGTGCACCGCCGAGTTCGCCGAGGGGGCGATCGACGGGCACCAGGTCGATCAATGCCGACCCCGCGCGGAGCTGGATCAGACCGAGGGCCTCGATCTCGCGCTCGACCGGGCACCCCAGCGCTTCGACGTAGAAGCGAAGCATCGCGGGGGTATCCACGGTGCGGAGCACGACGTGGTCGAGGCCCCGGATCTCGATCATGCGTCCTTCATCTTCTCGAGCATGGCGCCCATCATCTTGTGCAGGGCGTTGATGGCCTGCAGCGGTCGGACCATCACCTTGAACTCGATGATCTTGCCGTCGTCGTCGACGGTGATGATGTCGACGCCGTTCATGTACTTGCCGTTCAAGGTGCGTTCGAACTCGAGCACTGCAGTATTGCCGCTCATCACTTCCTTGATGTAGCGGAAGGGGATGTCTTCGCCCTTCTTCTGTTCGCCTTCCTTCGCGGTGAGATCCTTGCCTTCACCGAGCGTCGCACCAGCGGCGCCCAGGTAGAGCTTGGTGATCTCCTTGCCTTCCTGTGCGGTGAACACGACGGGGGAGTAGAACACGACGTCGTCGTGAAGCAGGTCGTCGAGGCCGGGCTCGTAGGTGCCTCTGAGGAATTGGTGCCACTTCTGCATGGTCTTTTCGATTGCGCTCATGTCGTCTCCTTCTGGGCCGAGCAGTCTACCGGCTGGGGTAGACTCGCCGCCATGCCCGGCAAAGTGCACATCGAACGCGACGGAGAGAACGGCGAGATCGGCTGGATCATTTTCGATCACCCCGAACGCAGGAACGCCCTCTCCCCGAACATGTGGAGCGAACTCGTGGCAGGATGTCGCGAACTCGTCGCCGACGACCGGGTGCGGGTGATCGTGATGCGGGGCGCCGGCGAGACCGCCTTCGTTTCGGGGGCCGACATCTCGCAGTTCAACCGGGCCGACGGCGAAGGGGTCGGCGACGAGGTCAGCTCGAACGGAGGCAACGCCTTTGGCGAACTCACCAACGCCGAAAAGCCCGTGATCGCGATGATCCACGGCTTCTGCATCGGAGGCGGGCTCGCCGTCGCCCTGTGCGCCGACATGCGGTACGCCGCCGACGATGCGCGCCTCGGCATCCCCGCCGCGAAGCTGGGCGTGGGCTACGGCATGGGGGGCGTCGAGATCCTCGCCAACCTCGTCGGCCTCAGTCATGCGAAAGAGATCCTCTACACCGCGAAGCAGTACGACGCCGAAGAAGCCCACGCCATGGGTCTCGTGAACGCGGTCGTGCCCAAGGCCGAACTCGAAGCCCACGTGCGCGAAGTCGCCGCGCGGATCGCGCGCAACGCGCCACTCACGGTGAAGAGCGTGAAGCGCATCGGCCGCGAACTCGTGAAGCCGAAGGCCGAGCGCGACACCGCAGCGGTCGACGAAGCCATCAGCGCGTGCTTCGAGAGTGAGGACTTCAAGGAAGGCGTTTCGGCCTTCATGGAAAAGCGCCGACCCGAGTTCAAGGGGCGCTGATCCGAACGAGAGGGAAGCCGATGGCGGACGACGCAACGAGCACCAACCCCTACCAACCGCGAACCGACTCCCCGGGCGCTCTCGAAGGGGTGCGCGTCCTCGATCTCACGATCGCCCGCGCGGGGCCCACGTGCACGCGTCAGCTCGCCGACATGGGGGCGGAGGTGTTGCGGGTCGGCAACCCGCAGCGCGCCGACCTCGGCGGCTCGGACGCCCACAATCTGCATCGGGGCAAGCGCTCGATCCTCATCGACCTGAAACAACCGCACGGGCACGACGTGTTCATGCGTCTGGTCGAGCGGGCAGACGTGCTGGTCGAGAACTTCCGCGCACCCGTGAAGGCGAAGCTCGGCATCGACTACCCCGACGTTCGCGCCCGCAATCCGCGCATCATCTACGCCTCGATCTCGGGCTTCGGTCAGGCCGGGCCGTACCGCGACCGTGCCGGCGTCGACCAGATCGCCCAGGGGATGAGCGGACTGATGAGCGTGACCGGCCCGCCCCACATGGGCCCATGGCGCACGGGCATCGCGATCTCGGACACCGCGAGCGGCACCTTCCTCACCCAGGGCGTGCTGGCCGCGCTCTATGCCCGCGAGCGAACCGGCGAAGGCCAGTGGGTGCACACATCGCTGCTCGAAGCCGCCGTGAACTTCATGGACTTCCAGGCGACCCGCTACACCATCGACCGCGTGGTCCCCGAAACCTCCGGCAACGACCACCCGACCCTCCACCCGATGGGCACCTACGAAACCGCCGACGGTCACATCAACATCGCCGCCATGCTCGGCTGGGAGCGCTTCATCGAAGCGATCGACGGTCATGCCATCGCGAAGGACCCGCGCTTCGGAGACTACATGGCGCGACACGAACATCGCGTCGAACTGAAACACGCCATCGAAGAACGCCTCGCCGCGAAGTCGACCGCCGAATGGGTCGAGATCCTCAACGCGGCGGGCCTGCCCTGCGGCCCCGTCTACCACCTCGACGAGACCTTCGAGGATCCGCAGGTCGAGTACCTGCATCTCGCCCAATCGGTCGAACACGAGGTCGATGGGCCCGTTTCGCTCCTGCGGCACCCGGTGACCTTCACCGAGACGCCCGCGCGCCTCGAGCACGCGGCACCGCTTCCCGGCCGCCACACACGCGAGA
The DNA here is from genome assembly GCA_028278345.1 of Myxococcota bacterium. Taxonomy (GTDB): domain Bacteria; phylum Myxococcota_A; class UBA9160; order UBA9160; family UBA4427; genus DUBZ01. The sequence continues at coordinate 12,700 of JANQEL010000051.1, forward strand.
TTCTGCACGAACACGGCTACGACGAGAGTGAGATCGAGGGGCTCGAAGCCGCCGGCGCGGTCGCGCGCGCAATCGACATCGAGAGCTGGTAGGTCGTACGGGCTTGACGATTTCCGCGAGCGAGATCCCGCGAGTCGATCTGGGCGACCTCTCGTCGGAAAACCCGAAAAGGCGCGCGACGTTCGACGCGACGCTTCGCGAGGGTTTCCAACACTTCGGCTTCGTGCGCGTCGCGGGACATGGCATCTCGCCCGAGCGGATCGCGGCTGTCTACGCGGCCTTCGAAGCTTTCTTCGCGCTGGACGATGCAGAGAAGGCGAAGGTCGCGAGCGCAGCCGGTGGGCAGCGCGGCTTCACCCCCTTCGGGATCGAACACGCCAAAGACCAGGCTGCCCCCGATCTGAAGGAGTTCTTCCACATCGGCCGCGAACTTCCTCCCGGCCACCCCCTCGAACGGGTCTATCCGCAGAATGTCTGGCCGGAGCATCCGCCGGAACTCCGATCGGCCGGCCTCGCCCTCTATGCGGATCTCGATGCATGCGCGGGTCAGCTCCTCGCGAGTCTCGAGCGCAGCTTCGAGCTCGAGACCGGCACGTTCTCGGAGATGCTCGTGGACGGCAACAGCATCCTGCGCGCCCTTCACTATCCACCGCACGCGTCCGATGCAACGGGCCTACGGGCAGCACCACACGAGGACATCAACCTCATCACGTTGTTGTGCGACGCCACGGAGTCGGGCCTCGAGATCCAGCTGCGCGACGAAAGTTGGCTCGCCGTTCCGGCGCTCGCCGGAGAGATCGTGGCCGATGCGGGGGACATGCTCTCGCGCGTCACCAACGACGTGATCCCCTCGACCGTCCATCGCGTCGTCACGCCACCCGGAAGCGAAACGCAGCACCGCTACGCCTTGCCCTACTTCGCGCATCCCTACCCGGATTGCGATCTCTCGGTGTTGCCGCAGTTCGTCGAAGCCCGAACGCAGCCGCGCCATGCACCGATCACTGCGGCGGCCTTCCTCGAAGAACGCCTTCGCGAAATCGGCCTCTACGACGAGCCCGTCGACTGACTCGCGTGAATGTTCTCGGGGGATCAGTCGGCGGAGTCCGCACGTGAGAATCGAATTGACGGCGTTGAGCCCTGGTTGACGAAGACGGAGTCGAAGATCTCGAGATCGATGTCGGAATCGTCGTCGATCGAGAGCAGGCCATTGTGGAAGAGATAGCCGGGGGTGCCGTCATGTTCGGTGGCGAACGTGGTAAATGGGTCTCCATTGCGTCGACGCAGATAGAGGACGTCGAGGTCCGTCGACGCATCCAACGTGACGTTCTCCATGAATACGGGAAGATCCTGGGTCACCGCCGCCAGGAAGCTCACGACGTCGTTCCCATCCCATGGAAGCAGGCTGTGGTCGTCGAGTTCGAGCGCTGTATCCCAGATCCGGATCGAAGAGGTGTCGCTGTAGTAGGGATATGAATTCGGATCATCGTCGTAGACGCGGATCCCCGAACGCAGGGTACTGTCCTGGATCAAGACCGACGAATTGCGCACGAAGATCGGCAGGTCGCTCTCGAACTCCATGAATCGAGCGTCAGTTCCCAGCACCGAGACCTGCGTCGTACCGTCGTCTTCCGCAACCTCGGTAATCAGGCCGTTTTCGTCCCTCGAGAGGATCTCACGGAATCGCTTGATCTCGATGTTGAAGATCGACGAGTAGTCACCAGACAGGCTGAGACTACCGCGGAAGTAGACCGCATTGGTTCCAAAGCCCGATTGGTTCGTACTTCCGTTCAACGTCAGTCCGTCGGAGAAGCCGTTCGTTGCCGAGAGTCGCACGACCGGCGCGTTGAAGTAGTTGCCCTCGAAGCGGCTGTATCGGATTGCCAACTGGCAGGTCGTCATCGTCTCCGGGCCGTAGTAGCCCAGGTCGCCATAGAGGGACTCGCGGGAACAGTTCAGCGGGTAGCCCTCGTTGTTGAGGAACCAAACGCCCGAGAGACTGTGGTGCTGACCCGAGGCGTACAGGGCCGACGCGCCCTTGAATTCCTCGATGTTCACCAGGGCCCCGGACCACGAACTCGTGACCTTGACCCGTACCGAGCTGTCGGAGGGGTCGCGCAAGGAAACGGCGTCGATCGACATCCACTCGAGGTTCCGGAAGCGCGCGCGACCCTGGGTTTCGAGTTCAGCACCGTGGAAACTGATGATTCCGCTGCCGTCCCCGTGGATGTCCGCCCCCGCGCTCACGGTCATACGCGGTTTCGTCGCGCCGATCGTTTCGGCCTCCAGTCGGATCATTCCGTCTCGTTCGAGGGACAACTCGGCGCCGTCCCACACGATCAAGTGCCCACCATCCGACACCCGGAGCATCCCGCGTTCCGGGTCGGTTCTGTCCTCGACGAGGTACCGCACCGGCTCACCCTGGGTGTTCAGCGCATTCAGCTCGAGAACCTGATCTCGAATCACCAAACCGGATAGATCGACGAGAGTGTCGCACGCGTCGTCCACGTCATCGCCATCCAGATCGACCAGGTCGTTCACGGTGATCGGACACGAGTCGAGGTCGTTGACGATCAGGTCTCCGTCGAGATCATGCGGCGTGATGTCGTAGTCGAAGTCGTTGGGATCGTCGCCACTCGTCGAATAGCCGTGGGGAATGGAGAGCTGACAGAGCGGCTCCGCTTCCCCCGCACCGTAGGCATCTCGATCGTTGTCACGGTAGTAGGCGATGGCTTCGGAGATCGAACCGTTGCGATCGTCGCAATCGCCACCCACGGCCGCGTAGCCACTGGGAGCCGACGCCTCACAGAGGGCAATTGGCGCCCCGGCGCCCCGACCATCGCGGTCGCCATCCAGGTAGAAGAGCTGCTCGCTGTGAACGAGTGCGTTGGCGTCGTCGCAGTCAATCTCGGCGGCGACGCCGTCGAGATCGCGATCGCGTTCCCCCGCCTCGGACTCCGAATCTTCCGACGAGCCCATGCCGCATCCGGTGAGCACGGCCGCGACGCACAGTACCAGGAGGGGTATCGCAGCCAGCTGCCTCATTCACGGCCATCCTTTCAGCGACTTCGCGGCTCCAGGATCCAACCACCGCGGGCCCAGCTCACGCCGGCCCCACCACCACCCGGCTGATCATAACATCCGCGTGTAACCCGCCAATTCACGAAGGACCGAGTTCAGTTCGGAGAACTGGATTCGAATCCAGTCGCTGCACCCGGCAGGTTTCGGCGGGGTGCGGTCCTAGTAGCCGTTGAGGTTGGGCGTCGGCAGCTCGATGTCGCGAACGCGCGAGCCGTCGCGCCAACGTTCGGGTCCGCTGAGTTCGACCTGTCGATCGGGTTCGAGGGACGGCGGATCGAGGGCCGGGTCTTCGAATCGGCGCAGGACCTGGTAGGTGGTGCTGCGTTCGACGGGGGTGCGGCCGATCTCGCGGATGTACTTGCGGAAGTCTTCGGCCGGGGTGTTCTCGCCGTGATCGGAACCCGACTCGCGGCTGATGGACTCCTCCATCAAGGTGCCGCCGAAGTCGTTCGCACCGCTGCACAGCGCCATCTGACCGAGCTTGATCCCCATCTTCACCCACGAGACCTGGATGTTGGTGATCCACGGTCGCAGGAAGAGGCGCGAAACCGCGACCATGCGCAGGTCTTCGTTCATCGTGGCGCCCGCGCGCGCACCCATGTGGTTGTAGAGGGTGTTCTTCTCGTGGATGAAACCGAGGGGAACGAATTCGGTGAAGCCCCCGGTGTCGCGCTGGATGCTGCGCAGGATGCCGAGGTGATTGGCGACGTGTTCGGGCTGCTCGATGTGGCCGTACATCAGAGTCGCGGTCGAACGCAGGCCCACCGAGTGCGCCGTGCGTACGATCTCGATCCAACGACCGGTCATCAACTTGTTGGGCGAGAGCACCTTGCGGACGTCGTCGTCCAGGATCTCGGCGGCCGTCCCCGGCATGGTTCCGAGGCCGGCGTCGACCAGCCAGCGCAGGTACTCGGCCAGCGGCATACCGCTCTTCTTGTGCGCGTGATCCATCTCCTCGGGCGAGAAGGCGTGGATGTGGAGCTCGGGATAGACGCCCTTGATGGTGGTCAGGATGTGGCGGTAGTCGTGGTGATCCTTGTTCGGATCGATGCCGCCCTGGATGCAGACCTCGGTCGCACCGCGGGTGACCGCATCCTTGCACTTCGCGAGCAGCTCTTCGTCGCTGCGATCGAAGGCTTCCGCTTCGTCGCGGTGGCGTGCGAAGCCGCAGAACGAACAGCCGACGTAGCAGACGTTGGTGAAGTTGATGTTGCGGCACACCACGTAGCTGATGTCGTCGCCGACATCCTCCTTGCGCGCGAGATCGGCCGCCTGCAAGAGCGCATGCAGGTCGGGGCCTTCGGCCTTGAGCAGGGCCACGGCGTCCTTGGTCGTGAGTTCCTTGCCCGAGAGTGCGTCATCGAGGATCCGCCCGATGTACGGGCTCACTGCCGCCCTGAGTCGTTCCAACATCACGCAGCCTCCACGTCGCTGCCGGTCGTGTTCTTGGCGAAGCCCTTGGCATCCATGAAGCGCGGCAGTGCGTCGAACACGGCGTCGTCGAACCAGTCGCGCCCGGCTTCGATGTAGTTCGGGTAGACGGGCAGGCGTTCGCGAAGCAACTGGCCCGCGGCTTCGGTGCGGTCGCGCAGCTCTCGCAGCGCGGGCCACGGAGCCTCGGGGTTGATGAAGTCGACGGTCACCGGCGACACGCCTCCCCAGTCGTTCAAGCCCGACCGCAGGAGCATCTCGAGCACCTCGGGCGCGAGGTTCGGCGGAGCCTGGATGTTCATCTCCGGACCGAGGATGAGCCGTGCCATCGCCACCCACATCGCGACGTCGCGATCGTCGATCGGCTGTACGTCGTGCATCTTCGTGTCGGGCTTGGGGTGGAACGGCTGCACGATCACTTCCTGGATGTGGCCGTACGTTGCTTGGATGTCGCGGATCGCGAGCAACGTATCCACGCGCTCTTCGTCCGTCTCGCCGATGCCGAGCAGGAGCCCACTGGTGAAGGGGATGCGAAGTTCGCCCGCCTCTTCATGCATGCGCAACCGCCGCGCCGGATCCTTGTCCGGGGCGTGGAAGTGGGGGCCGCCCTTCTCGCGCAGCCGCTGGCTCGTCGACTCGAGCATCAAACCGAGTGATGCGTTGTTCACGCGAAGCCGCGCCATCTCCTCCTGGTCGAGGATGCCCGCGTTCGTGTGCGGCAGCATGCCGCCTTCGAGGGCCACGTCGCAGGCCTCGACGATCCAATCGGTGGTGGTGCGGTAGTCACGCTCGGCCAACCAATCCCGATGGAAGCGGTAGGCGATTTCGGGTTTGTCGCCGAGGCAGAAGAGCGCCTCGATGCAGCCGGTCTTGACGCCCCCGGCGACGGCTTCGCCGACTTCGGCGAGTTCGAAGTTGTGCACCGCCGGGTTGTCGGGGGTCTTCGCGAACGTGCAGTAGTTGCACCGGTTGCGGCACATGTTGGTGAGCGGGATGAAGATATTCTTGGAGACCGTGACGACCTTGCCCTTGCCGCGGAGCTTGCTCTCGTGGGCGGCTTCGAGCAGGGCTTCGAAGACCTGCGGGTCACGCGCAGAAGCAGCGAGGGCTTCGGCCTGGGCACGCTCGAGGGTGCCGGCCTCGACCGCCTCCCGAATCACGGCCTCGGCGTCCCTCAGAGCGAGGCGCCCCACCCCTGACTGTGGATCCAACGTCGTCACGAGTTCCCTCTTGATTTCTGCGGTACGAGGGCCTGGCGCGGGACCCGGTTGAAACGCGATCGTGCGAGGCGCGACTATACCTCAGCCGCCTCTGGCGCGGCTTCGCCTTCGAATGCGCGAATCGCACGCAACAGCCGCCAGACGGCGCCGCACAGCGCGAGGGCGAGCACGAGCGCGATGCCCGTCACCCGCCCCGCTCCGTCCTGCTCGTAGACCGTAACGAGCCAACTGTCGACGAGTTCCGGGGATCCGAGTGCCCGGAAGTGCGCCACCAGGGGCGAGTCGGCCCAGTCGAACATGAAGCCCAACGGCGGCTGGTAGCTCGCCCAGCCCATCTGGTCGTAGACGTAGCCGAAGCTCACCGCCACGTGGAGGAACTGCACGAAGAATCCGACTGCGACGAGCAGGCCGAAGGCCGCGAGTCGCCATCGCACCCCACCGTCGAGCCAGAGCGCAAGAGGCAGCAGAAGCAGCGGCGTGATCGCCATCAGATAACGCGGGCCGAGAGCCGTCGGATGCCCGTGCCAATCACTGAACTGCGCGTAGAAGAGCAGATAGCTGAGGAATACGACCGCCACCGCCAGGCACTCCGCCCGGGATCGGCGAAACCAATCCCCCATCAACCAGGGCAGCAGGAGGAGCAGCGGCGTGAAGACGAAGATGCTCGCTCCCGGGCTCGAGAGAAAGGCGTGCAGGCCGTATCCGAGGGGCGTTTCGAAGCGCCCACCAATGCCCGCGCCGTACTGGCCGAAGACCGAACCGAACTTGATGAAGTTGACGCTGGCGTAGAGCGCACCGGAAAGCGCGAGGGGAACGGCCAGGGGGACGATCGCCGATACCACCGACCGCACGCGATCCGCCGACTCCCCGACCTCCGCGATGCGCCGCCAGCGACCGAGCAGATACAGCCCCACGATCCCCGGAAGTGCGAGCCCCGCCGCGAGTCGGCACTGCACGAGCAGCGCGAGCATGCAGCCGGCCCACCAGGCGTTCGCGTTGCCCCCCGCTTCGTGGCGCATGTCGCGCATCACGAAGTAGAGGGCCGAGAACATGAAGAGCGCTTCAGCGGTATGACGGAGCAACCCACTCGCAAACGGCCCGACGTAGGTTGCGAGACCGAGCGCGAGTGCAGCCACGACCGCCGTGCGCACCCGTGCGCCGTACAGCACCGAGGCGCGAAAGAAGACGACGCCCAACAAGGCCGTGAGGAAGACGTTGGTGAGATTGGTGAACCAGATCTCGATATCGCCGCCGAAGCGCGCCGGCTCGACGCCCAGCTGCGGCCCCGAAAAGGTGCGGATCCAGTTCGTCAGCCCGAGCCCGCGCAGCACGGCCTCGAACGGCTCGGCGAGTGCATAGAAGGGCAACGCGATGAAGGCGAGGCCCGCGTTGTAGATGGCGTAACGGCGACCGTCCGGCCCCATGGCGGCGTTGTTCGGGAAGCCGACCGCGAGGTCGCCGTTCTCGTAGAGGGAACGTGTGGTCTGGTAGATGTTGAGTTCGTCGCTGCCGACGAAGTGCGCGCGCGTCGAAGCCAGGTAGACGATCGCGAGGACCGCGAAGAGCCAACAGCCGATGCGGCGCATGCCGTGAGGCTCGTCCGCTTCGCTCAGGCGACGACGATGTCGGCGTCGATGCGTGCCGCCCAGGCGAGCAGCCCGCCCTGCACGTTCCACACATTGGTGAAGCCGTGCGCACGCAGGAGCTTCACGGCGTGGGAGCTGCGGCCGCCCGACTTGCAGTGGATGACGATGTGACCGTCGGGATCGAGAGTCGCGATCTGCTCGGGAAGGCTTCCGAGCGGAATCAGCTCGCCGCCGATCTGGCCGGCGTCGTATTCGCTCTGCTCCCGAACGTCGATCAGCCGGAACCCGGTCCCCTGGTCGAGGAGCTGCTTCAGGTCTTCGACGCTGATGTCCCAATCACTCTGTTGTGCCATGAGGATCTCCGTCGGTTGCGCGAGTGAAACTGGAACGATCTAGCTCGAAAGGCGGGAAATCAAGCCCTCGAGGTCGGCGTCGCCCGAGCCACTCAGCACGGCCGCCAGCGGGCGGCGAGCCTCTTCAGCGTCGGCCCGTTCGACCGTCGCACCATCGCCGAACAAGCGCTTCGCCAGGGCCTCGAGTTCGGCCTTCACCGCGGCGAAACCAGCGTCCGAGTTCTCGTGAGCGAGGCGATCGACGAACTGGACCTGCACGGCGTTCGGCGCAAAGGTCACACCCGTCGAGCCATCCTGCTCGATGGAGCGCGCCGCGGCGAGGGAGAGCCGCACCGTATCGGCGAGCAGGTCGGAGAGTTCGCCTCCTTCGATCCGCTTCTTGAGCGCGAGCAGCCCCGTGCGACCGCCGGTCTGGTCGATCCCGTAGTCGACATCGTGCCCGATCAGCACGATCCCGGGGCCTTCGGGTACGTGGGCGTAGTCGGCGACGTCGAGCAACAACCCCTCCACCGTCTTCTCGCGGATGAACGCGTGGAAGAGCGCGATGAAGGCGTGGAAGTCGACGGCGGCCTGCGTGTCGCTCGCAAAGACCTTGGCGCTGATGCGTTTCGGGATCACTGTTCGGCCCTCGCAGCGGCGGCGAGGTTGGCCGCGGCAGATTCGCGCAGCTCGCAGGCGTGCGCGGCTTCGATGAACAACTGGCTCTCTTCGATGCGGCGCGAAGCGATGTCGCGGTCGATCGTTTCGGGGACGTTGGCGTGACGGTCGAGCAGGTACTGCCCGAACTTGCCCTTCGCGAAGCGGTCGAAGAAGCGCTCGGTGTCGAAGAAGCGCGCCTTGAATTCCTTCACGATGTCGTCGGGCTTCTCGGTCACGTCGATGAACTCGACCCGCACGAGGGCGCGCGCCGCCGAGAGCATGGCGCGATAGGCCAGATCTTCGGCCTCGCCGAAATCGCCCTCTTCGAGGGCCACCTGGGCGTCGAAACCCTGGCTCTCCGCCTTCACGACCTCGATGCCGAAGAGCGAGACCATCTCGCCCGCGCATTCACCGATGCCCAGATCGCCGATCGTGAACTCGCGCACGTCGCCCCAATCGGCGTAGAACTCGGGGCCATCGGCGTACATCGGCGCCTTCATGAAGGGCTTGATGATCTCGCGGGTGCCGCGCTTGCCGATGCGCTCGATCCAGGCGCGGAAGCTCTCGTTGGCCTCGCGGCCCTGCACGAAGGCATCGGTGAGCGCCTCCACCACGTCCGGCGCCGACTTGCTCGGGATCGAACCCATCGCCATGCCGTAGTTCGCGGCGTTCTCGGTCCATTGCCCGCCCAGGATCACCTGGAAGTGCGGGACCGTGCGGCCGTCGACCTTGCGGGAGTTGCCGTAGAAGCCGATGTCGGCGAGGTGATGCTGGCCGCAGCTGTTGAAGCAGCCGCTGACCTTGATCCGCAGCGCCTTCACGGCTTCGGGCAGCGTCGAGGACTTCGCGGCCAGCCGCTGGCGCAGCTCGCCACCGAGGCCGCGACTCGCCGCGATGCCGAGCTTGCAGGTATCGGTGCCGGGGCACGAGGTGACGTCGACGATGGTCTCGCCACCCGGCGCGCCGATGCCGGCGGCGGTGAGCGCTTCGTAGACGGCCACGAGGTCCGCATTGCGCACGAAGCGCAGCACCATGTTCTGCTCGACCGTCGTACGCATGTTGTCGCCGGTGAACTGGCGCGCGATGTCGGCAAGGCTGCGAGCCTGATCGGCGGTGAGATCGCCCAGCGGCAGATTCAGGGTGACGACCGAGTAGCCGTCCTGCCTTTGCGCACGGACGTTGGTGTCGAACCACTCGTCGAAGCCGGCCGGTCGATCGCCGGCGGGAAGCTCGGCGCCTTCGCCCGTGGGTTCGCCGCTCGTGGCTTCCATGTCTTCGATCAGGGACGTCCAGCGCGGGTCGTGGGGAAGCGTCTTGCGTTCTTCTTCCACGAGCCTGCGGAACTCTTCGATGCCGAGCTTCGCGACCAGGAACTTGATACGCGCGCGGTTGCGGTTGGCCTTCTCACCCAGGCGAGCGAAGACGCGCGACACGGCCTGCATCGTCGGCAGGAGCTCTTCCGCTGGGGTGAACTCCGAGAGCACGGCCGCCTGATGCGGCACCGCGCCGAGGCCGCCGCCGACCACGATCTTGAAGCCCTTCTTGCCATCCTGGATCTTCGCCACGTAGCCGCCGTCGTGCATCTGTACGAGCCCACAGGCCTCGTGCTCGCAGCCCGAAAAGGCCGGCTTGAACTTGCGACCGAAGTCCTGCACGTCGGGATGACCGAGCATGAAGGTCATCAGGGCCTGGGCGTAGGGCGAGATGTCGAAGGTCTCGGTCTTGCAGACACCGGCCAGCGGGCAGCCCGTCACGTTGCGCACCGAGTTGCCGCAGGCTTCGCGGGTCGTGATGCCAACCGCCGCGAGGCGACGCATCAGGTCGGCGGTGTCTTCGATGTGGACGAAGTGGAGCTGGAAATCCTGCCGCGTCGTCACGTGCAGGATTGCGTCCGAATACTCTTCCGACAGATCGGCGAGCACTTCCATCTGCTCGGGCGAAACGCCGCCGTAGGGGATCTTGATGCGGCACATGCCGGGGGCGTCCCAGACCGTCTCGGGGCCCTTGGTCGGCACGTCGGCGAAGGCCAGGGTCTGCTCGGCCACGCCGTCGTGGCGCTTGCCGTTGTCGTAGCGCTGGCCGTAGACGCCGCGGCGCAGGCGCGTTTCGGCGAAGACCTTCTCGTCGAGCTTGCCCTGCTTGCGCAGCGCCACCTGACTATCGAAGTGGTCGATCTCCTCCGCCCAGGCGGGGTCCATCTCGCTTTGCAGAATTTCCTTCCAACCCATGATGGGGGGCTCTCCCTGTCGGTCGTTTACGTCCGGGTCTCGCGGCACCGGGTGCACTGCGCGCTGCCGACGGCCTCGCACGGCGCAGCCAATCCAAAGCGCGCACCCCGGAAATGGGGACACGGGCGCTTCCATGGGCCGGTGAGTCGATCGGGTTCGCTTCGTCCCGAACCCGAGGAGTCCGGGGACGGCGCACTGTACCGAGCGCCTTTCCCCTCCCGCAATTCCCGTTTCCGGTTGAACACTTGCTGGTATCCGTCCGAGTGCGGGCGCGCTCGAGATAATAACATCGTAGCGGAAGCGGGAATTCGGACAAGAAACACGGTGATATACCGGGTTAACTTCACGCCGCTCATCATCCAGACCTCACCGACTGCCGGGCCCGGGAAAGCCCGGGTGTGCAGGCGGGCCGTCGCGGTACGCTCGCCTCCCGATCGACACCATCGAGGAGCCCGCAGGATGCTCCGCGCTCGAGCCCTCCTCCTGATCGCCACACTCGCGCTGCTCACCGGCTGCCCGACCTACTCGAAGATCGTTCAGGTTGGGCCTGGACGCGCCTACGTGGTGAGCCGGGAGAACCAATCGCAGACACTGCTGAGTTGCCAGGTCATCAACGACGAGCCGAAGTGCTGGAAGGCGGAAATGAAGGAGATCGATTGACTTCGAAAGCCGCCACACTCCTGGCCACGGCGTTGTTCCTCATCGCGGGTTCGACCGGCTGTCGAACGATCACGCCTTCGGTGCCCCGATACGCGGACCCGAACGGCGAAGTGTGGCTCATCGAAACCCGGTCGCTGTTGGGTCTCGGCCTGATCAAGTTCGCCTCGGATATCTACCACTGCCGACAGCTCGAGGAAGGCGGCTCGGAATGTCGCGAGGCGGAGATGGTCGACGGGTCAATGTGGTTCCCGACGGCAAACTGATTGGAGCTGCTACCGGCCTCGGACGAGTTCGAGATAGGCCGGTTCGTTGGCGACGCCGGCGAAGAGATCGCTCTTGATGTCCTGCCAGCTTGCGATCTCGAAGTCGATCAAGCGGCGGGAGATGGCTTCTTCGAGGCGCACGATGGCGGCTTCGCGGTCCGCCGCCGAATCGTCTCGCGCTGCCCGCTGGGCGTGGGCGATCGCGAGCTGCCATGACGCCCCGGCCCGGAACGGGTCGAAATGATCGTCGAGGTCTGCAACGAAGGCCTCGAGGTCGCCTGCCACTGCGATCGCGGCGTCGATATCATCGCTCGCGCGGAGCGCCGCCGCGCGCAGGTAGATCAGCTCCGCCAGCGTGTCGCGCACCGTTTGATAGTGCCAGGCGGAATAGCCGGTGGTAAACGCCTTGAACTTCGCGCGTTCGTCGCCAGCGCGACGGATTTCCATCACGCGATCGAGGATCGCGGGTAGAGCTGCCAACAATTCGGGCAGGCGCTCATGCCGCTGCTCCGCGGCATCGCTGAAGAACTCCAGGGCCTGTTGTCGATTTTCCGGAAGCCACTTCGGATCGAAATGCTGCAGGGTCTCCAGGTGGAAGCCGAAGGGATCCGATTCGTCCACCGGGTCGCTCTTGTACTTGCGCGCCAACGCGCGCGGCGGCAACGCGCCCGTCATCCGAAGAACGTCCTGGTCGAGACGCGGTTGCAACCGGTCGCTGGTTCCCTCCGCGGCCATCAGACCCCGAATGATCTCGAGGGCCTCGTCCTTTCGACCGGCGACTTCGGCCAATCGCGCATCGAGGTACTCTTGTTGTCGCTCTTGGGAGGCCGACAACTCGAGCCCATCGCGGAGCCAATCCAGCACGCGGAGATATTCATCCGGGGGCAGGACGTCGAGCAGGGCCTCGACCTGGTCACCGCGTCCCATGAAGCCGTAGCTCTCGAGCACATCGGCGCGGGCCCGACGGTGAGGCAAGGGCTCGTCCGCCTCCATCATGTCTCGGGCGGCGAGCAGGAATGCACGCGTCGCGGCGATCTGGGTCTCATCGCTCCCCCGCTCGCTGAGGAATCCGAGCCGCTGCATCTGCATGCTTCGCACCCAGGTGCGATCGACGTCCGACTCGAGGGCCACGTCGAAGTACGGACGGGCCGCTTCGACCGATTGCGGTTCGATCGGGCGCCTTACCAACAGCCAATGGGCCTTGAAGGTGTTCGCGTAGCCGTTCTTCGGATTGGCTTCGAGCGCTTGATCGATGAGTTCGTCGGGGTCGATCTGCGCGGCGATGCCGAAGTCGAGGCGCAGCACCTCCGCGCGCCCCGCATGGCCGAGCACCGTCGCCGTCTTGTCGGCATCGGCATCCGAGAGCTGTCGATAGAGCACTTCGGTGAGAGAGTCGAGGATCCCGGCGGCCTCTTCCCGATGGGCGCGGAAGTCGCGCAACCAGGTCATCGCGAGCGTCGCCTGGGCGCTCCGCACGCGCAGCGAGCTGGGTGACAACTCGTTCGCGCGTTCGAGCAGTGTCCACGCCTGCCTCTGGTTGCCCGCCTGCGAGAGCCATTCGGACGCGCTGACCAGTTCGTCGATCGCCGCGCGCTCCTCCTGCCAGCGGTCGTAGTGCTCGAGCAGGGTGCGAACTCCGAGCACCAACGAGATCACGGTCACGATCCCACCGACCCACTTGAGCACGGCCCCTACCGGGGTCCAGCGCGCGAGTCGCTGGGGGCTCCCGCAGTGACGACAGACGGTCGCGCCTGGCTGGATCGACTCCCGGCATGCGACACAGATCGCCGAGCCACTCGCGGAGTTCGCCGCGCTCTCGGAAGGCGTTGCACCGCGACCGGTGGGCGGATCATTCATACGACGAAAATAGCAGCGCCGAAATCAAGACGTCACGGTCTCGGGCGTGCGACGATCGTGCTGGATGCGGGCGGTTACTTCTTCGACTCTTCTTCGTACTTCGCGATCAGCTCTTCGCGGGTCTTGGCTTCGCGTTCGCGCAGTTCCCAGAAGCGCGGGTTGCGGCGCTCGCCGAAGGCGGCGCCGCCCTCCTTGCCCTCGGGCATGTCGAACCAGTCGGGGTAGAAGTTGCTCGAGATGACGCCCATCTCCTGGTAGCCGTCCATCTCCTGGTCGAAGCTGGCCTTGAGGATCTCGAGGCAGCCGGGGCTCACGCTCAGCAGTTCCGAGCACCACTGATCGACTTCGGCTTCGAGGCGTTCGCGGGGCACCACCGTGTTGACGAGACCCATCTGCTCGCATTCGAGGGCCGTGTAGCGGCGGCACATCATCCACATCTCGCGGGCCTTCTTCGCGCCGACCACCTTGGTGAGATAGGGAACGAAGAAGCCGTCGGCGGGGCTCGAAACCTTGGGGCCGGCCTGGCCGAAGATCGCGTCGTCGGCCGCGATCGTGAAGTCGCAGCAGTAGGCCATGTGGTTGTGGCCGGCGAGGCAGTAGCCCTGCACCTGGGCGACGATGGGCTTGCGCGATGAGCGGATCAGCCGGTTGTGGGGATACGAGAAGTAGAAGGCATCACGCAGCCCCCACTTCTCCCATTCGACGTCGCCGCCGGCACCGAAGTGATCGCCGGCGCCGGCCACGATGATCACGCCGATCGACGGATCGTGATTGGCGTCGTAGAAGGCGCGAAACATCTCGGCCGTGGTGGCGAGGGTCATCACGTTCATCGTCTCGGGCTTGTTGATGGTGATGCGCGCGATGCCGCCGCCGAGTTCGTCGTGATGCTTCTTTTCGTAGAGGAGCTCCTCGAAGTCCATGCCTTCGCCTTCGACGCTCTTCCATTCGCTGAAACCCATGCTGGACTCCCTGGTGCGCGGTCTGCGTAGGCCGCGCCATCGAATCGATTCCTTCGGCCCGCTCAGAGGGTGCCGATCACCTTGCCCGCCTTGGCGACGAGATCACCCACCTTCTCGCTCTCCGCCGGCTCGAGCCCCGCGGGCAGATCGTCGATGATCCCGAGCAGGACGCTCCAGGTGGGACAGGCGACGAGTCGAACCCCGGCCTCCGCCACCTGCTGCACGAGGGCCTTGGGATCGAGCAGCTTCGCGGCGCCACGCCCCGCCACCGGCAGTTCGAGGGCCTTGGCCGCGTCGGCGAGGGCCAATCGCATCGGCGGGCCGGAGAGCGCGCGGGGCATTTCGAAGCTTCCGTCGGCAAGGGCCGCCAGCGCACCCTGGGTGACGAGCACCGCGACGTCCTGACCACTGGCCTGTGCTTCGCGCGCCGCGCAGAGCGTCGAAATCGCCGACGAGCCCTCGGCGTCGCGAAGGATGAAGAGTAGATCCATGACGTGTGTCCTTTTGCGGGGATCGACGCGCGAGGTTCGCTGGGGCCGGCGCGTGCGGGTGCGGCAGATTAACGGTCAGCCAAGAGGCGAGCCAGCACGCTTCATTTCAATGGAGCAATCGGTACAGCGAATGGCTCGCGGCAAACGGAAGACTTCACTCGCAATCGGCACGATGGGTGTCGCGCGAGGCACGGGTTTCACCCCATACTCCGTGCCTGCCCAAAGCCTCCCGGAATCGCGTCGACGTCTTCGTCGCGTGCGCGGGAGTCGAGCGAACCCGCAGCACGAAACGCCACAGAGACGCGATGAAACCGGCCCCTTTCGACTACGTAGTGCCCTCGACGATCGACGAAGCGATCAACCTCCTCGCCGACGACGACGTCGAAGCCCACGTGCTGGCCGGCGGCCAGAGTCTGGTCCCCGCGATGAACATGCGCATGTCGCGGCCCGAGTTGTTGGTGGATCTCGCGAAGGTCGAGGATCTCGACTTCATTCGAGACGAGGGAGGCGCGCTGCACCTGGGCGCGATGACGACGAAGCGCACGGTCGAGTTCTCTCCCGTCGTCGCCCACGCCCAGCCGCTGCTACACGCCGCGAACATGCTGGTCGCACATCCCCAGATCCGGAACCGCGGCACCGTCGGCGGTTCGATCGCCCACGCCGACCCCGCGGCGGAGTACCCCGCGGTGGCCCTCGTGCTCGGCGCCGAGTTCGAGGCCCAGGGGCCGAACGGCAAGCGCACCATCGGGGTCGACGACTTCTTCATCACCTACTTCACCACCGCTCTCGAAGAAGGCGAGATCCTGACCTCGATGCGGTTGCCGGCCATGAAGCCGGGCACCGGCTGGTCCTTCCAGGAAATCGCCCGGCGGCACGGGGATTTCGCGATGGCGGGGGTCGGCGTCACCGTCGAACTCGACAGCGCCGGGCACTGCCAGAACACGCGCGTCGTGCCCTTCGCCCTCGGCCCCACGCCCGTTCGCGCCACGGCGGTCGAAGAGGCCATCAACGGCGAGACGCCGAGTGCGGCGCTCTTCGAGAGCGCCTGTCAGAAGATGGCGGACGGCATCGAGGATCCGACCTCCGACGTCCACGCGAGCGTCGGGTACCGTCGGCACCTCTCGGCCGTCATCGGAGCCCGCGCCCTCGAAGAAGCCGTCGCGCGCGCACGCGCCGCCAACTGAGCGATCGGAGCGAAGCCCGAATGAGCGACAAGAAGTCCATCCGCGTCACGGTCAACGGAACGACCCACGAAGCCGAGGTCGAACCTCGCACCCTGCTCGCCGACTTCCTGCGTCACGAACTGCACTTCGGTGGCGTGCACGTGGGTTGCGAACACGGCGTGTGCGGTGTCTGCACGATCCTGATGGACGGCAAGGCGGTGCGTTCGTGCCTGACCCTCGCGGTGCAGGCGGACGGTCACGAGATCACGACGATCGAAGGCATAGCGAACGACGCCGACCTGCACCCGATCCAGCAGGCCTTCATCGAAGAGCACGGCTTGCAGTGCGGCTTCTGCACGCCCGGTTTCGTGATCGCGATCTACGAACTGTTGCGTGACAACAAGGAGCCCACCGAGGAGCAGATCATGGATGTGATCGGTGGAGAGCTCTGTCGCTGCACGGGATACGAAGGCATTCGCAAGGCCGTGCGATCGGCGATCAAGAAGCTGCAGGCGGCTGGCGCGTAGAGGCGAGCCTGGCGAGCAACAGACTGGGGAAGCAGAGCGTGAGCAACATTCCGAACAAGATCGACGATCTGCCGACGAGCGAAGCACGCTTCGTGGGCAAGGCGGTGCCGCGGGTCGAAGACCCGGCGTTGATCACGGGCGAGGTCGAGTTCATCGACAACGTGAGCCTACCCGGCATGCTCCACTGCGCGATCCTGCGAAGCCCCTTCGCCCACGCGAAGATCGAGAGCATCGATCTCGAAGAAGCCCTCGAGTTGCACGGCGTGGTCGCCATCGTCACCGGCGAAGACGCCCTGAAGTGGTCGACTCCACCCATGACCATGCCCGAGGGCTGGGGTGACCTTCCGCTGGCCGCGCACAAGGTTCGCTTCGTGGGCGAGCCGGTGGCCGCCGTCGCCGCGACCAGCCGCTACATCGCCGAAGACGCCCTCGAGCTGATCGACATCGACTACGAACCCCTCGAAGTCGTGAGCGATCCCCACGAGGCGATCGAAGGCGAAGAAGGCCCCCTCGTCTTCGACGAGCGCGGCAACAACATCATGCTGCAGCGCACCTTCACCTGGGGTGAGGTGGACGACGCCTTCGCGAACGCCGATCACGTGATCGAGGGGAAGTTCCGCTGGAACCGCATGGGCGCGAATCCGACCGAGACCTTCGGCTGTATCACCGAGTGGAACCCGCGCAGCCTCGACATGACGATCCGCGCGAGCATCCAGGCGCCGAACTTCACGGCGCTCGCGCGCGCTGCCGTGTTCCAGTTGCCGACGAACAAGATCCGTCTGATCACGCACCCCCACGGCGGGAGCTTCGGCGGCAAGGGTCACCCCCGCGGCATCGACATCACCGC
>JANQEL010000057.1 GCA_028278345.1 Myxococcota bacterium
CTCGGTGGTCGATCCCGGGATGCCCGTGGCTTCCGCGGAAGGCGACGCGGGTTCGCTGGCCGACGACGAAGGGCAGGGCGACGCCGCGGTCCATCTCGAGCACGCCCGCATGGTCGGCGAGATCATCGAGAACATGGGGGGCGAGATCACGACGGTGAGCGAGCCTCCAGCCGGACGCGTCACCTCGATCTGGTTGAAGCGTCCGGCGCCTGATCTGGCACGTCCTTCGTCGGGGTACACGCGACCGCCGGAGGCGGTGACGCCCAAGCAGCAGGCTCGGTCACTCCCAGTCTGCAATGGACTCCGGCACACCCAGCCAGGTCGCGGCTTCGCCGATACTCCGGAAGGTCCGTACAACAGGCGGTGCGTCCTCCATCAGTTGTTCGTACATGCGCGACATTCCGAAGACGACATCGTCCGCCGATACGATCGCGATTCGGCTCGAGTCGATCTCAGGCTCCAGTTCGCGGTCGGCAGCCGTACGTTTGCGCATGTCGGACGATGTCGCGCCGAAATGGGTGACCTCGCGCAGGTCGACGAGATGGTCGAAGTCACGCTCGAAGCTCGGATCCGCGATGACCTCTTGCAGGCATCCGAGAAGTTCGTCCGACGAGAATCTTCCGGTGGCGCGGAACAAGACGATTCGGCGCTCGATGTCGATTTCGAATGAGTGCGGCATGTAGCGGTTCTTCCCATGTGCTGGTCGCGTCTCCGGTTACGACCCAGAGGATGCCGTCCGCGTCGAGATTGGCCATGGTGGGCGCCGGCTCGGCACCCGCGTCTCTTCTCGTGAGAAGCTCCCCACCCTCGCAGCAATGCAAGCGAGCGCACGAATCCCTGCCTGGAGTGGGTCGTCTAGACACGCAGCGGTGGCTCGGCGCCGGCTGGGCTCGGGTTGGCGTTGCGGCTGTGGGCGGGGCGGGAGCCTTTGGCGGGGGATCGAGTGGTTGCTTGTCGCAGCGGGCCGGTATATTGCCGCCCCCGCGCTCACTGGAGGCCCCTGCCCATGTCCCGCAAGAAGTCCGTCAATCGCGTTTGTCTCGCCTATAGCGGCGGTCTCGATACGTCGGTCATCTTGCGTTGGTTGATCGAGGAGTACGACTGCGAGGTCGTGGCCTACTGCGCCGATGTGGGGCAGGAAGAAGAACTCGCCGGCCTGCCCGAGAAGGCGAAGGCCAGCGGAGCGATCGACTGCGTGATCAAGGATCTGCGCGAGGAGTTCGTGCGGGAGTACGTCTTCGAGGCGGTGCGCGGCAACGCGATCTACGAAGGTGTCTATCTTCTGGGGACCTCGCTTGCACGGCCGGTGATCGCCAAGCATCACATCGAGGTTGCGAAGGCGACGGGTTGCGATGCGGTCGCCCACGGCGCCACGGGCAAGGGCAACGATCAGGTGCGTTTCGAGCTGACGTTCCGGGCGCTCGCCCCCGAGATCCACAACATCGCCCCGTGGCGCGAGTGGGACCTGCGCTCGCGCACCGACTGCATCGAGTACGCGAAGAAGTACGACATCCCGATTACCTCGAGTTCGGAGAAGCCCTACTCGATGGATCGCAACATGATGCACATCTCGTACGAGGGCGGGATCCTCGAAGACCCGTGGACCGCGCCCGATGAGTCGATGTTCATCCTCACCGCGTCGCCCGAGAACGCACCCGACGAAGGCGTCGAGATGATCATTGGCTTCGAAAAGGGCTATCCGGTTTCGATCGACGGGAAGGAGCTCTCCCCAGCAGCGCTACTCACCCAGCTCAACAAGGTCGCGGGCGCCCATGGCGTCGGTCGTGTCGACCTGGTCGAGAATCGCTTCGTGGGTCTGAAGTCGCGCGGCGTCTACGAAACCCCCGGTGGCACGGTGCTCTACGCCGCACATCGCGCTCTCGAGTCGATCACGATGGATCGCGAGGTGATGCACGAACGCGATCGCCAATCGCCGCGCTTCGCCCAGCTGATCTACAACGGCTTCTGGTTCTCCCCCGAGATGGAGGTGATGCGGGCCATGGTCGACGCGTCGCAGCAGAACGTGACGGGCGAGGTTCGCCTCAAGCTCTACAAGGGCAACGTCACGATCCTGGGCCGTCGTGCGCCGAACTCCCTCTACTCGGAGCAGCTCGTCACCTTCGAAGAGGACGAGGGCGCCTACGATCAGGCGGACGCCACCGGCTTCATCAACCTGCAGGGGCTGCGGCTCGGCGCGGGCAAGCGCTAAACCGAGCGCCGATCACCACGAGTCGAGCTGGTAGGAGAGCCCGATCGAAGTGGTGATGTACCGGAGCCCCTTGAGGGAACCGACCGGCACGACGTAGGACGACTTCAGATTGAGGGCCCAGCTCTCGTTGATGAAGTAGTCGAAGCCGCCACCGCCGCGGAACATCAGCGCGGCGCCGGTATCGATGTCGAGGTCGTTGGTCGCCATCACGCCGAAGCCACCGAGCAGGTGGGGCTGCAGGCGGCCTTCGTTGAAGCTCGCGAGCAGGTCGTGCACCGGGAAGACCTTGGCGTTGAGGGTGCCCGTGTAGAGCTTCAGCTCGAAGTAGTCGCCGTCGGTGTCGAAGAAGTGGAAGCCGTCGGCGTACTCGAATTGCATCTCGACCGCGAGGTACTCCCACGGGCGTTTGCCGAAGACGGCGTTGATCCCCTCGGCATTCTTCACCTCGGCGTCGACGACGTGGAAACCCTTGCCCTTCGAGCGCTCGCCGATCGTGCGCTGCACCTCTTCTTCGACGTAGCTGAAGCCCACGTAGAAGTAGGTGCCCCCCTCGAAGAAGAAGCCCCCCTCCTCGTCGTCCCATTGGGCCTGGGCGGTGGGCGGAATCAGCAACGTCAGCAGGGCCGCGAGGCAGGTTGCGACGGTCTTCACACGACGGGCGCCGCGTGTTCGCCGTATGTGTCGACCGTGAACCATCGGATCGGTGCTCCCGTTCGTCCTCGAAGGCGCCGCCCAACGCGTCGCCATGCGCCACCGTGTTCTACATCATTTGCCGCGCACGCAGGAACAAAAACCTCGGACGCGAGGGGGTCCCTTTGGGGGCCGAATGCGGCCGGAACCTGACTGTGAGTATGGTTCGCGACTTCTTGCGGGGGGTTGGGGCGTCGTCTAGAAACTGTCGTTCGGCCGGGAATGTACGGATGGGCGGAGGGAGAGGAAGGTCATGACGAACTCAGTAGACAAGCTGGCAAGCCGCGGGATCTGGCTCGTGTTGGCCGCGCTGCTCGCGATCCTGTGGACCGTGAACGCGACGGCCCAGGAAGATGCCGGCGGTGCCGGACCGACCTTCGCCGAGGGCGACGTCATCGACTACGACAACCTCGACGCCATCCGCCCCTTCCTCCCCGAAGAGTTCTGGAACAACCGCGACTTCTTCTTCTACCCCGGTATGCAGCTCGAGATCGGTCCCTTCTATCGCGACTACTCGCCGGCTCCCGCCTACAACGCCAAGACCGAGCAATACAAGGGGCAGCCGCGGGTGGGCCCGGGCAACAGCCTCGAGAACTACGTCGCCGGCCAGCCCTTCCCGATGGAAGAGATCGACTGCGAGGGCGATCCGCAGGCCGGCACGAAGATCATGTGGAACTTCGACTACCGCTGGCAGGGCGCGGGGAACACGGCGACGTTCTTCTATTCCTACTGGGACCGCGGCGAAGAGCTTCCCCTCTACTACGAGGGCGACGGCAAGGCGGTCTTCCTCTCCCACCGCGTCGAGCCCGAATACGACCCGCAGAAGGGCGATGTCTTCCGCGGCGAGAAGCGCAAGAATGCATTCGGGGTCGAGGTCGTCGCACCCTTCGACGCCCGCGGCATCATGCTCATGAGTTATCGCTACAAGAGCGCCGACCGTCCGGTGGCCGAAGCGAAGAACGACGACACCTGGGTGTATGTGCCGACGCTGCGCCGCGTGCGCCGTATCTCGACGGCCCAGCGCACCGACTCGATCTCGGGCACCGACTTCACCTTCGACGACCTCAACAGCTTCGCGGGCATCGTTCCCCAGTACCGCTGGGAATGCCTCGGCGAGATGGACATGCTGGCGCCGTCGAACACCAAGGTGCAGGGCTTCCCGTACAACCGGGATCACAACTTCGGTCCCTACGGCCTCTCCTTCGCGGACGACCGGTGGGAGATGCGCAAGGTGGTGAAGGTTCGCTTCTATCCGAACAACGCGGACCATCCCTACCACCACAAGGACATCTACCTCGACAAGCAGACGCTCCACGCCCTCTATTCCTTCGCCTACGACCAGAAGCAAGAGCTCTGGAAGATCATCTGGCACAACAAGCGCTGGAGCGAAGACGAGCTGACCCCCGATTGGTACGAGGGCTGGAAGGACGTCGAGAAGCCGATGAACCAGCGCATCGTGAGCGACATCATCGCGAACGTGCAGACGGGCACGGGCAATCGCATCGAGTTCTGGGATGCCCACGGCTCCCCCTTCAAGAGCAAGGGCAAGATCCGCCGCTACATCGACATCGGACGTCTTACCAAAGGACGCTGAGGGGCTGATCCCACCACGAGGGGAATCGCATGACCTGGCGAAGTGCAACGCTCGTGGCCCTGTTGGTCGCGGCGATCGGCTGTCACGACTACAGCATCGACTTCTCGGATTCGGGCGACGAGATCCGCATCTTCGACGATCTCTACTCGATCTCGATCATCGATGACTCCCATGCGGTGACGGTCGGCTACTACGGCGCCGTCTACTGGACCGCAGACGGCGGGCAGAACTGGCGCCGCGGCCAGACGGGAACCCGTACCTCCCTCTACGACGTCTCGATGGCCGACGTGAACCACGGCTGGGCGGTCGGTCAGCGCGGCCTCATCCTGCGTACCGAAGACGGCGGCAAGACCTGGACGCCCCAGGCCAACCCGAAGCGCGAGGAGGGCACCCATCTCTTCGCGGTCTCGGCGATCGACGCCGACACCGCCTGGATCGTGGGCGAGTGGGGCACCCGCATCCTGACCCGCGACGGGGGCGCGACCTGGGAAGACAACTCCTTCGCAGTCTCCGAACAGCATCCGCAGTTCGTCTGGCTCACGCCCCAGGAGCAGGAGCGCGTACGCAACGGGCAGGTGGTCTACGACGACGTCAGCGTCAACGACATCCAGTGCCAGCGGGCACCGGGTACGCGTTGCTGGCTGATCGGAGAGTTCGGCTACATCTACTACTCGCGCGATCGCGGTCAGACCTGGCTCAAGAGCCGCGTCGAGGGCTCGGTCGAGATGGATCCGATCCCGATCGGCTACAACCGGCTCGAAGTCCCCGATGAGTACATGGAGGGGCTCCGTGACTTCGCGATCCAGGTGAAGGACGATTCGCACCTGAACGTGGCGGTGGCGGGGCTCGTGAGCGCCGACGAGATCCGCGACTTCGGCGACAACGAGGATCCCTCGGAGCTGTTCGAGATCCTCGAGGCCCGCGCCCAGGACGCGCGCAGCATCCTGGAAGACGCCGGCGTGTCCTCCGATCGCGTGCGCTTCCGGGGGCAGCCGCCCTGGGATTTCGAGGACTACCTCGAAGACGATCCGCAGTTCCTCTCCCGCTACCTCGAGGGGCGGCTCAACGAGACCGGCGGCGTGTTCGTGAGCGTTCTGCAGAACCCGATCCTCTTCACCGTGCGCTTCTCGGACGACGACAACGGGCTGATCTCGGGGCTCGGCGGTGTGATCCTGCAGAGCGAAGACGGCGGTGAGACCTGGGCCTATCGCAAGATCGACCGCAAGCAGGGGCTCTTCTCGGTGCGCGCGGTGCCCGACCGGGCGATCGCGATCGGCGAGAAGGGCTTGATGCGCGTCTCCCTCGACGGTGGAGTCACCTGGGGCGAACCCCAGGACGGCGCGATCCCCTCGATCTTCACCTACATGCGAGACGTCGATTTCGGGCCGGATCAGCGCAAGGGCTTCATCGTCGGGCAGGGCGGGCGGATCCTGCGCACCGAGGATGCGGGCTACCAGTGGAAGCAGGTGCTCCCGAAGCCGGCCGCCTCCGACGAGGCCTAGCTCCAGCCCGACTCTTCTCACACGGTTGAAATCGAGGGGCTGGGCGGTTTCCCCCTCGCGAGCGCGGTTCTCAAGACGGCCCGAACGCTTGCCGATTGCTGTACGACCTCCCCTCGTCTGCCGAAGGGCGCATTGCGAGCTTCGCCCTCGGCCCCGTTACGATGAGGCCGATGTCCCGAACCCGACCCAAGCTCTTGCTGGTGACCGAAGACGCCACCGTTGCGGACGTGGTGTCGCGGGCGACGACTTCGCTGGCTCCACTCGACGTGGCCGCGAGTGTCGAGGAGGCTTTCACGGCCCTCGCGAGCGACACGACGATCGGCATCGTGCTCTACGACGCCACCACCCTCGGCCTGGCTCCCTGGCAGGTGGGAGATCGGCTGCGCGGAGAGCACCCGGGCGTCGAACTCGCACTGCTGATCGGCGAAGACCACGACGACGACGAGGCCCTGCGCGAGGGCTGGTTGCTCGGTGTGGTGCCTCGGCTGGCGGGCCCCGGCACGGCGCGCACCTCGATCGCGCGGCTCCTCGAGAGCTACCGGCAGGCGCGGGAACTGCGGGCGCTTCGCACGACCGCGCGCGTCCACGAAGAGTGTCGCCGCCTGATGCCCTGCCTCGAACCCGGACGCGTCTACCCCGTGGCCCTCGACATCGCCCTGGAACTCCTGGCGCGGACGCGAGGGGTCGCGGTCTTCCAACGCGAATCGCATCCGATGAGCGATGCGATCGCGTTCCGCGGACTCGGCGAGAGCGAGGCCGAACGTCTGCGCGATCTGCTGCTCGACGCAAAGCCGCTGGCCGACAACCTCGAAGGCGAGATCGAAGAACTCGATAGCGGCCCCTATGTCGACGTCCTGCGTCGCGCCGGGATCGCCTTCGAACGTATCCTCGTGGTGCCGCTGCACGGCCAGCAGAACGAAGCGGGCATGTTGTGGCTGCTCGAAGATGGCCACCCCTTCGACGACGACGAGATCGACCGCGTGCGCGTGGTGGCCAGCTACGCCGAAACCGCCCTCGACAACTGCGAACGTTACCAGCTCGCCAAGGAACGCGCCTTCATCGACGACGTCACCGAGGTCTACAACGCGCGCTACCTGCTGCAGACCACGGAGAACGAGATCCGCCGCGCCGAACGTTACGAAAAGCCCCTCTCGGTCGTCTTCCTCGACCTCGATCGCTTCAAACTGGTGAACGACAACCACGGCCACCTGGTGGGTTCCCAGGTGCTGCGGAGTCTCTCGCAGTTGCTGCTGCAGTGCGTGCGCGACGTCGACACCCTGGCACGCTACGGCGGGGACGAGTTCACCATCCTGCTGGTCGACACGGATCACGAAGCGGCGATGGCCATCGCCGAGCGCATCCGCCGCACGGTGGAGAACCACGTCTTCGAAGCGGGGCGGGGCGGCTCGCTCCGGCTGACGGTGAGCCTGGGCGTCGGCACCTACCCCGAGCACGGCACCGACCGCACCACGCTGCTCGATACCGCGGACAAGGCGATGTACCGCTCGAAGTCGCTGGGGCGCAATCGCACGAGTTCGGCCAACGAGCTCACCGCGGGGTAGAGCGCCGCGAGCGAGGTACAGTGCCGCGAGCGAGGTACAGTGCCGCGAGCGAGGTAGAGTGCGCCGCTCGGCCGTTTGACAGCCCAAACGGCCGTTGCTACCCAACCGGGCGATTTTATTCGCCTTTCCTTTTGCGGCTCTTTCCAGACCGCCCGGCTGTCGCCCCGTTCTCTCGATTCCCCACGGCCGCGATGTCCCCGCTTCCAGGACACCCTTTCATGCAGCGCGAAAGCACCCGCCTCGACCCGATGGGTTCGCTTCGCCGGACACACCTGTGCGGCGATATCGGCAACGACCAGGTGGGGCAGGAAGTCGTGCTCGCCGGTTGGGTGAATCGACGCCGCGATCACGGCGGCGTGATCTTCGTCGACCTGCGCGACCGCACGGGCATCGTCCAGGTCGTGTTCAAGCCCGAGGTTCAGCCCGAGGCCCACGAGCGCGCCGGGCTGTTGCGCAACGAGTTCGTCTTGATGGTGCGGGGCGTGCTCGAGAATCGCTCAGACGAAACCATCAATGAGAAGATGAAGTCGGGACGCGTCGAAGTGAACGTCCACGAACTCCGTCTGCTCAACACCGCGACCCCGCCGCCCTTCCTGATCGAGGAGGAGAGCGACGCCGAAGAGTCGACCCGCCTGCGCCACCGCATCCACGACCTGCGGCGCCCCCCGCTGCAGCGAGCGATCGCGGTGCGGCACAAGCTTGCCCAGGCGGTGCGCGGCGCCCTCGACGAGCTGGGCTTCCTCGAGATCGAGACCCCGATCCTGGCGCGGAGTTCGCCGGAGGGGGCGCGCGACTTCCTGGTGCCCGCGCGCAATCACCCGGGCTCCTTCTACGCGCTGCCCCAATCGCCCCAGCTGATGAAGCAGCTGTTGATGATCGCGGGCTGCGAGCGCTACTACCAGATCGCCCGCTGCTTCCGCGACGAAGAGCAGCGTGCCGATCGCCAGCTCGAATTCACCCAGGTCGATCTCGAAATGTCCTTCGTGGGCGTCGAGGACGTGCTCAGCGTGCTCGAAGAGGTGACGGCGCGCGGCTGTCTCGAAGCCGGCGGCGTCGAGTTCCAGCGTCCCTTCAAGCGCATCACCTACAAAGAGGCGATGGATCGCTACGGCTCGGACAAGCCCGACACGCGCATCCTGCTCGAACTGGCCGACCTGACCGAAGACTTCCGCGCAAGCGACTTCAAGGCCTTCCGCGGCGTCGTCGAGAGCGGTGGCATCGTGAAGAGCCTTCACGTGCCCGATGCCAAGGAGCTCTCACGCGGCGACCTCGATCGCCTCGAAAGCCTCGTGCGCAAGGAACTCGGCGCGAAGGGGTTGGCCTGGATCCGCATCGGCGACGAGGGCAAGTGGCAGGGCCCCATCGTGAAGTTCCTCGGCGATCCCGAGAAGCAGGCGATCGAGAGCGCGACGGGCCTCGCCCCGGGCAGCATCGTCTTCTTCCAGGCCGACGAAGCCTCGCGCGCGAACGCCATCCTGTCGCGTCTCCGCATCGATCTGGGCGAACGCCTCGGGCGTGTCGACGGTCGCGAGTGGGACGCGCTGCTGGTGGTCGACTTCCCGCTCTTCGAGAAGGACGCCGACGGCAACCTCACCTACGTGCATCAGCCCTTCGTGGCGCCCCTCGAAGAGGACATCCCGCTGCTCGACAGCGACCCGACCGCCGTTCGCGGGACCCACTACGACGTCGTGCTCAACGGCATCGAGCTCGGCAGTGGCAGCCTGCGTAACCATCGGGTCGACGTACAGCTCAAGATCCTCGAACTCATGGGCTACAGCGAAGAGCGCGCCTACCAAAGCTTCGGCTATCTGCTCGAAGCCCTCGAGACGGGCGCACCGCCCCACGGCGGCTTCGCCTTCGGTTTCGATCGTTGGGTGATGGTGATGGCGAAGGCACCGAGCCTGCGCGACGTCATTCCCTTCCCGAAGACCCAGCGGGGCCAGGACCTGCTCATGCAGGCGCCCTCCGAGGTGGGCACCGATCAGCTCGACGAGCTCTCGATTCGCGTGCGCAAACCACGGCCCGCGGCCGGCGAATGAGGGCCGGGTAGGGCGACAGGCCACGCATTCCCGCGCGCGTGATCGCCGCCGCTTCCAACCGCGATTTCAGGCGCTCGATGCGTTCGCAGCGATTGGCGCAGGCGTCCGGAATTCCTTACAAACTCGGCGCCAAATCGACGCCTCGGCCCGCGCAGGTCCCACCCGAGCGGCGGCTCCCAACTCAGCCCGGATCCCACTCCGGAAACTTCCAGCAACCTCGTGACCTCGAGAAAGGATCATCCCCCAAGATGCGAAACAAGATTGCCTTGATTGGTGGTGGGAACATCGGCGGCGTGCTCGCAGAGCAGGCGGCCTATCGCGAACTCGGCGACGTCGTGCTCTTCGACGTCGTGGAGGGCATGCCCCAGGGCAAGGCGCTCGACATGGCCGAAGGTGCGCCGCTGGCGAACTCGGACGCCAGCATTGCGGGCGCCAACGACTACTCGGAGATCGCCGGCGCGAACCTCGTGATCATCACCGCAGGCCTCGCGCGCAAGCCCGGCATGAGCCGCGATGATCTGCTCGCCACGAACGTGAAGATCATGAAGCAGGTGGCCGAAGGGGTGCGCGACAACTGCCCCGACGCCTACGTGATCGTCGTCTCGAACCCCCTCGACGCCATGGTCTACACCTTCCAGAAGGTCTCGGGTTTCCCGAAGAACCGCGTGGTCGGCATGGCGGGGGTGCTCGACTCGACGCGCTTCCGCAGCTTCGTCGCCTGGGAGCTCGGTGTTTCCGTGCGCGACGTCACGGCGCTCGTGCTCGGCGGCCACGGCGACACCATGGTGCCCCTGGTCGACTACTGCACGGTCGCGGGTATCCCGGTTCGCAAGCTGCTGCCCGAGGACAAGATCCAGGCCATCGTCGAACGCACCAAGGGCGCCGGCGGTGAGGTGGTGGCGCTGCTCAAGACCGGTTCGGCCTTCGTGTCGCCGGCGCTGTCGGCCCTCGAGATGGCCGAGTCGATCCTCAAGGACCAGAAGCGGGTGCTCGCCTGCGCGTGCATGCTCGAGGGCGAGTACGGAGTGAACGGCCTCTACGTCGGTGTTCCCTGCATCCTCGGCGCCGGCGGTGTCGAGAAGGTGCTCGAACTCGAACTCGCCGGCGACGACAAGGCGGCCTTCGACAATTCGGTCGAACACGTCCGCACCCTGGTCGAGCAGCTCGACGTCTAGTCGGGCGAACCCCGCCGCGCGAACGAGGGAGACCGGTGGCACCGCGATGGCGCACAGCGGGTCTGAACGCGCTGCGCCGCGGCTCGCCTGGCGAGCGCGGTCCTGGCAAGTGAGGAGAAGAAGCGAATGAACGTCCACGAGCATCAGGCGAAGGGCCTCTTGCGCGACTTCGGTGTCGCGGTGCCCGACGGCATTCTCGCCACCACGCCGGCCGAGGCCGAAGCCGCGGCGCGCGAACTCGGCACCTCCGTCGTCGTCGTGAAGGCCCAGGTCCACGCGGGCGGACGCGGCAAGGGAGGCGGCGTGAAGCTCGCCAAGTCCCCCGCCGAAGCGAAGCAGGCCGCCAGTGAGATCCTCGGCATGACCCTCCACACGCCCCAGACCCCGCCCGAGGGCAAGCTCGTGCGCAAGGTCTACGTCGAGGCGGGCAGTGACATCGCGAAGGAGCTCTACCTCGCCGTGTTGCTCGATCGTGCCGCCGAGAAGTTCGCCATCGTGGCCTCGACCGAAGGTGGGATGGAGATCGAGGAGGTGGCCGCCGAGACCCCCGAGAAGATCCACACCGTCCACATCGAGCCGAACGTCGGCCTGCGCGACTACCAGATCCGCCAGCTCGGCTTCAAGCTGAACCTCGAAATGGACGTGATCAAGAAGTTCGTGCCCTTCGTGCGCGGGCTCTTTGATCTCTTCATGCAGAAGGACGCTTCCCAGGTCGAAATCAACCCGCTGGTGATCACCGGGGACGGCAACGTGATCGCGCTGGACGGCAAGATCAACTTCGACGATTCGGCCCTCTACCGGCACCCCGACATCGCCGAATTGCGCGACCCCGACGAAGAGGACGATCGTGAGCGCGAGGCCAACGAACTCGATCTCGCCTACGTCGGCCTCGACGGCGACATCGGCTGCATGGTGAACGGTGCGGGGCTCGCCATGGCGACCCTCGACATGATCACCCACTGCGGCGGTTCACCCGCCAACTTCCTCGACGTGGGCGGAGGTGCGGACAAGGAGAAGGTGATGAACGCCTTCAAGTTGATCCTGCGCGACCCCGGCGTGAAGGTGATCCTGGTGAACATCTTCGGCGGCATCGTGCGCTGCGACCTGATCGCCGAGGGCGTCGTGGGCGCCGCCCAGGAACTCGGCGTCGAAGTGCCGCTGGTGGTTCGCCTGCAGGGCACGAACGCAGCGGAAGGCCGCAAGATCCTCGAAGACTCGGGGCTCGACATCACCCCGGCCGAGACCCTCGCCGAAGCCGGCGAGAAGGCCGTCGCCGCGAAGGGCTAGTGCGCCGCGCGCAGCCGCAACGGAACGGAATCAGGAGAAGCAACGAGTCATGGCGATTCTCTGCGACAAGAACACGAAGCTGTTGATCCAGGGCATGGGCCGCATGGGGACCTTCCATGCGGGGCTCTCGATCGAGTACGGCACTCAGGTCGTCGGTGGCGTGCACCCGGGCAAGGGTGGAAGCAAGATCGATGGCATCCCGGTCTTCGACACCGTGGGTGAAGCCGTGAAGGAAACGGGCGCGGACGCATCGGCGATCTTCGTGCCGCCGCCGGGCGCTGCCGACGCGATCCTCGAAGCCGCCGAAGCCGGCATCGGCGTCGCCGCCTGCATCACCGAGGGCATCCCTGCCAACGACATGGCGCGCGCCGCCGCGGCGATCCGCGGGAGCGAGACGCGCCTCGTCGGCCCGAACTGCCCGGGCATCGTCACCCCCGAGCAGTGCCGCATCGGCATCATGCCCGCGCAGATCACGCGCCCCGGCCCGGTCGGGGTGGTCTCCCGCTCGGGCACGCTCACCTACGAGGCGGTGGATCAGCTGTCCCGTCTCGGCATCGGCCAGTCGACCTGCCTCGGCATCGGCGGCGATCCGATCATCGGCACCAACTTCATCGA
This sequence comes from Myxococcota bacterium, assembly GCA_028278345.1. Lineage (GTDB taxonomy): Bacteria > Myxococcota_A > UBA9160 > UBA9160 > UBA4427 > DUBZ01. Next base: position 12,674 of record JANQEL010000057.1, read on the forward strand.
CGCCCTCGAGCTCTTCTACGCGGATCCCGAAACCAAGGGCATCGTGATGATCGGCGAGATCGGCGGCTCGGCCGAAGAAGAGGCCGCCGACTACATCAAGGCGCAGAAGAACAAGAAGCCCGTCGCCTGCTTCATCGCGGGGCAGAACGCGCCTCCGGGCAAGCGCATGGGCCACGCCGGCGCGATCATCGCCGGCGGTAAGGGCAAGGCGAGCGACAAGATCGCCGCCCTCGAAGCCGCGGACGTGGCCGTCGCCGAATCGCCCGCCGGCATCGGCAAGGCCCTCGCCGACAAGGCGCCGAAGCTCCTGCCCTAGAGACGAGTCGCCGTCGTCGCCCACGAGCTGGAGGTCTCCATGGAAATCGGCATCGCCGTTCGTTCGATGGGGCCGCAGTCGAGTCGCGAGCTGTTGTTGGCCTGTGTGCAGGCCGCGGAGCGGGCGGGGCTGGCGGACATCTGGGTGCAGGATCACCTCGCGATTCCGCCGGATGACGCCGAAGGCTCGGGCGGGCGCTACCTCGATCCGCTGACGACGCTGGCCTGGCTCGCGGGGAAGACGGAGCGCATCGGGCTCGGAACGGGCGTGCTCAACATCCCGTATCGCGCACCACTTCCGACTGCGAAGGCGATCGCAACCGTCCAGGAGCTCTCGGAAGGCCGCATGTGCTTTGGCGTCGGGGTCGGGTGGATGCAGGCTGAATTCAACGCACTGGGTGTTCCCCGTTCGCACCGCGGTCGCCTGACCGACGAAGGGCTCGCCTTCATTCGCCGTTGTTTCGAGGGCGACGAAGTCGAAGCGAATGGCCAGCCCTTCCTCTTCCTGCCGCGTCCGACATGCCCTCCGATCTACATCGGCGGCGGCGCACCCCAGGCCCTCGAACGAACCGTACGCTTCGGGGACGGCTGGCTACCGATGGGCGGCGATCCGAAGAAGCTCGCTCCGGCGATTCGGGAACTACACGATCGTGCGTCCGCTGCACGGCGGACGCAGCCGCCGGAAGTCAAGTTGATGACCGCGCTTCGTCTCGATTCGCGGGAAGCTGCGCAGGAGCAACTCGCCGCGTTCGCCGAGGCCGGTGTCACGAGCGTGATCCACGCGCTTCGCTACGACACGATCGGTGAGTTCGAAGCGGTCGTCGAAAATCTCGCGCCGCTCGTTGCGAGCACCGGCTGAAAGTGCGCAGACGCGATTCGCCGGGTGGAATTCCGCCTGCCACATCGCGAGGCACCGCAACATCGGGACGCGTGCCGCGCGGGTAAGCCTCGGCCTTCCGAGCGTGGCGATGCGTCCCGATTTCGTCGCGTCGTCTCGGTATCGCGGTCGTCGTGACTTGGGGTCGGCCCACCTGAATGTGTTTCAGCAAGCCGACATCGAAGTTGTTGCGAATGTCGTGCCAGCCGGTTCCCTCGGCACGCCCGATGCATAGATTCAACCTATCATCGATCACCAGGGAATACGATCATGACTCGCACCGAAACGTCAGCAACCTGGGAGGGGATCTTCCAGGATCGCCCTCTGTCCAATGGCCGCTTCCGCCGCGACTTCGGTCTCGAGATGGGCGCGCGCTTCCTGCTCATTGTCGCGGCCGCTCTCTTCGGTCTCGCCACCTACCAATTCGTAGGAACGGGTTCCGATGACGCCGCAATCGACAACCTGCCGCGCGAGTGGCAGTGGACACCGCCCGGCCTCGAAGTCGACGACATGTTCAGCACGCCGCAGACCCGTGGCGTGGCGCCGGATATACCGGTGAGCATGACGCCCGCGCCGAAGTAGGCACCCGCGTCTCCCACTGACGCCGAGCTTGCTGCGCCTAGTCCCCGACCGTCCAGGTATCCCCGGAGTGGAGCAGGGCGTGTAGATCGCCTTGCCCGCGCGTCTCGGTGGCGTCCTCGATCTGCTGCTCGAGCAGTTGCTCGTAGCTGGCCTTCTTCTGCTCGCGCAGCACACCCACCGGGAGCGGGTAGTCGGGGCGCGACAGCGTGGCCAACGCGAACGCGTAGGCGCGCGACTCGAGGAACTCGTCGTGGATCACGACGCCCTTTTCGATCGGATCGTCGTCGTCGTCGAGTTCGATCACCTTGGGGTCGCCGCCCTCCATCACGATGCCCTTCAGGAAGCCCGGCGCACCGAACACCAGCGGCTCGCCCTGGACCAGCGAAATGGAGTTGTGGATCCGCTGCTTGCGGTCCTGCACGTCTTCCCAGACGCCATCGTTGAAGACGGGGCAGTTCTGCAGGATCTCGACGAACGCGGTGCCCTTGTGGGCGTGGGCGCGCCGCAGGGTCTGCTGCATGTGGGTGGCGTCGACGTCGATCGTGCGGGCCACGAAGGTCGCACCCGCACCGAGGGCGAAGCTGATCGGATCGATGGGGTGATCGATCGAGCCCTCGGGTGAGGACTTCGAGCGCGTCCCCGGATCGGAGGTCGGCGAGTACTGCCCCTTGGTGAGGCCGTAGATCTTGTTGTTGAAGAGCAGGATTTGCAGGTCGAGGTTGCGGCGGATCGTGTGCAGCAGGTGATTGCCGCCGATCGAGAGCCCGTCACCATCGCCGGTCACGACCCAGACCGAGAGATCCGGGTTGCTGGCCTTGATGCCCGTGGCGAACGAGGGCGCGCGGCCGTGGATCGTGTGGAAGCCGTAGGTGTTCATGTAATACGGGAAGCGGCTGCTGCAGCCGATGCCCGAGATGAAGACGACGTTCTCGCGCTTGTCGACGAACTCGGGCATCACGCGTTGCACGTTGGCGAGGATCGAATAATCCCCGCACCCCGGGCACCAGCGCACGTCCTGGGAAGAAACGAAATCCTTGCGGGTCAACTCGGTCGCAGGGGCGGCCATGCTCACTTGTCCTCGTTCAGGATGTTTTCGATCGCTTCGCGAATCTCGGCGACGCGGAACGGCTGCCCCGCGACCTTCGTGAGCGACTGGATGTCGACCAGGAAGCGGGCGCGCAGCAGCGTCGAGAGCTGACCGAGATTGAGCTCCGGCAGCAGCACGTGCTTGAAGCCCGCGAGCACTTCACCGAGGTTGCTCGGCAGCGGATTCATGTGGCGGATGTGCGCGCGGGAAACCATCAGGCCGGCTTCGCGCGCCTCGTCGACCGCCGCGGTGATCGCACCGAGGGTGCTGCCCCAACCGAGCACGAGCAGCTCGCCCGTATCCGCACCGTCGATTTCGACCGGCGGCACGTCGGCCACGACGCGTTCGATCTTCTCGGTGCGCAGGCGCATCATCTCGGCGTGGTTCTCGGGGTCGTAGACCACGTTGCCGGTGACGGGCTCCTTGGTGAGGCCGCCGATGCGATGCTCGAGCCCCGCCTCTCCCGGGATCGCCCACGGCCGCGCGAGGGTCTGCTCGTCGCGGCGATAGGGTTGGAAGCCCTCTTCGCCGAAGTCGTCCCGCTTCGCGAAGGCGATCTCGGTGCGGGGCAGGGTGTCGACGTTCGGGATCTTCCAGGGCTCGGAGCTGTTCGCGAGATAGCTGTCCGAGAGCACCATGACCGGGGTCATGTACTTCACGGCGAGCCGGAAGGCCTCGATCACGGTGGCGAAGCAATCGCCCGCGCTCGAAGGCGCGAGGACGGGCATCGGGCTCTCCGAATGGCGCCCGTGGAGGGCCATGAAGAGGTCGCCCTGTTCGGTCTTCGTGGGCGAACCGGTCGAGGGCCCCGAGCGCTGCACGTCGATCACCACGAGCGGCAGCTCGACCATGATCGCGAGGCCGATGGCCTCCTGCTTCAGCACGATGCCGGGGCCGCTGCTCACGGTGATGCCCAGGTTGCCCGCGAAGGACGCCCCGATCGAGGAACTCACGGCCGCCATCTCGTCCTCGGCCTGGAAGGTCTTCACGCCGAAGTTTCGATGCCGCGCGACTTCGTGGAGGACGTCACTGGCCGGGGTGATGGGGTAGGCGCCGAGGAAGACCTGGCGGTCCATCAGCTCGCCGGCCGCCACGATCCCCCAGGCCAGCGCCTGGTTGCCCGTGATGTTGCGGTAGGTGCCGGCTTCGATCTTCGCCGCGGGGATCTGGTACGAGACCGGGAAGAGTTCGGTGGTCTCGCCGAACGCCCAACCGGCGCGCAGGGTTCGCAGGTTCGCTTCGAGCACGTCGCCCTTGAACTTGCTCTCGAGCCAGCGCTCGGTGCTCTCCATCGGCCGGGTGTACAACCAGGACAGGAGCCCGAGGGCGAAGAAGTTCTTGCAGCGGTCGACTGCGCGTTGCGTCAGGTCGAGCCCGGCGAGCGCTTCGCGGTTGAGGGTGGTCAGTGGAACTTCGACCAGTTCGAAACGCTCGCGCAGATCGGGCAGCGGGTCTTCGTTGTAGCCCGCGCGCTGATACGCCTTCTTGTTGAACGAGTCCGAGTTGATGATGAGCATCGCGCCGGGCCGCAGGTCGCCCACATTGGCGCGTGCGGCTGCGGGGTTGAACGCAACCAACACGTCCGGGTAATCCGAAGGCGTATACACCTCGTCCGAGGCGAAGTGGATCTGGAAACCCGACACCCCAGCCATCGTGCCGGCGGGGGCGCGGATCTCGGCGGGGAAGTCGGGGAAGGTCGAGAGATCGTTTCCCGCGAGTGCGGTTTCGTCCGTGAACTTGGTCCCGGTCAGCTGCATTCCGTCGCCGGAATCGCCACAGAAACGGATCGAGACCTCTTTACGCTTTTCGACCTTCTTGATCGTCATGGCTGGGCGTCTTCTCGTACTCGGAGGGTGAGTAAGGGCGCAGGGGGGCGGACTCTTGGCCGCCTGTCTGGTGAATTCTCGTTCGATTGCCCCCCGGGCTTCAAGAGGGCATCAAGACTTCGTGTCGGGATTGAAAAGCCTTGCGACAGGTTCGTTTCCTCGATCGGGAACTCGGGCAGCGTTGGGATCGAACCGGGGGCTGGCTGGGTAGAGAGGGGAGGCTCGGGGGACGAGGCCTCGCGACGGGGCGGAAAATTCGGGCCGGATTGTATCCCGCGGGCGCCGCCGCGAAAGCCCTGTCGGGGTGCGAGTTGCACATCTTCGCCGCACGAAAAGCTCCTTTCGGCGCGTGGGCTTGGGCACCGGCCTGCACCCCCAAGATGCTCAAGCACAGCCCGGCCCGGACCGATGGATGCAGCATGTTCATGCCCACCTCGGAAGACGCGCGTGTGCCCGAGTCGGCCATGGTGGCGTTCTGCACGACGCTGAATACGCCCGTGGTGAACGTCGACGGCCTCGCGACCGGTCCGGCCCGGGCGGGAATCCTGCTCTCGGCTGGCGAGTACGGCGACCTTGAGCTGTGGGTCCGCGTGTGCCTGATTTCTAGCGACGAGGGCCTGACCTTCAAGTTCCAGGGCGACCCGACGGAGCTGGGCGACCACGCCGCAGCCCTCGATGCGGCCCTCAGTTTCTCGGAGGGCATGGGCTTCCTCTTCGAAGAGGACATGATCGGCGGCGCGGGAGCGGCCGCCGCCGGACGCGCCCATCGGGTCTGGGGTTCGCTCTTCGAAGCGGAGGACGGGGCCGGCTTCGAGCCAATGGGCGAGGCGCCCACCCACGATGTGAGCGGCGAGGCCGATGCGCCGATTCTCGAACTCGAAGTGGCCGACGCGGACGAAGCGCCCGATCCGGCAACCGCTCCACCCTCGACACCGACGCCCGCGACGCCGCAGGCCACGGGTGCCGAGGTGCTCACCAAGTTTCGCAAGGCCGAACCCGCCGTGAATGCTCCCCCCAGCGAACGCAAACCGGGCGCCGAAGAACTCGCGCGCATCGAACTCGCCAGCGAAGAGCTCGGCGAGGAGTACGTCGACCACGCGGGTTTTCTCTCGCGTCTGCTCGGCAGTTTTTGACGCGATCCGCCAGCGGGTCGCAGGGGGGAAGGACATGGTGGAAGCAACGACGCAGCGGGCGCGAGCCGGCCGGACGGAGACGCCTTGGTGGATCGCGCTCGCGGCACTGCTGATCCTCGTGGCGGGACCGCTGGGCTGCATGAGCCCCGTGCCCGACCCCGAAGAACTGAGTGAACGCGAGAAGCAATTCGATCAGGCCCGCGCGCGTCGCGACCTCGGCATCGACTACCTCGCCAAGGGGCAGAACGCGATCGCCCTGCGCGAGCTCACCTTCTCGATCGATCAGAATCCCAACGATCCCGTCACGCTCCTGTGGTTGGGAGAGGGCTATCGCCGGCAGGGACACGACGCCAAGGCGCTCGACGCGATGAAGCGCGCGATCGAACTGCGTCCCTCGTATCGCGATGCGCACAACAACCTTTCGGCCTTCTACCTGCAGCTCGAGCGCTGGGAGGAAGCCATCACGCACGCCCAGGTGCTGATCGACGATCCGCTCTACTCGCGCCCCTGGATGGCGTTCTCGAACCGCGGCTGGGCGCAGTACAACCTCGGCCTGATCGACAAGGCTCGAGAGAGCCTCGAGATGGCCCTCGAGTTTCGCGCCGACTTCTGGCCCGCGGCCCTCAACCTCGGGATCCTCGAGCGCGAGGCCGGCAACACGCTCAAGGCGGTGAAGTACTTCCAGCGCGTGATCGCGCATCCCGTCGGTTCGACGCCGCGCGCCGAAGCGAGCTTCCGGGTCGCACAGATCCTGGTCTCGATGGGACATCGCGAGAAGGCGATCCGCTACTTCACCGCGTCGGTGAAGAGCGATCCCGAAGGCCAATGGGGCGCCGACGCACGCGACTACCTGAAGATCCTGCGCTGAACCCGGCGAAGATCGCTTCAGGCGGGCTAGCCTACCCGCGTGCTCGGATGACGCTGCATCCAGCACGAATCCACTAGCCCGAGTCGACGAAACTTGGCCAACGACGCACACGATCGCGAGCCCGAGGTGGATCCCTTTCCTGCGGATCCCTGGGAGCTGGTGCCGGGCTCGGTCACGAGCATCGGTGAGTACCTGAAGAAGCAGCGTCAGTTGCGCGGGATCTCGCAAGCCGAGCTCTGCAAGCTGACGCGGATCCCTCCGCGCTCGCTCGAGCGGTTGGAGTCCGGCGCCTTCGATGCCCTCGACGACGGCTTCGTGCGCGGCTTCGTGCGAACGGTGGCGGATGCGCTCGGGCTCGATCCCGACGACACCCTCGCGCGCATGTCTCCCGAGCCGGAGTCGACGGGGGAGCGCGCATCGCGCGGACCCAGCCCGGGGGTGCTGCGCGTGGGCATCCTGGTGGCCGCAGTGGCGCTAATCCTGGTGAGTGTCGGCCTCGTTCGCACTGCCCTCGACGCCTTTCCCGGGCCGCAGGAAACCTCGGCGACGATCGTGCGCAAGGATCCCGTACGCGCTCTCGCGGAAGCCGAGGGTGTGGGGGTGGTGGATGGCACCGAGGTGCTGGTTCCGATCCCCGCCCGGGACTCGACGCCGCCCGCCGAGGAAGCCCCACCGACGACGCCGGTGATGCGCGCCGATGCCGAACTCGAAGGCGCGCCGCCCAGCGAAGTCACTCCGTCCGCGCCGACCCCCGACCCATGAGCGCCGTCACGACGCGCGCGATCGTCCTGCGCACCGTCGATGTCGGTGAAACGGATCGCATCGTTCATCTGCTCACCCCCGACCTCGGGCGCGTGGCCGCCATGGCGAAGAGCGCGCGCAAGAGTCGCAAGCGCTTCCCCGGCACCCTCGATCTGTTGAATCACCTCGACGTCGAACTCGCCCTGCGTCCGCGTCGCATGGCGCACATCGGGCGCGCGCGTCTGCGCACCGCCTATCTCGACATCCGGGCCGACCCCACGCGTTTCGCGGTGGCCTGTCGACTGGTCGAACTCCTCGGACGCATGGCGCCAGAGGGTGGGGCGGGGGGCGATGCCCAACGCCTCTACGAGTTTGCGAGCGCTTCCCTCGACAAGATCGAAGCCCTGGCTCCCGATGCGAAGCTGCGGCTCTTTCTCCAACTCGAGAGTCTGTGTGCGCTGGGGCTGCGTCCCGAACTTCGGGCGTGCGTGCGCTGCGGCGAAGAACTGGAGGGGGGCGATGCCTTCTTGTTCAACCTGGGCGATGGCGGCGCGCACTGCGGTTCGTGTCGGCGCGCTGCGAGCGCGCACGGCGGCGAAGGAGGAGAGGGGCCGACCGTGCCCGTGCACCTCGGCACCCTGCGCGCCCTCGAGCAGGGGCTTCGCATCGGCCTCGAACAACTTCACCGCCTCGCCATGGGGCCGCGGGAAACGCGCGAGGCCGAACAACTCGTCGGCCGCTTCCAGCGCTTCCACGTGGGGCTCGAACTGCGCAGCGATGCCTTCTTGAGCGAAGCCTTCGCGGCGGCACCGCGCACGGCTTGAGGCGGTTGCATCGGCTCGGGCCGGGGGTGGCGCGGGTCCCGGCTGAGGGGAATACTGCGGCGCGCCGAGGGTCCCCCCGCCCGCGCTGATCGAGCCACAGATCCACCCATGCGCCTGTTGTGACGCGAATCCCCGTCACGAGCGCCGAGCGCACACTCCCTACCAAGCAGGACGAATTCTCATGGCGGCCGGATCCGATTCCACTGCTCCCGAAGCCAGCGAGCAGGGCCGCGCACCCGTCGCGATGGAGAAACTCGTGTCGCTGTGCGCGGCGCGGGGCTTCATCTTTGCGTCGAGCGAGATCTACGGGGGCATCAACGGCTTCTGGGATTACGGCCCCCTCGGCGTCGAGCTCAAGAACAACCTGAAGGCCCTGTGGTGGCAGCGCATGGTGCGCGAGCGCAGCGACGTGGTCGGCGTCGATGCCTCGATCGTCGCCCACCCGCGCACCTGGGAAGCCTCGGGCCACGTCGACAACTTCAGCGACCCGATGGTCGATTGTCGTATCTGCAAGAAGCGTTTCCGCGCGGATCAGCTCGACGACATCGGCCCTTGCTCCGCCCAGAAGGGCAAGGCCGAGTGCGACTTCACCGAGCCGCGCAACTTCAATCTGATGCTGCAGACGCAGATCGGCGCTTCCGCGGATGCGTCGCAAACGGCCTACCTGCGCCCCGAAACCTGCCAGTCGCTCTTCACCGACTTCAAGCGGGTGCGCGAATCCGCACGACAGAAGATCCCCTTCGGCATCGCGCAGATCGGCAAGGCCTTCCGCAACGAGATCACGCCGCGCAACTTCACCTTCCGTTCGCGCGAGTTCGAACAGGCGGAGATGGAGTTCTTCTGTCATCCGAGCGAGCGCGAGAAGTGGTTCGAGTACTGGCGCGCCGAGCGTCTGCAGTTCCACCTCGATATCGGCCTCTCTCCCGACCGCATCCAGAACCGCCCCCACGACGACGACGAGCTGGCGCACTATGCGAAGGCCGCCGTCGATGTCGACTTCCACTTTCCCTTCGACTGGCAGGAGATCGAGGGCGTTCACGATCGCGGCGATTGGGATCTCTCGCGCCACACCGAGTACTCGGGCAAGGATCTCTCCATCACGGATGAACAGACGAAAGAGAAGTTCACGCCGATGGTGATCGAGACCTCGATGGGCGTGGATCGCACCTGCCTCGCGCTGCTGTGCGACGCTCTCGATGAAGAGACCCTCGAAGACGGCGAGTCGCGCACCGTGATGCGCTTCCACCCGAGGATCGCCCCCGTGAAGGTCGCCGTGCTGCCGCTCTCGAAGAAGATCGGCGAGGCGGCTCGCGAGATCGACGCCACCCTGCGCAAGCACTGGAACGTCTTCTACGACGAAGCCGGCAACATCGGTCGCCGCTATCGCCGCCAGGACGAAATCGGCACCCCCTTCTGCGTGACCTACGACTTCGAATCCGAGGACGACAAGAAGGTCACCGTGCGCGAGCGCGACACCATGAACCAGGATCGCGTCCCCATCGAGGGCCTGGTCGACTACCTGCGCGATCGGTTGGAAGGCGATTCGTGAGTGCGCGCAAGGCCGGGGGGCGAAAGAAAGCGGCGGGCAAGAAAGCCGCCGGTAAGAAGGCGGCTCGAAAGGCGGCCAAGAAGACCGCAAAGAAGAAGGCCGTGAAGAAGAACGCGAAGCGCTCCAGCGGCGTCCGCAAGGTCTTCTCCTTCGGCGATGGCCGGGCCGACGGCCGCGCCGACATGAAGGAAGTCCTCGGCGGCAAGGGGGCGAACCTTGCCGAAATGACCCTGCTCGGCATCCCGGTCCCACCCGGCTTCACGATTTCGACGGACGTCTGCGCCGAGTTCAACAAGGCCGGCGGCCGGCTTTCGCGTCCGGTGAAGGTCGACATCGCGACGGCGATCTCGAAGGTCGAATCGGTCATGGGGGCGCGCTTCGGCGACGCCGATAACCCGCTCCTCTTCTCGGTGCGCTCGGGCGCGCGCGCTTCGATGCCCGGCATGATGGACACCGTGCTGAACCTCGGGCTCAACGCGGAGACGGTGCTCGGCCTGGCGGCTCGCGCCGGCGAGCGCTTTGCCTACGACAGCTCCCGCCGCTTCATCCAGATGTACGGCGATGTCGTGCTGGGCGTGCCGCGCGATCGCTTCGAGATGCGCATCGACGACACCAAGCACGCGAAGGGCATCGAACTCGACACCGATCTCACGATCGAAGACCTGAAGCGCCTGGTGCGCGACTTCCTCGAGATCGCCGAGGAGCAGACGGGGCGTCCCTTCCCGAGCGATCCGATGGAGCAGCTCTGGGGCGCGATCGGTGCCGTGTTCAGCTCCTGGCAGAACCAGCGCGCGCAGATCTATCGCCGCCTCCACGGCATCCCCGAAGAGTGGGGCACCGCGGTGAACGTCCAGGCCATGGTCTTTGGCAACATGGGCGACGACTGTGCGACGGGGGTGGCGTTCACGCGCGATCCCTCGACCGGCGAGCGCGACTTCTACGGCGAGTACCTCACCAACGCCCAGGGCGAGGACGTGGTGGCCGGGGTGCGCACCCCGCAGCCGATCAACGACGCGAGCCGCACGGCGGACACCCAGGACCTCCCGACCCTCGAAGCCGAAATGCCGAAGGCCTATCGGGAACTGGTGCGCATCTACAAACGTCTGGAAAAGCACTACCGCGACATGCAGGACATCGAATTCACGATCCAACAGGGCACGCTGTGGATGCTGCAGACGCGCACGGGCAAGCGCACCAGCACCGCCGCGGTGAAGATCGCCGTCGACATGGCCAACGAAAGAATGATCTCGCGCGATGAGGCGCTGATGCGCGTCGATGCCGCGAGCCTCGACAAGCTGCTGCACCCGACCCTCGACCCCGAGGCCGTGCGCAACGTCGTCGCGCGCGGGCTGCCGGCATCCCCCGGCGCGGCCGTCGGCGTCGCCATCTTCGACAGCGAGCGCGCCGATCTGCGCACCAAGGCCGGTGAGAAGGTCGTGCTGGTGCGAATCGAGACCTCGGCCGAAGACATCGGCGGCATGTTCGCGAGCGAAGGCATCCTCACGGCCCGCGGCGGCATGACCTCCCACGCGGCGGTCGTCGCGCGCGGCATGGGGAAGTGTTGCGTCACGGGCTGCGGCGCCCTCGACATCAACTACGAAGCGCGATCGATGCGGGTGGGCGGCGTCGAGATCCAGGAAGGC
>JANQEL010000119.1 GCA_028278345.1 Myxococcota bacterium
TCCTTCCCGTGAGACCGCTGTCTCCTGGAGGCCCTCCGATCACGAACTTCCCTGTGGGGTTGATGTGCATCGTTGTCTTGTCATCCACCCAGTCCCCCACTATGGGCTTGATAACCTTTTCCATTATCCCGTCATGGAGGTCTTTGTCCGAGACATCCGGGGAGTGCTGGGTCGAGATCACGACAGTGTCCACCCTTAAGGGGGTTCCGTTGTCGTATTCCACTGTAACCTGGGACTTGCCGTCGGGCCTTACCCACGGAAGCGTTCCGGTCCTCCTGACCTCTGCAAGCTTCATTGTTAGCTTATGCGCAAGGTCTATTGGCAGGGGCATGTACTCGGGTGTCTCGTGGGTGAGGTTGATGATGCCCAGGGGCATGAGGATCGCGCCCGTCTTCACGTGGAGGTTGGGCAGGACATCGAATTCGAGGTAGGCCTGCTCGACCTCGACGGCCCCGCGACGGCTCGGGCTCACGATGATGTGCTCGACCTCGAACTCGGTCACGAAGCGCGCGCGATCGTTGAAGTCGTAGCCGAAGAAGAGCACGAGGCGATGGAAGTCGATCTCGCGGAAATCCTCGCCATCGACGTCGAGGTAGTTGAAGTGCATCTCGCCGTAGCCACCGATGTGCACGCGGCGTTCTTCGCGAGCGCCGGCGTTCGTCTCGACGGCATCCGCGATCGCTTCGAGCTTCACGTTGATCTCTTCTTCGAGTTCGTCCACGCGCTTTTCGAGTCGATCGGCGCGCTCGGCATCGCTCTCGGTCTTTTCGACTTCTTCCGCCGAGGCCGACGCGGGCAAGAGGACGAAGGCGCCGAGCGCCAGGAGGACGAACCAGTACTTCGCGTGCATTCGAATCCGCTTTCTTGGATGGAGTGAGGGCATCAGTCGCCGTCGCTGAAGTTGATGCCGAGGTTGACCTCGAGACTGTCGGGGACCTCGCGCTTGAAGTTGCCGTCGAGGGCGACCAGGGCGTCTTCGACATCGCCCGCGTCGCGAGCCACGAGGGCTGCGCGAGCCGCGGCGATGTTCTCGATCAGGTCGTCGACCACCGCGTCGTGGCCCGCACCGAGCATCAGGGCAAAGAAGCTGATCTCGGTTTCGTCGGTACCGACCAGCAGCGTTTCGATCTCGTCGATGGTCTCCGCCACCGCCTCATAGGCGTGGTCCGAGACCGCAGCCGCGGTCGTCACGACGTGGCGACGATGCAGGTGGTCGAGGAACTCCTGCACGGTCACGAGCAGCAGCGTGAGGGGCTCGGTCTCGTCGTCGAGATCCGCGGTCAAGAAGAGAGTGCGATAGGGATCGTTCTCGAAGGGGGCTTCGATCTTCCAGCCATCCTCGACGATCTGCGCGCGCTTGGCGATCTGACGCGCGAGGCCTTCGAGGATCTCGCACTTGCGCGGTGCGCCGGCGTACTCCCCGACGATATCCGCGGGCAGCTGGCTGTGGTCCATCGAAGCGCGCTCGAACACCGCGGATTCGAGGGCGAGCAGGCCGACGTTGTCGAAGGTCTGCGCATCGAAGAAGGCTTCGTCGAGAGTCACCATGCTCGCCATGTTGGCGGAGATCTCGTCGCGCACGGTGGCGAGATAGTCGGTTCCGCGAACCCGCAGCGAGTCGATGAAGCTGTACTGCGGAAAGATGATGTTGTCGTCGAGGGGCCCGAAGTTGAAGATCGCGAGGCGATACCACTGCTCGAAGAGCACGATCCATTGCGCCTGCAGGGTCGCGAGCGCGGGCTCGTCGAGATCGACACAGAAATCCTGCGCGGCCTGTTCGAAGGTCTCGGCCTCGGCGCGGAAGGCCGCGACCCTGGGAATCACCGAGATATCGATCGCGTTGGCGAGCGCGATCGCGAGATTGCCCGAACTCGCGACCACGGGGTCGTTGGGTCGCACACCGCAGCTCGTGCTCATGATGGCAGCAACGAGCCCCACTACGAGCGTCTGTCGCACGGCGGGCCTCATCGCGTCGCCACCGTGAGATGATTGTCAAAGACGAGCGCCGGGAAGTGCCGCCTGCGCTCTCGACGTTCGACGAGGCTCGCGCTGTCGAGTTCGCGAACGTGGCCACCGGAACTCGTCAGCAGGAATGCACGATCGTCGCCCGACGTCGCGATTCCGCAAACGTCGTGGAGTTCGTGGTACGCGGCGAACTCGCCGGTATCGATGTGCCAGAACGCCGCGAGGTTTCCGCGCGGGCTCGTGAAGCCGGCGATGCGCGCGCGGTTCGAGACGGCGACGCTTCCCACGTAGTCGCGCATCGCGCGGACGACGGGTTCGGGCTCGGTGAGGAGTTCGAGCGCCCTACCCGGTCGTTGGATGGCGGCCAACGCAACCGTATCGCTGTGCCCCGTGGCTTCGCGTTGAACCTGGGCACCCACCACCGCTGTGCCGTCTTCAGCGATCGCGAGATGCCGCAGGCTCGCCTTGGGTTCGGGGACGCGAAACGAATCGAGCACGCGCCGGTTCGCCAGGTCGATGTAGTCGACGCTCGATTCCATCGTGTCGAGGTTCAGCGGCGTGCGTCCGGTGTCTGGATGCGTCGCGATCCCGCCGTTCGCGACGACGAGGGTCTGGCCGTCGGGAAGCAGCGCGAGTTCGTGGGGACCGATGCCCCCACTCGCGAACTCGTCGAGCACGCGGTAGCTGCTCGCGTCACGGATCACGACGAGACCGCGCCCCGATGCGAGATCCGCTTCGGTCGTGAACAGGACACTCGCGTCGGAGCTGAAGCAGCCGTGCCCGAACAGATGACGATCGGGAGCACACTCGAAACCGCCGGTGATCGAGCCACTTTCGAGTTCGACTTCGATGGCGCGGGTTCCGGGGCGTCTCGCGAACATCAGGACCGATCCGGGGCGCCTCGCATGCTGCGCCGCCGCGTGACCGCGAAAGCCGGCCACGACCCGGCCCGGATCCCTCGCATCCGCGACCCAGCCGAGCCCGTACTCGTCGGCCTCTCGACCCTGGGCGGAAACCAGGGTCTGGTTCGGCCCGGGCGTTTGCGAAGCGCTCGCAACCCCGCCGGGCGTCCACGTGGCCGCGGCGCATGCGCTACCCGCAACGCCTTCGAGGAACCGACGCCGCGTGAGCTTCGCAATTCGGTCGCGAGTCGATCGGCGATTCGAAGGGGAATTCGTCATGGGGGTCTAGAGAGATTCGACGAAGCGAATCAGGTCTCGCCTTGCGGAGTCGGGAAGTTCGACGAAGGCGGTGCGCGCGGCCGCGGCCTCACCACCGTGCCACAGAATCGCTTCCTCCACCGTTCGCGCCCTTCCGTCGTGCAGCAGATTCTGCTGGCCACTCACGCGCGCCGCGAGCCCGACCCCCCACAGCGGGGCGGTCCGCCACTCGCTTCCACTGGCTTCGTAGTCGGGCCGACCGTCGGCGAGGCCCGGGCCCATGTCGTGGAGCAGGAGGTCGCTGTAGGGCCAGATCGTCTGGTTGGCGAGATGCGGAGCAGTGTCGGACTCGCCGGTTCGATGATTGGGGGTGTGGCAAGCCGGGCAGCCAGATTCGAAGAAGTGCGATCGCCCCCGCGCGACGGCTTCGTTCTTCGCTTCGCGTTGCTTCGCCACGCCGAGGTCGCGCACGAAGTCGACCACGAGATCGAGCAGATGCCCGGGCAACTCGACACCCTCTTCGTCGTTGCCATGTGGGCCGGCAAGACACTTCGCCTGCACTGCGGTGCACGGAGGATCGGGGAAGAGCGGGTTCGAGATCCCGATGTCCCCCGCGAAGGCGGCCGCGGTCACGATGCGCACGTTGGGTCGATTGGCCTTCAAGCCGAAGCGGCCCGGCACCGTCTTCTTCTCGTCGAAGTCCCATACGCGATTCACGCGGCCGGAGATGCCGTCGCCGTCGCGGTCATCGGGATCCGCCAAGGCGTCGATTGCCGCCTGGGGAATCGCTTCGAGGAGCCCGACACCGGCGATCACGGGCGCGACCCGCACGCTCGTCATGACGTCTTCGCGAAGGGGTCCGTAGGCGAGTTCTTCGAAGCGCAGCTCGGGTCGGCGTAGTTCGACCTCGAGACCATCCGGGTAGCTGAACGTCTCGAGTTGCCAGTCGATATAGAGCTGCGCTTCCGGTTGCGCGTCGCTCTCGTTGGCGGCGACGTAGCCCCGCAACTGATGGGAAAGCGCGACCGACTGGGTCTGCACCTGGTCGCCATACGTCGGTTCGGGCACGACGCCCACCACTTCGTCGCGACCGGGGACGCTCAAGCGAACCAGGGTCGAGAAGAGGGCAGTCTCGCCGTCTTCGGGGATCTTTCCGCGACCGCCGTTCGCGTGGCAGGCGAGGCAGCTGCGCGCGTTGTAGATCGGACCGAGACCGTCGCGGGCATCGGTCGCGGTCGGCGCCGTGACCCAGGGCTGGTTCGCGAGCGCTTTGCCGGCGTGGAACTCCGGGCGGGCTTCGCGCGGCAGATTCTTCGCGGGGCGCTCGAAACTCGGGAGGGGTCGATAGGCGATCGAGGTTTCGCCGCCCGGGAGGGCTTCACTCGGGTCGATCGGTGGAACTCGAGGCGCTGCGTCACAACCCGCAAGCGCGAGGCAAGCGAGCGCACACGCCGCCCAAACGGCAACAAGCCGGGGACTCCCGGCTTGTTGCGTGGTTCGTATGACGACGCGCGAATGCGCGGGCTGCTCGTCGCTATGGACAGGGCGTGGTCGGATCACTCGTATCACAACCCGATGCGTCGTCGTCGACGACGGTCTCATCGATGTCCAGCGCTTCGGCGATGTCGGCGATCACACCCGACTGCGCGTTCAGCGCGAGGATCGTGCTGAACATCGGGTTCGCCGCGTTGCGGTTCACGTCGAGGATCAACCGATCGACCGGATCGCCCGTGCGGGCGCGGTCGTCGATCGCCTCGTAGCCGTCCTCGGTTTCGTCGAGGGCGTCGCGCATCTCTGCGGCGAGTTCTTCGAGGTCGTCGATGCCCGAATCGCGCAGGTAGTCGTCGATGCCATAGCCATCGACGGCGCGAGCGGCGTTGTCATCGACGCCATCGAGATCGCTATCGAAGCCCGCGTACTCACCGAAGTAGCTGTTGCGAATGCCCTCGGCGTTCAGCCAGATGTCGCGGTGGGTGTTGTCCGAGAAGCAGCTGTGCTCGTCTTCCTGCGAGTTGGTGCTGAACGCGATCTGCATGCGTTCGCCGGCGAGCTCACCTTCGGAGAGGGTGCCCATGCCCGTCAGGATCTCGGTCAAGCGATCGCGCGCTTCACCGCGGCTGTCGATATCGGTGAACGCATCGCGGTACGCGGCACCGGGCAACCAGCCATCGCGCACGCCTTCGAGGTCGTCGATGAGCTTCTGGGCCGCCACCGCGAGGAAGGTGTGCCGGCGACCGGCGTTCGGGTCGGTCGTGAAGTCGGTGAGGGGGCGGTGGCCACCGGAGTTCAGGAGGTCGCCACCCGTGTTCTCTTCGCGCGTAGTCTCGGTGTCCGCACTGCCGTCGAGATTGAGATCCTGGCCCCACAGCAGGAACTCGATCGAGTGGTAGCCGGCGATCACGTCGTGTTCGTCGTCGGCGGTGGCCGTATTGGCGAGCAGCGCCGCGTCGATCGCAACCGCCGAGTTGATGATGTTCTCGGCCGGGTAGTTGACGCCGGTATCGTGATCCGTGACGCCCACCTGATCGTCGCCGAAATCGGTGCCGCGCGTCACGTAGTCGATCAGCTCTTCACCCAGGGGCCAGGCGTTGATGTCCCCTTCCGGCCCATCTTCGTCGACGCCGTTGGTCGAATCGATCGGGCTCAGGCGGAAGCGGTAGACCTCGGTCTGACCGTAGGGCTCGCGCGAAACCAACCAGGCGCGCTTGGCGGCGTCGAGGTTGGCCTGGGACGACGTCGCGGCGAAGGTGGCCAGGGCAGCCTGGAGCGCTTCGGCGGTTTCGATCGCGTCGTTGTACGCGGCGAGCGCGATGTCGGCGTTGGTCTCGGCGACGCGGCGGGCGTTGTCGACGTCGATGGGATCGTCATCGCTACCGCCACCGCTGCCACCGCAGGCCACAAAGGCGGCCATGGCGACGGCGATCAGCGCGGAAAGAACGAGGGGCTTGCGGTTCATGGGGGAGCACTCCTGTGGGATTCAGCGGAAATCCGGGCGGCGACTCGCTTCGCCGGCCGTCCCGGTTCTCGCCCTCCGATCCACGGGCGGGCGTGGTCTTCTGGCGACGCGGCGCACCCTAATGAAATTGAAATCGCCTTTCAACTTCAATTTGGTATAGACACCAGAACATGAGTTCAGCTACACGCTCCTGTAACCCGAAATGGGAATCCCCCTTTGAAATCGAGCACATACCGAGACAGTACGCCCCACCTGGGGTCGAGAGCGGTCGTCGCGCTGGTCGTCTTGATCATGCTCGTCGGCTGCGGAAAGAGCGGCGGAGGCGGCTCCGGAGACGGTGACGAACCGGCGTTCGAAACCCGCGCCGAGCTCGGCGAGGCGCTCTTCTCGGACGTCAATCTCTCGCAGAATCGCACGCAAGCGTGCGCGACCTGCCACAACCCCGAGCACGCATTCATCGACGATCGGGTCGACGCCGGCGGCGATATCCCCGCCGTGTCGCTGGGGGACGACGGCGTCTCCCTCGGCGATCGCAATGCGCCCACCGCGGCGTACGCGCAGTTCGCCCCGCCCTTCCAGGCCAACGTCGTGCGCGACCGCATCCCGGCCGGCGCCCCCGACTATGTCGGCGCGATTGGCGGGCAGTTCCACGACGGCCGCGAAGACGATCTCGCGGGGCAAGCGGCCGGTCCGCCCACCAACCCGATCGAGATGGCCCTACCCGATCGCGAAGCCGCAGTCGATCGACTCCTCGAGAACACCGACTACGAGGAATCCTTCGAAGAGATCTTCGGCGACGACATCTTCGCCGACACCGACGCCGCCTACGAAGCCATGGCCGAAGCCATCGGCGAGTTCGAGGAGACGGAGGAGTTTGCAGCCTTCGATTCGAGGTTCGATCGCTTTCTCCGCGGTGAGTACCCCGAGTTCATCTTGACGAAAGCAGCTGCGGGAGAAGCGCTCTTTTTCTCATCCGTGTTCGCCAATTGCTCGAGGTGTCACCAGAACGAGACGTCGCTCAACAAGGAGCGCGAGGTATTCACCAGTTTCGAGTACCACAACATCGGCGTACCCGTGAACACGGCCGTACGAGCCGCCAATGGACTTGGCCCCGGCCACATCGACGACGGTCTCCTCGCCAACCCGGCAATCAACGACCCGGCTGAGCGCGGCAAGTTCAAAGTCCCCACCCTGCGCAACGTCGCAGTGACCGGGCCCTACATGCACAACGGGGTCTTCCAGAACCTGCGCACGGTGGTCGAGTTCTACGATCAGTTTCACACCGATAGTGAACACACGATCAACCCCGAGACCGGTCTCGCCTGGGCTGCTCCGGAAGTGCCTGCAACCGTCAACACCGCAGAACTGGAGTTCGGTCGCAAGCTCGACGACGAAGACATCGACAACCTCGTCTGTTTCATGCGCTCACTCACCGACGCGCGCTACGAGCACCTGATCGAAGAGAACGGACTCGACTGCGGTTTCTAATGCTCGTTGTGTTCGTGTGATCCGTCGTCGTGATCGTGGGCGTGAACGGCCTCGATGAACAACTCGATATCGTTCTTGCGCGGGCGTCCATCGCGGTCCATGTCGAGGATGTAGCGCCAGCCGCGCGGGAGCTTCCAACTCCTCGACATCGCGTCGGCGAAGGCGTCCCAATCGGCTTCGTCGACCTGGCCGTCCATCGTGACGTCGCCCTTCACGTAGATCGCAAAGGGTTTGCGCGCGTAGTCGCTCACGACCGCGGCGCTGTCGCTCGCCCTGCCAATCAGCTCGAAGACCCCGAGTTCCATCAGAGCGGTGTTCACGTTCGCACTTGCAGCCTCGGCGTCTAGATCCCGATAGCTCTCCAACGGCTGGGGACCGTCTTCGGATCCACCCTCGGGCTCGATGTAGAGCGAGACCGTCACTGGTGAGCCGTCGGGATCCTTCGCCCACCATTTCACCGGCAACGTCTCGAAGCCGCGCTCCAGCCAACGCTCGGCCTTCTGGGGGATGTCGATGTCGAACCAGGGTGGTTCGTTGTGGACGACCGAGATCTCGAGCGAGTAGCCGGGATTCACGACTGCGCCGCTCCCGGGAAAGACCCGCGCGAAGTACGCCCCAGGAGCGAGGCCTTCGAGGGAGATCTGTTCGAAGCTGGTGCGGCCATTGCTGCGCGCCACGAAGCTTCGGTCGCCCGTGAACAAGGCGAGGTTGATGTTGCGGCCGAAGTATTCGGAGCGGAGGGTGAGATGGCTGCCGGCCGGCCCCACCTCCGTGAGTTCGAAGCGGAAGAAGTCGGAGAAGTCCTCGACCGAAAGCCCGTCGAGCACGCGCGCCACTTCGATCGCGCCGAGGTTCGGGCTGCCGGGCGCACCGACTTCGCTTGCTTCGACCTCGTCGAAGCTGTCGTTCTCCTCGTAACGATCGGGCACGGCGGGAGGCGGTGGGGCGGTCGAGATCAGGATGTGCGCGACGTTGTTGTCTTCGTTCTCCTCGAGCACGGCGTCGTCGGGATCCACCTCGGATTCGAGCCAATACTCACCGAGGGGTAGCCCCGTGATGTCGATCCATTGATCGGGCAGCTCCCGGTCGTAGACGTCGGCCCAACCCGCCGAAATCCCCTGCACGCCGAAGTCGCATTCGGTGTAGACGCCGGGAAACGGCGCGAGCGCAAGGTGATCGGGATCGTAGACCCGGAGATCGAGCAAGCAGAAGCTCGTCTTCACCCCTTCGGCAGCGATGGCCCCGACACCTCCATCGCCGCTGACCTCGCGCAGGCGATAGGCCGCCCAGTCGTCGAAGTGAACGTGGGCGTGGGCTTCGTGATAGGTGAAGGTGCCGGCCGCGCGATCGCGGAAACCGCCATCTGAATCGAAGATGCGCTGATCGACGAGCTGCGATTCGGGCGAAACGACGGCGCCGGCCCGCACCTCGAGAGGCCCGCTCCCGATGTTCGCCGTCATGTTCGAGAGGCGAAGCAACGTGCGTCCGGGAATCGTCGTCGTGTCGACGCGAACGTCGCCAAGGGTCGCGGGATCGGTGATCAGGTCCGGTAGCAGATCGTCGGCCGAGGCCGCATTCGCGAGCACGGCGAAGAGCACCATGGCAGCCAGCCGGTCGACCGTTCGCATCCGCATGAGAGATCGCTCCCGAGCTACGAGTTGCGTCGGCAGACGCTGCTCTCGCAGTTCGGATGGTATCTCAGCGCTCGGCCGGTGTGCTGTTGGGGCGGACCTCCCGGTCGATGCTCCTAGATCGCGCCTCGCGCGCCGCGTCGCAGCCGGATGGCCACCACACCCAGCAGCAACGGCACCAGCTCGAAACCGAGCCCACAGCCCACGTGGTACTCGACGTCCTGGCTCGGGTCTCCGTTGCACTCGGGATCTTCGAGGTAGTCGATCGCGGTATCGCCATCGTTGTCGATTCCGTCACTGCACTGTGGCGCTTCGTTGTCCGACGACGGTCCCCAGCAACCGTTGTCCGCCGGGTGGTCCGTGTTTCCGTCGGAATCGTTGTCGATGCCGTCATCACACTGCGGAGATTCGTTCGCACTGTTCGGTCCGAGACAGCCGGGATCCGCGGGATGGTCGATCTTGGTGTCTCCATCGTTGTCATACCCATCGCGGCACTCGGGCACACTCTCGCGGGTGAGCCGCACGATCCATTGCGCGCCGATCTGGACGCTCGTCAGGTCCCAGGTCGTCTCCGTCTCCGCTTCGAGGGAGAGATTCGAAAAATCGATGAGCTGCCCATCGGCGACGATGACGTCGAGCGTGGCCCCCGCCGCGAGCGGAGGTGCCGTCGGATCGACCACGACTCGAATTCGCGCACCATCCTTGAACGTCGCGTTGCCGCCGACTTCGATCGGACTCACGAGATTCGAGTCGTCCAGCACGAAGGTCATCATGGAACGCGGGCCGGGACGCAGATCACCGGTCGCATCGATCTTGGGTTCGTTTCCGATCACGATGAAGTTCGCTTCGCCGCCCTTGTCGCCGAGGTAGAAGGCCCCGGGACCAACGGTGAGGGTCGTCGGAATTCCTGTCTTTCCACTTCCTTCGATCGAGTAGGTGCTCGCTCCCGTCGCCGACTGAGACATCACGACCGTGTCGATCATCAGCTGCGCGCCATAGCTCTGGATCACTGTCGCCACGCCGTTCTGGGCGATCGTGAGGCCGTACGCCTTCGTGTAGCCCGTTTCGCCGCTGAACTTGACCAGGCCGGCCCCACCGAAACCTCTACCGATGGCGATGTAGCCCTCGTAGGTCTGCAGGTCGGGGCCGACGTCGTGAATCCCGCCCGTGCGATGCCACAGCCCCTGCCCGGGCACATAGGGATTCTCGATGTTGCCACTCGCCGACTTCCAGCCCAATCCGACGCCGGTCAGACAGGCAAACCCGTTCGCGGAATAGCAGTCGATCCGTCCACCGGTCTGGCTCAGAAGGCCAGTCGTGCTGATACCGGCTTCGAGGTGCCTCGACAAACTGAGCGTCGGCTCATTGACCGAATCGAACTCACGCAGGTGCACTTCCGCCACACCCATCGCGTCCTCGGGCCAACCGTAGATCCCCATGCTGAGGGAAAGACATGCCTGCATCGTGCCGCCGGTGACGTCCCACCGCGAAGACGCGCCCCGATAGGCGTTGCGCATATAGCCGGCGGTCGAGATGAAACCACCTGTCATCTTGGCATGGCCATAGGCCGCAACCGGATCGGGATGCTTTCCGAATCCGACCAGATGGTCGAAGTTGAAGCCCGGTTGTCCCGCCCAGCCGCCGATGTAGATCCGCTCGACCCGAATGTTGTCGTTCGGTTGGATCCAGGCGACGGGAAGCGGCGAACGCATGCCGTTCTGCGTCCACGGCATGTTGAAGCTCGTCAGATAAAGAGGTGGAACCCAGGCGCTGCACGGGTCCGACGTGGGATCGTTC
>JANQEL010000098.1 GCA_028278345.1 Myxococcota bacterium
CTGACGGACGTGCCCGTTCGCACCGGGAAGATCGGCAAGAGCCGCATCTACTTCCCCCTGGTGGCGCACTACTAGCGCCAGGCTGCGGGCTCGAACGAGCCGTACACCCCGATCCGCAACAGGGGCGGTTCGAGGTGGTGGGGTCGGGATCTCCAGAGTGGAGGTCCCGGCCCTTTTTTCGTCGGCCGACTTCGTCAGCGCGCCTCCGGCACGCCAACGAGGACGAGTCCCGGAATCGGCTGCGGAGGGAGGGGGATCTCCTCGAGGGTCCAGTCGAAGCGACCTTCCGGATCGACCTCGCGAGTCATCTGTCGGAGCTCGTCCGGCGTATAGATGCGAAACACCGAGACCACGCCATCCCACATGATGAACAGCGGAATCACCGGCAGGAGGTAGGTGAGAGGCAGCCAACTCCAACGAAAGGGCCGCAGGAAGGGCACCACGAGCATCGCGATGATGGGGGTGAACAACATGCCGATCAGGGCGAGGGGCTTGCGCTGCAGGATCTCGATCACCGCGATCGGCCGACCCCCATCGACCGCCGAGGCGAGTACGCCGCGCGCCTGATCGGGGCGCAAATGGTGGAAGGCGTTGAAGAGGGTGCGCAGGCCCGGGCGATCGGCCGGCACGTCGAGGGCATCGATCGAGTCGGGCTCGTACGTCAGCCCCCCGATTCCACTGCGCGCCACGAGCTCCGCGGCACCGGGGTCGGGGAAGCGATCGGAGAGGGTCACGCGCACCTTGCGGCCGGCTTCGCCCAGCGACTTCGCCACCGCGAGCACGGGGCCCCCGCCTCCCGAGCAGAGGTCGAGCACCTCGTCCTCGCCGCTGCGATCGAGGGCGTCCTCGAATGCCGGTCGGATCGCATCCGCCGCGCCGAGGCGCTCCGCGGCGAAGCGCAGGTACGCCATGCCCGCTTCGCGCAGCACCCGGGGCATCCAATCCTGGTCTTCGAGTTCGAGGGCGTGGATCCGACGCATCGAGTGGCCTCCCGGGCTGGTTCGTGCGTGCTGCGGCCCGAACGCAGCGAAGCGCATCGAGAGATGGCCGCGGGCCCGCGACTTCGTCATCGTTGCGGCCCGATGGAGCGAACGAGCTTAGCCACAGCCCGGAAGACCGGGGCACGCAACCGATGACTGCACCGGCCGTCCTCGCCCTCGACCTCGGAACGACTTCGACGCGCGCGCTGGTGATCGACGCGGCCGGCCGGGTCTGCGGTCGCGCCTCGCGTCCCCTCGGCCACCACTATCCCGCGCCGGGCTGGCTCGAACAGGATCCCGATGAGTTCATCGAGGCCTCGGCCGCCGTGATGCGCGGCGCCCTCGAACTGGCGGGGCGAAAGGCAGGGGAGATCCGCGCACTCGGCATCGTGAGCCAGCGCAGCACCGCGATCGCGTGGGATGCCGAGAGCGGCGAAGCCCTGGCACCGGCCATCGGCTGGCAGGATCGCCGCAACCAGGCGCGTGTCGACGAACTCGTCGCCCTCGGCATCCCGATCAACACCCTGGCCTCGGCGACCAAGTTCGAGTGGATGCTCGCGAACGTTCCCGAGATTCGAGAAGCGGCCGGGGCAGGGCGGCTGCGCCTGGGTACGCCGGACGCCTGGCTCTCCGATCAACTCTGCCGCGGCGGCGCCTTCGTGACCGATCCCGGACACGCGGCCTGCACGGGGCTACTCGAAGCCGGCACGCGTTCGTATTGGGATGTCGCGCTGGGTCTGTTCGGCGTGGCGGCGGAACAACTGCCCTCGGTCGTTCCCACCAGCGAGATCGTGGGCGAGACCCACCCCGGGTTGCTCGGCGCGGCCATCCCCATCGCCGCGCGGGCGGGCGACCAACAGGCTTCATCCTTTGCGCAGGGAATCCTCGAACCCGGCATGGCGAAGCTCACCCTCGGCACGTCGGCGATGTTGAATCTGCACGTCGAGAAACCGGCCCAGACCGGGAACGACGGCTTCTACGCGCTGCCACTCTGGGATCTGCCCGGACACGAACTCGCCTCCTGCATCGAGGGCACGGTGATCACCGCGGGCTCCGCTGTGGAGTGGTTCTGCGAACTCGGTCTGCTCGACGACGCGAGCAGACTCGACGCGCTGGCGGGTAGCGTCGAAAGCAGCGAAGGCGTCATGTTCGTGCCCGCGCTGCAGGGCCTGGGCTCTCCCATCCTCGATGTCAAAGCGCGCGCCCTCGCGATCGGACTCACCCGAGGAACCGGGCGCGGGCACCTCGCGCGAGCGCTGGTCGAAGGCATCGCCCATCGCTGCGTCGACCTCTGCGAGGCGCTTCCCCTCGGAGACCAACCCCTGCGCGTCGATGGGGGGCTCGCGCAGAGCGATGCGCTGATGGGCGCCCTGGCCAACCTACTGGGTCGCCCGCTGCTGCGCGCGCAGGAGATCGAGACCACGTCCCTCGGTGCCGCCTACCTGGCGGGCCTCGCCAGCGGCGTATGGCAGACGCCGGAAGAGGCAATCGCGACCGCGGCCGAGCCCACCAGAATCGAGCCCGCGATCGGCGGGGCCAAGCGCGACGCGGCCCGGGAGCGCTGGGGCCAGGCCATCGAGCGGGCACGATCCGACACAAGCTCCGCCTAGCCGCCGGGAAGCGGCCCACCGCTGGTTTCGGCAGGGTCAACCTTTGGGCGCGCCCGGTCGATGGAGAGAGCGGAGCGGTCAACCAACCCGCCGCGGAGAACTCCTTGCCCACGTCCCGTCGAAACACCTCCCCGCCACGACCCCGAACCCCGGCGCGCCTGTTCCGCACCGGCCTCGCCTGCGCGGCCCTGTGGACCAGCGCCTGCGCGACTCCGGAGCCGCCGGCCAATACCGCGCCCCTGCGTGACATCGCCGTCTACCACCGCGCCGAATCCGCCCGCGCCGAACGCCTCGCCCTCGAGGTCGGCCGGCTGCGCGACGACCTGCGACGCGCCGAAGAAGCCCTCGTGAAGGTCGAGAGTGGCCTGCGCGGCAACCACACCCGGGCCAACGCCGTGTCGGAGATCGCCGAGGTGCGGATTGCCATCAAGAAGGCGGCGGAGCGCGCGCCCTGGCGGGCCGAACGCATCGAGGAGGCGCGAGGCAAGCTCGCCGAAGCCGAGCGCCAGGTGCAGCAGGAGAACGCCGGTGCCGCGCTCTTCTTCGTCTATCGCGCGCGCCGCATCGCCGAGCTCGCGCTGCTCGAAGCCGACGCCGTCGCAAAGCACCGCGACAACTGGTTCGTCAGTGGCGCCCGCGTGAACCTGCGCGAGGGCCCGACCACGAATCACCGCGTGGTCGACGTTCTCACCCGCGAAACCCCGGTCTTTCTCGAACGCGAAGAAGACGAGTGGGTGCTGGTCCGCGTGATCTCCGGGCCGGCGGGCTGGGTGCACCGAAGCCTGCTGCGGCGGTAGCCCCTGGGCCGATCCGCCTCGCGCTAGACGGTCTCGGCCAGCCCTTCGGCCACCATCACGCAGTCGCGCCCGGAGTCCTTCGCGCGGTACAGAGCGCGGTCCGCTCCTTCGAACAGGTCGCGCTGGTCGCCCGCGTAGACGTTCACGCCGACCGAAACCGTGAGCGGCACGTGGTCTTCGGGCAGGTCTTCGATGAAGCGGGTCTCGGCCACGTTCGAGCGGATCTTCTCGGCGAGGTTGAGGGCGCCCTCGACGTTGGTCTTGGGCAGGATGAGGGCGAACTCCTCCCCGCCGTATCGGGCGAGGATGTCGGTCTCGCGCACCAGGTCGTTCATCACCTGGGCGATACCGCGCAGGATGTCGTCGCCCCCCGCGTGGCCGAGTTCGTCGTTCCACTTCTTGAAGTGATCGATATCGATCAAGACCAGGGCGAGGGGATCGCCGACGCGATCGGCGCGCTTGATCTCGCGGTGCAGCTGTTCCTGGAAGTAGCGGTGGTTGTGCAGCTTGGTGAGACCGTCGGTGATCGAGAGCTGCTCGAGAACCTCGTTGGCGCGCTGCAGCTCGGCGTTCTTCTCGCGCATCTGCTGTACGGCCTGCTCGGTCTCCTCGTGGGAGCGCTCGAGTTCGACGGCCTTGCTGCTCAAGCGTGACCACATGAGCTTGAAGGTGCGGGTCAGTACGCCGACTTCGTCGCGCGCATCGTTGTCGGGCAGCTCGACCTCATCCTCGTCTTCGGCGATGCGTCGCGCGGCGTCCGAGAGGGCTTCGATCGGGCGGACCATCGTGGCGGCGACGCGAAACGACGCGAGGCCGAACAGGATGACGACGGCGAGGTTGATACTCACCACGCGTCGGAAGGCGGCGAGCAGGGGCGCGAAGGCATCGGCGTAGCGCTCCTCGACCGCGAGGGTGAGGCCGTACTGCGAGAGCGGCACCGCGTAGCTCACGACGCGGTCGCCCGAGGCCTTTTCGTAGTCCATCACCGTCTGCGGCTGTTTGGCCGAGGGCGGAGGCATCGGGAGCAACCCGACCTCCTGTTCGTGCTTGCCGACGGCGACGAAGACGCCGGCGTCGTTGATCAGCAGGATCTCGCCGGTATCGCCGAGGCGCGAGACGGGCAGCACCTCGCCCAGGGCCGACAGCGGGATCACCGCCGAGAGCATGCCGACATCGCGTCCCCCCGCGTCCTTGATCGCGAGCGAGACGATCTGCGCAAAGCTGCCGCCCGTATCGATCAGGATCGGCTGCGGAGAGGCACTCGACGCGGCGAGCCGTTCGCGCACGTCACGGCCCAACGGAAACTGCGTTCCGACCCAGCTGAGGAGCTCGCCATCGGGACGTATGATGAAGAGCGCGTCGAAGTGCTCGAAGCGCTCGAGCACGTAGGCGAGATACTCGCCGACATCGCGCGCGGCCTGCTCGCCCGAACGCTCGGAGGCCTCGGGCTTGAGCCCGTCGACATTGCTTCGCAGTACGTCGCTATCCGCGAGAACACCGAGATTCAAGATCTGCTGATCGAACCAGCGGTTGAGGCTCACGTTCGCGTGCTCGGCGATCTCGGGGAACTTCAGCTTGATCTTGCCGCGCAGGAAGTCGTCCATCTCGTCGACGGAGATCCATGTCACGAAGAGCGACGTGATCAGCGTGGCCCCGAAGGTGAGCAGACTGATTCGCGCGGGCAGACTGCGAAAGGGGTGAACCCCTTCGGCGGTCGCCGATGAGAAGCGCGCGAGCCAGGATCGTCGTTCCGACACTGTGGTTGCCAGGGCCTCGTCCGCATGCGCATGCGAAACATGAAACGTGTTCGTGAAAGAAGACGCCGTCGCCACGCGCGGAAAGGCCCACGCGTGACAATCGCCATCCCAATGGTATTCGGCCCTCCCGCACATGAGCTTGACGGGAGGCTCACGTGTTGCGGTTTGAAACGCGGGGCGCAGGTGCTGTGCAACGCCTTCCCTAGATGGCCACTTTCACAACCCATTCGCAGCGGCTTCGTATTCAGCGGATGGGTTGCCCGGCCGAAGTCCAAGGTCATGAACGAGGACGCCCCGGAACGGAATGTCACAGCGGCAGCGGAACCCGAGAGTGGCGACGCCATCCGCTGGTTCGAAGAGAGTCTCAACGCCTGGATCGCGGCGGGGGAGGCGATCGGCGACCCCTGGCGTCTGCAGGAGTTGGTGCTGGCCGCGCAGGGTCGAGCATCCGCACCGGGCGAGATGGCGCGGCTGCTGGTCGACTCGATCGCAAACGAAGCCCTGCCTCACGTGTCACCGCCGCTGCGCGACCGGTTTCGCGAAGCCCTCACCGCATTCGTCCATACGATGCAGGGTCCCCCACCCACGCAGGAGGCCGCTCCGGCAGTCGAAGCCCCTCGCGTCGAGAAACCGCAGGCCTTCGAATCCCGCGTATCGCGTGAGGTGGCCAAGCGGCTCGCCGCCCAGGAAGGCGCACGCACCCGCGTCGCGAGACGCGCTCACGAAGAGGTCGAGCAGGTGCGCGAAGCGATGGAACGCACGCGCCGCCGCCTGCGCCTGGCCGCCGATGCGGCGGGCAGCCAGCGCAGCGCAGCAGAGGCGATCGCCGCCGCGAGCGAAGCACGCCGCGCCGAGGCGGTGCGACTGCGCGAGCAACTCGAACAGCGAAGCGGCGCTCTCGAGCGGACGCGAACGACCGTCGACGAGATCCGACAGGCACTCGCCCACGCGGTGCCGACCGACCCCGGGACGACGCTTGCCGAGCTCGACGAACTCGCCTGCGAGATCCACCTCGCCCGGGTCGCGACCAGCGCCGAACTCGCGCGCCAGGGCGGAAACAGCGCGATCGCTTCGGTCGCCACGCTGATGCGGCGCCTGGACGATCAGGTGCGGGGGCTCTGCGCAAACCACACCGAAGCGGCGGGGGCAATCGACGAATCAACGCACGAACGCGCAATCGCGTTGATCGACACGCTGCTGTCCCAGATCGATCCCTCAGCGCCGGTCGAAGCCGCCGAAGCGACGGCCGAGCCGAGCGAGAGCGATGCACAGCAGCTCGCCCGGGGCGCCGAGCGGGTCGCGACGCTGATCGAAGAGAGCCTCGGCTGTTGCGACGAGGCCGTGGCCCGCGCGAGGAAGTTTCCAGCTCGAGCGAAACCCCCGACCGGCCCGACGCCCTCCGGTTCGGCGGTGTAGCTCCGCGCCCGACGCGCCGATACACGGCGCGGGGAGGATGCGGTGGAGCGAAACGACGGGGACCCTCGGGCTGACGAACGCAGCCCCGTGCGCGGAAGCGGCCCTCGGCTATCGGCGCGCGAGTTGACGACGTCACGCGTCGTGGCCGCGATTCGCAGGCGCGCCGAAGACCTTCCCCACCGCTTCGCCTGGAATCGGCGCACTGGCCGCAGCGAAGCCAACCGCGAGCGCCTGATCGATCTCCAGAACCGTCACCGCGGCCAGCGCTGCTTCATTCTGGGCAACGGTCCGAGCCTCGCCAAGATGGATCTTCGCCCGCTCGAGGAGGAGTGGACCTTCGGTCTGAATCGCATCTACCTGCTGCGCGAACAGATGGGCTTCTCGCCCAGCTACTACTGCGCGTCGAACGAACTCGTGCTCGAGCAGTTCGCCGACGACATCGCCGCCCTCGAGATGCAGAAGTTCGTCAACTGGAACGCCCGCGAACGCTTCGACGAAGAGGACGACTCCTTTCTCTTCGTGCGTCAGGCCCTCTCGCTGGCCGACTACTTCGCCACCGATCTGACCCGGCCCGTCTGTTCGGGGGGCACCGTCACCTATCTCGCGATGCAGGTCGCGTACTTCATGGGCTTCCACCAGGTCGTGCTCATCGGGGTCGATCACAACTTCGTCGACTCGGGCACACCGAATCGAGAAGAAGTGCGCAGCCAGGAGCGAGACGCCAACCACTTCCATCCCGACTACTTTCCGCGCGGCTCCCGCTGGCAGCTGCCGGACCTCCTGCGCAGCGAATCCGCCTACCGCATCGCGCGGCAGGCGTTCGAGGCCGAGGGACGCGAGATCCTCGATGCCACCTTGGGCGGCGCCCTCGATGTCTTCGAGAAGGTCCCGTACACGACCCTGGTCGAAGGGGCCGAAGAGGCCCGCTAGAAGAGCGAGCGGTAGTCGACGCGGTCGAAGACTTCGAGCTTGCCGCCGACGCTGGCGTTCACGATGCGGCGTCCGTCGCTCTCGAAGACGCGCCGGGCGACGGCATATGCCTTCTCCATGCGTTCCGTGCGCGGATCGTGCCAGCGCATGCCCGGACCGAAGTAGTCGGGATGGAAGTGGTTCGGGTCGGCGCTCGTCGACGTCCACTGGTCGCCGCGCACGACCAGATCCGGAGGGCGCGTGTAGGAGTGATCCATGCCCAGCAGCACCACCTCCTGGAAGCCCATGTACCACGCCAGCTGCAGACAGAAGTAGGTGACCGTGCCCCCGTACCAGACGATTCGACTCGCATCCTTCGAGAAGGCGGGCCAGTTGCCGCTTTCGTCGAGCTCGTAGAGCATGCGGACATAGTGGTGGTTCGGTCGATCGAAACCGTGACAGGAGAACTGCACGGGAAAGAAGCAGGCCGAGTCGATCACCGCATCCTTGATGTCCTGGAAGCGGTCGTGATAGACGAGGAAATCGTCGACGGCGTAGTAGGTGGGCGCGAAGCCGAGCCAATCATCGATCAGGAACACACCGTTCACGCCGAAGGTGACCTCGTCGCGCAGAGGAGCCGGGTCGATCTCCTTGAGAGAGGGGCCACCACCGAGGAAGAAGCAACGCTGGCCCTCGTGGAGATTGCGGTACGGCTCCAGCGCCTCCACGGGCTTGCGCGTCGCGCGATACCACGCGTAGAAGAGGCTGCGCAGACCCACTCGCTCGAACCGCCGCAGGGCGGAACGCTCGCGTGGCGTCATCACCCGATTGCTGTGTTCGCGCTTCAAGGTCGTCTCCGGGGCCTGCGGGACGCAGTCGCCCACTCATCGTCCGAAGGGGGCGTTTCCTTTTGAAGTCACGCCCGTGCACTTCCAGACGGCGGGTTTGCCGCCGCGCTGCACGTACCTTGCCTTGCGACCGCCGTCGAAGTTTCGACTCGCAACGAAACGCGGAGCGTTCTCGCACGAGAAGCCCTCGCTACAGGGAAGGCGTTGCTACGCTCGCGCGCTCGCGAACGATCACTCACGGATTCAGCTGCTCAGCGACTCACCTTCGACGGAGGTTTGCATGACGACCGCGCGGGAAGGGCACGGATGGTGGCCCTATCTCGGTCCCTATCTCGCGTTCCTGGTGAGTTCGCAATTCGCGGGAGAGTTCCCGGCGAGCTGGCAGCCGGTGCTGCTCGTGGTCAAGCCCGCCATTCCGGGCGGGTTGATCCTCTACTTCTTCCTGCGCGGCGACTATCCCGAGCTGCGCGCGATGAAGCTCCATCCCGTCTGGACGCTCCTCGACATCGCCTTCGGGGTACTGCTCGCCGTGGTCTGGATGGCGCCGTATCTGTTGATCGAAGGCCTCGATCGACCCGCGGCCGAGGACGGCTTCGATCCCCACATGGCCGGGGCCGGGGCGGTCACGACGATCCTCGCCCTGCGCATGATCGGCTTCGGCGTGGTGACGCCGATCTTCGAAGAGCTCTTCATTCGCAGCTTCGTCATGCGCTACGCCGACTGCTACCTACGGGCCGGCGACTTCCGCGACATTCCGCTTGCGCGCTACACGGCGCGCAGCTTCTGGTCGACGGTGGTGATCTTCACCGTCGCCCACGCGCCCTGGGAGTGGTGGGTCTGCGTGCCCTGGATCATCGCCACCAACCTCTGGTTCTACTGGCGCAAGGACATCGGCTCCCCGATCCTCGTCCACGCCGCCACCAACGCCAGCATCCTCGTCTACGTGACGTGGGTGACGGGGGGCTTCCCGGGACACCCGCTGTGGGTGTTCATCTAGCGGGAGCTGGTAGAGTCGATTGGCTCAGGCCGCGCCGCGATGCCCACGGCGAATGCGACCCGCTACGTCGGTGAGGATCACCATGGCCGCCTGGGCGTCTTCGACCTTCTCGTCGCGACACGCCGAAACCACCGCCTGGGCGATCTCCTGCATCGGCGCGTAGCCCAGATGCGAGGCCTGACTCGCGAGTTCCCCGGCCAGTTGACCGAGCAGGGCCAGGTCACCTTCGAGTTCGGCGTCCTGCAGGCCGTCCACCTGCTCCGCCAGCCCGATCACGAAGCGGTCGATCGCATCGCTCTTGTCGGGGTCTTCCTCACAGGTCGAGAAGATCGGCTTCGCCTGGTTCTGGGACATGCACCGAACATCGGCAGGCCAGGCAACGCGCTGAACCTCCGAGCCCGGGGCCGCGGTCCCCAAGGGAGAAGCCGGATCGACGCTCAGCGACGGGCAGGGCGGCGCCGATCCTCGGGTCGCGCCAGCGAGGCCGGAAAGTCGAGCACGCGGCCCGTTCGGCTCTCCAACTCGAAGCGCACCTTGCGCGGGCTCGGCAGATCCTGGAGCACCCGCAGGCCGTCTTCTCCCCTGCGCAGGATGTGGATGCGCAACTTGCCCCCGCGGAGGTCTAGCTTCTTCGCGGGCGTGCCCGAGCCCACGGTCGTGAGTTCGAGCTGGCCGGAGACGACGTCGAGCTCGAAACCGCGCTTGCGCTTCAATTCGGCCTTGAAGTCCCGCGTCGCCGTGGGGCGCACCTTCGTCGTCCGATGACGCACCACGAGCCCACCGGTGATGTTCGGAGCGTCGCCCGAGAGTTCGCTGACACAGCGCGAGGCCTCGCCGGCTTCGAGATCGACGAAGCGCACGGTGGCTCCGCGTCCGCGCCCCCGGTCCTCCGCCGGCTCGATCACCACGCGACGCAGGCCGCGGCGCGGCTCGCCTTCGAAAGTGCAGACCACGGGCGTTGCGTAGTTGCCCTGCATCCACTCGATCACGAGATCGTTGAGGCTCGCGCCCGGTAGGGCGGGTTGCGCGAGGGCGGGGCCCGCGAGGAAGAGCAGCGCGCAGAGCAGGAAGCGCATTCTCGACTCCACGCTAGAGCGACAATCGGCGGAAGACGAAGTCGGGAATCGCGCGAATGATCGCCATGATGCCCGCCCAGAAGAAGGGCGTGTAGACGACCGCGCGGTTTCGCCGGACCCCGCGCAGGACATCCCGAGCCACCGCGTCGGGGGAGGCCACCAGGAACATCCCCGGGCGCCCCCAGGTGAGCTGGGTGTCGACGAAGCCCGGGCGAACGTCGACCACCGAAACCCCGCGCTTGGCCAGACGCACCCGCAGGCCCGAAAGCACGGCGGACAGCGCCGCCTTGGTCGAGCCGTAGAGGTAGTTGCTCTGGCGGCCGCGGTCGCCAGCCACCGAGGTCAGCACCGCGATGAAGCCGGCTTCGCGCGCTTCGAAGTGAATGGCCGCCAGGTTCAGCAGCGATACGTGCGAGATGTAGTTCACCTCGATCATGCGCCTCGCGAGGGCGAAGTCGCGCTCGGCGTCGGCCTGCTCGGGCATCTGGCCGTGGCACATCACCAGACCGTGGAGCTCGCCGCCGAAGTGCTCGACGCACTCGGCGAAGAAGGCCGCGTGGCTTTCGAAGGCGAGTGCCTCGAAGGCGCGTACCTCGACCTTGACCTCGCTGCGCACCTCGATGTCGGTGGCCAGGGCCGAAAGCGAGTCGGTGTCGCGACCGGCGAGGATCAACGCATGCCCCTCGGCAGCCAGTCGGCGGGCGAGGGCGCGTCCCATGCCACTGGTCGCGCCGACCACGAGGACGCCCGAAGTCTCGCTCACGTGGCGTCCACGATGCCGAGGCGGCGCGCCTGCGAACTCGAGAAGCGCTGCTCGGGATCCA
This sequence comes from Myxococcota bacterium, assembly GCA_028278345.1. Lineage (GTDB taxonomy): Bacteria > Myxococcota_A > UBA9160 > UBA9160 > UBA4427 > DUBZ01. Next base: position 11,215 of record JANQEL010000098.1, read on the forward strand.
CCTGCGCCTTCACCGCCTTGAAGCGATCGAGATCGGGATACATCTCGACGAAGTCTTCGGACCGCATGCAGGCGTCCTTCGCGAGATAGACCCGGCCCCCGGCGCGCAACACGATCTGGTCGATCTGCTGCAACTCGTCGATCAGGTCGCGCCCGGTGTGCGGCAGATCGAGGGCCAGCGTGTAGCCCTGCGTGGGGAACGAGAGCAGGCCCTGGCTGCTCGGCCCGAGAGATTTCAAGACGGCCAGGAACGAGCCGCGATTCGCGGAGGACAGCCGCTCGAGGATCTCGACCAGGGCCTCCCGGCTCGTCTGCGTCGGCAACACGATCTGGTACTGCACCACGCCGCGCTTGCCGTAGATGCGATTCCAGTGGTGGATCTGATCCAGCACGTAGAAGTAGCGATCACACGGCACGACCTTGCTGGCATTGGGATGGATCGCGTTGAAGAAGCTGTTGAAGGCCTTCATCGACCACGCGTTCAGCGCGAAGCCGGGGAAGGTGAAGGGCACCGTCGGCTTGATGCCTTCCTTGAAGACGTTCGGTTCGCTGCGCCACTTCGCCGGCAGCTCGGCCAGCGTGGCGTGATTGGCGCGCATCATCACCGATCGTCCGAGGGAGGGGCCGCGCGAGAGGCAGTCGATCCACGCCACCTCGTAGGCGAACTGGCCATCCGATTCGAAGAACATCTCGAGGATGGCATCGAGGTTCGCCGCGCGTTGGTTCTGCACGCTCATGTAGCCGGTCTCGATCGGCAGCAGGCGAATGCGCGCGTCGATCACGAAGCCCGTGAGGCCCATGCCACCGAGGGTCGCCCAGAAGAGATCGCTGTTCTCTTCCCGCGAACATGAAACCACCTCGCCCGAGGCGGTGAGCAGACGGAAGTCGACGACGAACTCGCCCATGGAGCCGTTGGTGTGATGGTTCTTCCCGTGGACGTCGGCCGCGATCGCACCGCCGATCGAGATGAACTTGGTGCCCGGGGTCACGGGAAAGAAGAAGCCGCGCGGCACGAAGTGCTCGATGATCTCGGCGAGACTCACCGCCGCTTCACAGTGCAGCACACCGCTTTCGGCGTCGAAGCCGAGCATGCGGTCGAAGCGATGGTTCAGGATCACGCCGCGATCGCGGTTGAGCGCGGCATCGCCATAGCTGCGCCCGAGCCCCCGCGGAATCAGATCGCGCTCGGGGGCGCGCGCGACGACCTCCTGCAGGTCGGCCAGGGCCTCCGGCCGATACACCTCGCATTGCTCGACGGGGAAGTTCCCCCAACCCGCGATCGGCTGACGCGACGCGCGCTGGGCGAATCGATCGTCGGGCTCCACCAGGGTGGGAGCCGGTTTCTGCGAGAGCGTTTCCACCATATCGACCCGGGACGGCTACCAGGCCGCCAGCGTACCGACCAGCGCGATCAGGATGCCAGTCACGTAGCTCGCGCGATCCCGCGCGGCGAACAGCACCGGATCGTCGAGCAGGATCTTGTGTCGCGCCAGGAACCACATTCGCGAGATCCAGTACAGGAAGAGCGGCATCACGAGCCACAGTAGATTCGGGTTGGGATAGAGCCGGCTCACGTCGTCACTGCTCACGAAGAGACACAGCACCAGCACCGACATGTAGCCCGCGGCGAGCCCCATGTTCTCGACCAGTCCGATGTCCATGACTTCGTAGGCACGCCGGGCATTCGATTCCGCGCCGGTGTCCTCGGTTGCCAGCAATTCGGCGTAGCGCTTGAGCAGGGCGAGACTCAGGAAGAAGAAGAGGCTGAAGGCCAGCAGCCACGGCGAGATGCGCACGTCCGCCGCCACCGCCCCGGAGAGCACCCGATGGGTGAAGAGCCCGGCGAGCACGAGCACGTCGATGAAGAGGATTTCCTTGAGGTGGAGCGAGTACGAGATCGTGAGCACGGTATAGACCGCGAGCATCCCGGTGGCGGCGAGGGGGAGGGTGGCGAGTGAGAGCCCGAAACCGAAGACCACGAGGGCACCCATCAGCGCGATGCCGTGCGGAATGGCCAGGGTGCCCGCCGCGAAGGGGCGCTCGCGCTTGCGCGGGTGGCGCCGATCGCTCTCGATATCGAGCAGATCGTTCAGCATGTAGGTCGACGACGCGAT
>JANQEL010000199.1 GCA_028278345.1 Myxococcota bacterium
CGCCATCGTCTCCACGAGCGCGCTTCCGGCACTTCGCGGGGCATGGCCTGGGATCCTGGTCCTGGTGGCCGCCGACCTCGTCGGCTGCGCGGAGTGGCAGCTCCAGACCACCGTCGCCTACGCGAAGGATCGCAAGCAATTCGATCGCCCCCTCGGCTTCTTCCAGGCGGTGAAGCATCCACTGGTGAACTGCATGATGGCGATCGATCGCGCGCGCTCGCTGCTCTACCACGCGGCCTGCTGCGTCGACGAAGGCGATCCCGACGCCCTACAGGCGGCGCGCATGGCGAAGAGCGCGGCGAGCGACGCCGGGGCCTTCATTTCAGATCGCTCGGTGCAGCTCCACGGCGGCATCGGCTTCACCTGGGAGTGCGACGTGCACCTCTTCTTCAAACGCAGCATGCACAATCAGGTGCTCTACGGAGACGGGGCCTATCATCGCGCAAAGCTCGCCGATCAGTTGATCGGGCCGGTCGGGAGCTGAACGAACCACAACCCCGAGGAAGGCTCTGCATGACGCGCACGTTGATCGAGAACTATCTCAATCGCCCCGGCGAGCACTGCGGCAGTACGGCGATGCGGGGTCTGCTCAACCACTACTGCAGCCTCGACCTGCCGGAGCCCGTGATCTTCGGGCTCTCCGGCGGCCTCTCGTCGATCGTCATCGAGATGCCGGGCCTCCAGCCCGGGATCATGGTGTCCGGGCGCACGATGAACCTCGAAACCGATCTCACCGACGTCCTCCAGGTCGACTACTGCGAACAGCGCGATCCCGACGACGACCACGCCTGGCAGGTGGTGCGTGAGGAGGTGTTGGCGGGTCGACCCACCATGCTCTCGGGCGACATCCTCTATCTCGACTACCGCGAGTACAAGGTGCACTTTCCGGGGCATCGTTTCGTGCTGCTCGGCTTCGACGACGAAATCGAGAAGGCCTACCTCGCCGATCGGATCAACGTCGAACCCGAACTCTGTTCGTACGGGGCGCTGCGCACGAGTCGCAACCCGAAGGACTTCCCGATGACGACCGAGAACCTCTGGGGCCGTTTCCACGGAAACGAAGTCGGGCGCAGCCTGCGCGACGCCGTTGCGGTCTCGATCGAACGCACGGTGAAGGCCATGTTCGAACCGGACACCACGCCGCCCGAAGGCGCCGAAGCGAGCTCGAGCGCTACGAGCGCCACCCTCGGCCTCGAAGCCGTGGAACGACTCGCGCAGGAGCTTCCGGGTTGGGCCAAGCGCGACGACGCCGTGGCGGTCGCGGGGTACAACGCGAGCTGCATCGAGAAGTTCGGTAACGGCGGGGGCTGCTTCCGGCGCCTCTATGCGGGCTTCCTCGAGTGGGCGCACGCCGAATACCCCGATCTGGTGCCCGAGGGCATGGCGGAACTCACGGTCGAGGCCGCCGACGGATGGACGGCGCTCAGCACGGAGCTCTACCACGCCTCGAAGGAGGACGCGCCGCCGGCCCGCTTCGACGCCGCCGCACGCGAAGCGGCGAAGGTCGCGAAACTCGAAAGGCAGCTGTTCGATCGGCTCGCCGCCTGAGCGCGTGAACGCGCGGGTCTCAAAGCCCCCCTCCAGCGCACGCGCTGCTTTCGTCGCCGGCGTTGCGATCGTGCTCGGCCTCACCGGTGTGGCCCGCGCGCAGACCACGGAACTCGTTCTCCACCCGGACTTCGGGGGAGCCGTCGGGGGCGTCGGCGGGGTCTTCACCCTCGGCGAAGCCGAAGGTCTTCGGCCGCCGGGAAGCGACGATCGCTTCCACGTCTTCGATCGTTTCAACGTCGCCGCGGGCGACACCGTCGAGTGGGTCGGGCCGGGTAGCACGCGCAACGTCTTCAACCTGGTGACCGGCGGCGAGCCTTCGACGATCGACGGGCTCCTGCGCTCCACCCTCGACGCCGACATCTACTTCGTGAATCCCGAGGGCATCCTGTTCGGCGAGGGCGCCCAACTCGACCTCGCCGGATCGTTCTTCGCGAGCACGGCCGACCGCCTCGACTTCGACGACGGAGAAAACCTCGCCCTCGACCTCGCCGACGGCCCGAGCGTGCTGGCGCTCTCGGTCGCCGACTTCGAGGCCTTCGGCTTCCTCGACGCCAACGAATCGATCGACATCGATGGCGCCATGCTCGGCGCGGCCGACGACGCCGTCCTCGGTTTCCACGCCGCCCGCCACGTGCGGGTCGATGCCGCCCTCGACACCACCCCGGCCGAACTGCGTGCTGGACGCGTCGAACTCACGACCGAATTCGGCGACGTGCGTCTGCGCGGGGGACGGGTGTTCGCCGAACGCGGGGCGGTCGCCGGCGGTTCGGGGGTCGTCGTCACGTCCGCGGACGACCTCGAGGTCACCGACGGAAGCGGTATCGAGAGTGAAGGCACCCTCGGCGTTGTGCTGACCGCACGAACGATCGAGGTCGACGAAATCGGCAGCGAGGTCGTGTCGCGGGCCGCCGACGTGGTGGGCGGCAACGTCGACCTCTTCGCGACGGGTCGCATCTCGATCCGCGACGGCGCGCGCGTCGCGAGCGAGGCCACGGGCACCGGACTCGCGGGCGACGTCCAACTCGATGCCCGCGACCTGCTGTTGTTGAACGCGTCGATCGAGACGACTTCCGAAGCCGTCGCGGGCGGGCAGGGGGCGATCGACGTCGACATCGATCGCGTGATCAACCTGGTCGACGGTCGCATCGAGAGCGACATCCCCCAGGCCGGTGAGGGAGACGTCTCGATCGCGGCCCCCCTCGTGGTGCTGCAGGACGATGCGCGCATCGCTTCGGGCCGCGGTGCCCTCGACATCGAAACGGACCTGCTCGTGCGTTCGGCGGAGGCCGAACTCGAAGGCCAACCGCTCTCGATCTCGGGAGCGCTGCTGGTTCGCAATCTGCAGGCCGATCTGAACGAGCGCCTCGAGATGCTGCCGCAACGCTTCTTCGAAGAGCGCATCCGCCTCGATCGCAGTTGCGCGGCGCGCTCGGGGGAGGCCCAGGGCAGTCTGATCGTCGACGCCCAACGCGTACCCGAAGATCGCCCCGATCGGCTGCGCCGCGCCCTCTATGCGACGAAGCGCGCCGCCCTGCGCGATGCGCGCGCCGACGCCGCGACCGCCGACTGGAACCCCTTTCCCGAGTGGTTCGGTGCGATCCCCGAACCCGGTGGCGACGATTGGCTCTTCCTCGCCCAGCGCGGCGAAGCCCTGGGCAACCTGCCGAGCGCGGTCGCGGCCGCGGGGCAGGGCATCCAACGCACGCGCGACGCCCGGCTACGGGCAGCGCTCCACGCGGTGCGCGCGCGCATCCGCAGCGAACTCGGCGACGAGCGCGGAGCGCGGGAAGACTTCACGGCGGCCGAAGCCTTCGTGCGAGAGGCGGCAGATCCCGCGCTCGAAGCCGCCGTCGCCCTCGATCGCGCGACCGCGATTGCGCTGGGGGGCGACTTCGACGCCGCGATTGCGCAGCTCGATCGGCCCCTCGAACTCGCGCGCCGAACGGCCGCCACTTCCACCGCCGCCGCGGCCGAAGCCAATCTCGCATCCGTCCTGCTCGCTGCCGGGCGCACGGGCGAAGCCATCGAGCGGATCGAGCACTACTTGAAGCACGACGCGCAAGCACTGGTCCATGAACACGAAATCGACAGCGCGATCCACGTCGCCCTGGCCGCGATCCGGGCTGGTGAGCGCCAGTGGGGCGCCGATCGCCTGATCGCCCTGGCCGAACGCGGCCTGGCACTGGAGATCGATCACAGCGTGGCCTTCGCCTGGGCCTACCTGGCGATCCTGTACGCCGAGGAAGGACGGCTGGCCGATGCCATCGAGCTGACCCGCTGGGCGATCGAAGCCTCGCTCGCGAGTGACGAGCTCACCCGTCTCGCCCCCCTCGAAGTCCAACTCGCCGACCTGCTGCGGCGGGTAGGGGATCTGCCCGGGGCGATTCGCAGCTATCGCACGGCGCTGCTCGCGACACCGCTGCTGGTGCGCGGTGGCCTGCGGCGACTCGAGCGCGACCCGTTCGCGAACCTCCATCGCGCCGAGGCCGCCATGCCTGTCGTCAACGACCTCGTCGACGTGTTGCTCGAGCAGGCGGAACAGACCCTCGACCCCGATGCGCGCGCCGACCTGCTGCGCGAAGCCCGGAGCCACGTCGAAGCCGAACGCGTCCGCGAGCTGCGCGATCACTTCCAGGATCCCTGCATCGTGGCCCTCGAGAAGCGGCCCGCCGATTCGATTCCGCGCGCAGTCGTGGTCCACCCCGTCCCCCTGGCCGATCGCCTGGCCCTGATCGTCTCGAGCGTGAGCGGCCTGCGGACCTACGACGTCCCGGTGTCGCGCGGTGAGTTGCTCGATGTCGTACGCCGCACCGAGCGCGCGCTTCGCGACCGCACGACCAACCGATTCCGACGCGGCGCAGCCCAGCTCTACGATTGGTTGATCCGACCGATCGAAACCGAGCTCGAAGCGGCGGATGTCGACACCCTGGTCTTCGTGGCCGGCGGTGGTCTGCGCGGCTTCCCGATGGCGGCGCTCTACGACGCGCGCGAGGGACGCTTCCTGATCGAGAAGATCGCGGTCGCCGCCACCCCGGGCCTCACCCTGATCCGCCCGCGTAGCCTCGACCCGCGGGCGCTGGTGGTGTTGCGCGCCGGTCTCGACATCGAACGCGAGGGCGTCCCCGAACTCCCGAGCGTGGAACGCGAACTCGAAGCACTGTCACGGCTCTTCTCGGGCGTCGAACTGCGCGGCGATTCCTTCGTGCCGAGGCAGGTCGAACGCGCCCTGCGCAACGCATCGTTCGACGTCGTCCACATCGCTTCCCACGGCCGCTTCCCCGCGAGCGGCGAAGCTCCCCATCTCATGACGGCGGGCGAGGCCCTCTCCCTCGACGACCTCGCCGCGATGATCCGGCGCACCCGCTTCCGCGATCGCCCCACCGAACTCATTACGCTCAGTGCCTGCGAAACCGCCGTCGGCAACGAACGGGCAGCCCTCGGCTTTGCGGGGCTGGCGATCCAATCGGGGGCGCGCAGCACCCTCGCCACGTTGTGGCGCGTGAACGACGAGGCGAGCGCCGAACTGATGGAGGACTTCTATCGCGCGCTCGCCACGGGTGAGGCCACGCGAGCGGGGGCCCTGCGCGAGGCCCAGCTGCGCTTCCTCGAGAATCCGGTGCTGCGGCATCCCTATTTCTGGGCTCCGTATCTCCTGCTGGGGAACTGGCAATGACGCGGCGACTCGGTAGAGCCGTGGCGTCGCTCGTGCTGATGGCGCTCGTCCTGGTGGGCCTGACCCGCGATGCGCGGGCCCTCGATCTCCCCGCCCTGGGCGAACTCAATGCGATGCGCACGGCGACGGAGAAGACCCGGGTCGAGATCGCCGCGATCGAACTCGTGGGCCCCATGGCGCTGCGCGAAGCGATCGCCCCGGCCACCCTCGAACGCTACACGCGCCGCGCGCTCTCGCGCAGGGAACTCGCGCGCCTGCGCGACGAACTGACCGCCGAACTCATCGAGGCCGGCTACATCACATCCGGCGCGCGCGTGCCACGGCAGACCCTCGAATACGGCCGCCTCGAAGTCGAACTGGTTGCGGGACGCATCGAGTCGGTGTTGATCGACGGCGCGCGCTACTTCGACGAGGACCGCCTCGAGCAACGCATTCGCGGCTCGTCGGATAGCCCCCTCAACCTGAAGCGCCTCGAACGCCGCTTGCAGTGGATCGCGAACGAGCCCCTGATCGCACGGCTCTCGGCCCGCCTCGAACCGGGCCTCAACCCCGGCGAGGCCGTGCTGCGCGTCGAACTCGTCGAACACGCGCCGCATCGCGCCGAAGTCCAACTTTCGAACGACGTCGTCTCGAGCATCGGAAGCGAGCACCTCCGCTTCACCGTCGGCCACGACAATCTGCTGGGTTACCGCGACGCCTTCGAAGCCTACGTGGGCAAGACGCCGGGGCTCGACGAGTGGAAACTCCGCTACTCGCTGCCGTTCAACCGCTTCGATACGCGCGTCTTCGCCTCCTATCGCGTGAGCCAATCGCAGGTGGTGCACTCGGATCTCGACCTCGACCTGATTCGCCTCGAGAGTCGTTCGCGCACGCTCTCACTCGGGATCGAGCAACCCTTCCGGCTGGGCCGGCGCACGGAACTCAGCTTCGCGCTGCGCGGTGACCTGCGGCGCGCGCAGTCTCGTGTGAACGACTTCGGCTTCTACCTCGCGCCCGGCGAGGACGAAGACGGACGCGTGCGCGCCTCGGTGCTGCGGGTGGTGCAGGGGTTCTCGTTCCGACGCGTGAACCGCGTCTTCAGCGCCCGCTCCACACTCAGCGACGGACTCGACATCCTGAATGCCTCCGACGGCGAGATCGTCCGCGGTGGCGACACCCCCGACGGCACCTTCGTCGCGTGGTTGGGCCAGGC
>JANQEL010000002.1 GCA_028278345.1 Myxococcota bacterium
ACTCGAGTTCCGTGCATACGAAGTCGAACACCTCCGACTCGGCCATGCGCGTTTCCCTCCCCCGGTTCCGTCACGCGCATGATCGGCAACTCACGCGCAGCCATTCTCGAAACCCGCTTTCGGGCAGATCCGGGTCTCGCTTGAGCGAAACACAGGGGATCGACACCCGTCGACGCGGGCGGCGTCGCCCCCAGCGCGACGGAGGCATCTCGTTCGCGCGCGAATCGAAGATTCTCGACGCGCTGAAACGCGCGGATCAGCCCGCGCGATCGCCGCCGCCTCCCACCCGCCACTCCGGGCGCACGAAGAGCCCCACCGCTGATGCCGTCTTCGTTCCGTTCGCAGCGATCCAACCCTCGGTCGTGATCTTGCGCCCGTCCACGTGTTTGACCTGGGCTTCGAAGTCGAGGGCCGTGTAGAGGGGAGTGGGTACGTGATACGACACCTCGAGCTTCGCCGTCATTCCATAGGTGCCGTTGGCTCCGTTCGCGTGGCCCAACAGCTGGTCGAAGATCATCGAGACCACACCGCCGTGGATGCAGTCCGGCGGCCCCTCGTATTCGAGGCCGAGTTCGAGGGAACCGCGCACGACGTTGCCCTCGGTTTCGATTTCGAGGGGCGGGAAGACAGGATTCGCATGCCAGGTGTCGCCGCTGGCCGGGTAGTACGGTCGATGGTCTTCGTGATCCGCATCCATCGACGGCAGCACCTGGGGCGTGTCCCCCGGCCGGGCGATCTTCACGAGCTCACCCGTCAGGCGATCGAGTTCGGCGCGCACCGCCTCGACCTGCTCTTCGTGACCATCGACGCGAACCATCTGCGCGGCGAATGAACGCACACTGTGTGCGAGGTCGAGCAGCTGCGAGGTCGGAGCGGTCCCGACCTGCAAGGTGTCGGTCGTCGGATCGGAGTCTTCGGCGCTCATGGAGTGGTTCCTGTTTCCGGTGGATGGAGGATGGGGATGGCGCCTGCATTGGATGGCAGATCCGCCCGGCGGAATCCAGCGCGCAGGGTGGATGCGAGCGACCTTCGCGAAGGCGCAGCGGATGCGCAGCCGCGTCGTTTTGTGACTCTTTGCACATCACCTCGACAGGCTTCGCGGGCACTCACTATTGGACGTCTCTTTCGCGACGTGCGTCTGGACTCCTGTTTCCATGTCGATCACCTCCTCCCCATCCCCTGCCACCGGCTTCGCCGGGGAACGCCCGCGTCGAACGGACGCGCGCGCGATGGGGAAGATCGCGCGCAGTCCGCTGGTGGCGGTTGCGATCTCGATGGCGGTGGTGGGGTGTCTGATCGCGACGACGCCCCCGGCCCAGACCCCGCGATTGCTCTGGTTGCTGCCCCTGCTCGCGGTCGGCATCGAGCGCGAGATCCGAACGGGGTCGCTATCGCCGCGACTCGGGGGGATCGTGTGCGCGGCGCACGCGCTCTTCATGCTCGTGACGATGGAATGGGGAGCGACCCTCCCCCACTGGCTCGGCGCGCTCGTCGCGGCGGGCCTGGTCCTGCCGCTGCAACGGATGCAGCGCGCTTCGCTCGGAAGCGTGCTGTGCGCGGCTGCGATCGGCTCGATCCTCGGGGTGAGCGAGATCGCGGCGGTGGGCGCCTTCGCACTCGTGTTGGGGCTCCCCACTGCGTGGTGGTTGGATACGCGCATGGGTCGGCGCGGCGCGGTACCGATCGTCACCCTTCTCGGCATCGCTGCGGCGCTCATATCCCTGTAGCGGTCCCCCTGCGGAACGGATGTGGGTTGCGCTGCTAAGCTCGCGCGCGCATCGACGAGGCGGCCCTGCGCCTCGAGCACATGCCCCGGCTCATGTCGCTCTCCATCCACTCTCACTCTCCGAATCCCCTTCGCGTGCGGTCGCTCGCATGGGTCCTCGTGTTCGGTCTGAGCGTTGCGCTCGCGGCGCCCGGCCTCGCCGCAACCGAAGGCACGGTCGAGCGCGAAGCGTGTGAGGATCGCACCGCCGAGAGGCAGGCCTTCTTCGGCGATCTCCACGTCCATACCGCCTTCTCTCTCGACGCCAGCACCAACGGCACGCGCAGTCGGCCGGCCGACGCCTACCGCTTCGCCCAGGGCGAACGCGTGGGCATCCAACCCTTCGACGCCAACGGGCGACCGATGCGCAGCATCCAGCTCGAGCGCCCGATCGACTTCGCCGCGGTCACCGACCACGCCGAGTTGCTTGGCGAAACGCGCATCTGTAACACGCCGGGCATGACGGGCTACGACTCGATCGTCTGCCGCGTCTATCGCGCCTGGCCGCGCGTGGCCTTCTTCTGGACCAACACCCAGGCCGCCCGCGGTATTCGCCACGACTTCTGCGGCGACGACGGATCGATCTGTCGGGAAGCGGCGCGCACCCCCTGGCAGGAGAACCGCGAAGCCACCGAAGCCGCCTACGACCGAAGCGCCGCCTGCAGCTTCACGACCTTTCACGGCTACGAATGGACCGGCGGCGCGGGGCTCGGCAACAACTTCCACCGCAACGTCATCTTCGCCAACGACGTCGTGCCCGACTTGCCGATCAGCTACATCGAAACCCCCGACGTCGTCGATCTCTGGGGCCGACTCGATCGCGAGTGCCGCAGCGCGGATACGGGCTGCGATGTCCTCGTCATCCCCCACAACTCGAACGTCTCCGACGGTCGGATGTTCCGCACCCGGACCGAGGACGACATGGCGATCGGCGAGACCGAGGTCGAGCGACGCCACGCCTTCGAACGACTCGTCGAGATCATGCAGCACAAGGGCGACAGCGAATGCGCGATCGGCCTCGGAACCCAGGACGAGCTCTGTGGCTTCGAGAAGCTTCCCTCGGGCAGCCTGGGTGGAATGGTGTTGCCCTTCACTGCCGTACCACCCGTCGCACGCTCCTTCGTTCGCAACATCATGAAGGAAGGTCTTCGCATCGAGTCGCGACTCGGCACCAACCCCTTCGCGTTCGGCGTGATCGCGAGCACCGATACGCATCTCGGTGCACCGGGGTTGATCACCGAGTCTTCGAGCTACCCCGGACACGGCGGCGCGGGCAAACCCGCCGGTGACACCGTCGAACGCGGCTTCCCCGACCATCTCGCCTACAACGCGGGCGGACTGGCCGGCGTGTGGGCCGAAGAGAACTCGCGCCAAGCGCTCTTCGATGCGATGCAACGCAAGGAGACCTTCGGCACGAGCGGACCGCGCATCCAGGTGCGGCTGTTCGCGGGCTGGGACTACGCAGCCGAGATGTGCGAAGGCGAGACATTCGCGAAGCAGGGCTACGCCGGCGGCGTACCCATGGGCGGAACCCTCCCGCCGCCCTCCGATCTCGACGACCCCTCCGTCACCCCGACCTCCCGCGCACCGGGCTTCGCGGTTTCGGCGATGCGCGACCCGGGCACGGTGCTCTCTCCCGGCACGCCGCTTCAGCGAATCCAGATCGTCAAGGGATGGTTCGAAGACGGGCGATTGAAGGAGAGGGTCTACGACGTGGCCGGCGATCCGCGCAACGGCGCCGGCGTCGACCTCGACACCTGCCGCACCTGGGGAAGTGGTTTCGATTCGCTGTGTAGCGTCTGGCGCGATCCCGACTTCGACGCGCGCGAACCCTCCTTCTACTACGCGCGCGTGGTCGAGAACCCGACCTGTCGCTGGAGCCAGCAGCTCTGCATCGCGAACCACATCCGCTGCCAGGACCCCGCGAGCGTGACCCCGGGCTTCGAGCCGTGTTGCGACGAGAACCACGTGCGCACGATCCAGGAACGCGCCTGGACGTCGCCGATCTGGTACACCCCGCCCTCGTGAGCGAACCCGCCGAACACACGAGCGCACGCCCCCGTGGCCTCGCGCGTCTCCTGCGCGCGCCGCTGCTGCACTTCATCGTGCTGGGCGGCCTGCTCTACGGCTTCGACACCGCCGGACGCGCTCCCGAACCCGAAGTCCTCGACGTGAGCGCCGAAGAGATCGCGGGGCTCGAGGACGACTGGCTCCGCAACACCGGCCGACCGCCCAGCGACGTCGAGCGGGAACGACTCATCCAGCAGCTGATCGACGACGAGCTGTTGTTGCAGGTCGCACGCGACCTCGGCTGGGATCGCGACGACCCGGTGGTACAGCGACGCCTGATCATGAACGTGCGCTTCCTCGATCCCGAGCGCGAGATGAGCGACATCGAAGCCCTCTCCGAAGCCTATGCCCTCGAGATGGAACGCAGCGACATCGTGGTGCGGCGGCGCCTCCTCGAGCGCATGCGCCTGATGATCGGCGATCGCGCACGCAGTCGAGAACCGACGCGCGAAGAACTCGACGCCTACTTCCAGGCCAACTCCGAGGCCTTCATGCGCCCGGCGCGCATTCGACTGACCCACATCCACCTGAGTCGCGACCGACGCGGTGCCGAGTTGCACGAAGATGCCATCGCCCTCGTGAAGACCCTGAGGGAAGCGGGCATCGACCCGACGACCGATCTCGCGGCCGCGACCGCGCACGCGGATCCCTTCCTGCTCCAGGCGAAGCTCCCGCTGTGGTCCGAGCGGCGCCTGGGCGAGCGACTGGGCCCGCGCTTCTCGCAGACTGCGTTCACCCTCGAAGTCGGCGAGTGGGTGGGACCGGTCGTCTCGAGCTATGGCGAGCACGCGGTCTGGGTACACGAGCGCATCGACGCCGCCCTGCCTCCCCTCGATGAGGTAGAGGACAAGGTGAAGGCCGAGTTGCATCGCCAATGGGAAGGCGAAGCCATGCGCGACGTGTTGCGCGAACTGCGCGAACGCGTCGAGGTGCGCATCGCCCTGGGCGGAGCGAACACCGCGAGCTGATCTCAGCCCTCGCTCGCAAGCCGGGCGCTCGTGCGCTCGGCCCAACCTCCTGCGACCTGCCCTTCCACTTCGACCTTGCGTGCTCCGAAGCGCCAGGCGCCATCGATCACGCGATAGGCGTCGAGGTAGCGGCCCCAGTGATCGAGGCCCGCTTCGGTATAGACCGCGAAGTAGCTCCGCCCCGTCGCCTGGTCGCGCGACTCGAAGTCGATCTGGTGGGTCGAGACGTGGTGGCGGATGAGCTGGATCTCCGCACCACTCCCCATCGCGCTGCTGAAGAGGCTGCGGATCTCCTCCGGCCCCCGGCAGACGGGCTGCCCCACGATCTCGAGCACGGCGTCGGGTGCGAAGAGCGCGACCTGTTGATCGATGCGTCCCGCGTCGCCATAGCTGTTGTAGCGCGCGACCAGATCGCGGATGCCTTCACGCGCGGCGACCTCCCAGCTTTCCATCCCCTCGCCGGCTCCTCAGTCGGCGTTCACGATCATCACCTTGGCACCCGCGTCGGGTTGCCGGGCGATGTCGAGGGCCTCGTGGAAATCGTCGAGGACGAAGCGGTGGGTGATCATCGGCGAGAGATCTGTCCCCTGCAGCAACTCGAGGGCGTCGCTCCAATCTTCGGGGTATCCCATCGAGCCCACGATCTGTAGCTGCTTCATCATGACGATCATGAAGTTCACGGACACCGGGTTGCGGTGGAGGGCCACGATCGAAATGCGCGCGTCGGGTTTCGCGTTGGCAATCGCCTGTTCGATCACGACTCCCGCGCCGGAGGCCTCGATGAAGATGTCGCTTCCCACCATCGGCGCGCCGTAGACGGGAACGGTTCCGTGGAGTTCGCGAAGGGCTTCGTACACGTCGCCCCGGGAGGGATCGAGGGTCGCGCGGGCGCCGAGCTTTCGCGCGATCTCGAGGCGCCCGGCGGAGAGATCGATCGACACGATGTCTTCCACCCCGCGGAAGCGAAGCCCCGCCACCGCGGCGAGGCCGATTGGGCCCGCGCCGAAGACCACGGCGCGTTCCCCGGGCTGGGGCTTCGTCTGGTCGACGGCCTGCAGCCCGACCGAAAGCGGTTCGGCCAGGGCCGCCACGTCCATCGGGAGTGAGTCGGGAATCGGGTGGATCGAATGGCCGTCCGCGGCATTGGGCACCAACACCCGCGGCGCGAAGGCCCCCTGGTCGGCGCCGTTGCCGATCGTGTTTTCGCCACTGATCGGGTTCACCACCACGCGTGCGCCGACTTCGACGCCGGTGACCTCGGAGCCGATCGCCTCGACCGTGCCGGCGAACTCGTGACCGATCGGCATGGGCTGGCCCGTCGGCCCCATCAACCCACCGGCCGCGATGTAGCCGACATCGCTCCCGCAGATGCCGCAAGCGGCAACCTTCACGATGGCGTCGCGCGGACCGGGTTCGGGTTCGGGCACGTCGTCGATCTTCACATCGCCAGGACCGTGGATGTTGACCTGCTTCATGGCGCAGCTCCTCGATGAGTCGGCCAACGAGTCTAGAGAACGGCGCGCGAATCGCGATTGGACGCGAGTGCGCGCGTGGGCGACTCTTGCACGCGTCATGCTACGCCTGCGCAACGTCGAGAAGCGCTTTGGCGATGTCGTCGCGCTGGCGGGCATCGACCTCGACGTTCCCCCTGCGCG
>JANQEL010000021.1 GCA_028278345.1 Myxococcota bacterium
GGTTGGATCGACACGGTGAAGCCCCGCGAGCTGCTTCCCTACGTCGGATGGTTCGGCGTGTTCGGGGTGTACGACGTCGCGATCCAGGGACTCGCCGCGCGCTCCTTCGGTCTCGAGATCGATTGGATTGCGCTCGTGGCCCGCATCCCGGTGATGTACTTCGCGCTGTTGATCCCTTCGCTCGGCAACTTCGGCACCCGGGAGATCGCCTTCGCGAACCTCTTCGAAGAGTACGGTTCGCGCGAAGCCCTCTACGCCTTTGCGCTGTGGACGAACACGATCTTCCTCGCAATGCACGTCATCATCGGTGCGGTCTTCCTGAACCGCGCGATCGTGCTCGTACGCGAAGTGCGGGCGGCGCGCGAAGAAGGCACCCCGGTTCCGCGACCGATCCTGCGCGACGCCATCGACCCCTGAGTCGCCGGCTTCGCCCTTCAACTCGCGGGCGGTGCGTCGTCGATGTGGTCGCGCACGCGGCCGAGTACGTGTTTGACGTCGGCGTGGATTTCGACGGGGCTCATGTTGCGCACAATGTCGCGCGGGCGCAGCGGACGGCCGAGCACGCCGGCGATCGGCCCGCGCGCGCCGAGCACGCGCTTGGCGTCGAGATCGCGAAAGGCCCGCTCGTTGTCGGGGGCCGGCAAGGCACTGTCGAGTACGCGTCCGAGCATGGCGTGATCGCGGCCATTCGACACACAGCGACGAATCGCCCCGGGCACCAGCAGGTAGCTCTCGATCTGCCGCCGCTTCCAGACCACGAACTCGAGGCGATCGTGTTGGGGGTTGGCGTCACGCAGGCTCGCAGGGTCGTCGCGATCGAGCACGCAGAGGCCGCGCGGGACGGTGCGCGCCTCTTCCGCTGCCTGGTCGACCCACTCGTCGAACAACGCGGCGGCGCGTTCGGGCTTACGGCCTCCGAGGATGCGTACACACGGGTCCATCGCGCGCGCGAGCTCCGGCGAAAGGCGCTGTGCGAAGGAGCGCAGGACATCGCGATCCCTCGGCCCTTCGACGTACAACGCAAAGCGCTGGGAGGCGTTGACCAGGTCGCGCTTGCGAGCGGTTCTGGGGCGGAACACGATCTTCTCCAGCAGGTGCGGTCGCGCTTCGAGACGCGAAGGATAGATGCTGCCGGGGGGCGGTGGGTTCGCTCGGCCATCTAGGCTAGCAAGCTACACGCGATTGCGGAGCGGGTTCGCGTTCTGCTTGCCCTGCAACCCTCGTGCATTCGGCGTGAAAACCCCCTGCGTTTTCGCGGCGAGAATTGATCCGGCTGGGGCTTTCCTGGTAATCTGCACCGGTGACCTCGATCCTCGTAGCCGATGACCACGGCATCGTTCGTGAAGGCCTGCGCCGGCTGCTCGAAGCCGAGAGCGACTTTTTCGTGTGTGGCGAGGCGCTCGATGGTCGAGAGGTTCTCGAGCAGGTCGAGAAGCACGAGCCTGATGTCGTCATCCTCGACATCACCATGCCACGCTTGGGCGGGCTCGAGACCCTCGAGCGTCTGCGCACCAAGCACGCCGGCGTGAAGGTGATCCTGCTCTCCGTGCACGGCGATCCGCCCTTCATCCAGAGCGCGATCTCGCTCGGCGCCGACGGTTACGTGTTGAAGAACGGGAAGGCGGGAGAGGTGGTCTCGGCGATTCGCGCGGTCACGCGCGGCGGCAGCTACTTCAGCCCCGCCGTGGCGCGGGAGATCGTGGAGCAGCTGCGCCAGCCGAAGGCCTCGGCGGACGAACCCTTCACCCTGCTCTCTGGTCGCGAACGCGAGGTGCTGCACCTGATCGCCGAAGGCCTCTCCGCCAAGGAAGTCGCCTCAGATCTCAACATCAGCACCAAGACGGTGGAGGCCCACCGCACGAGCCTGATGCGCAAGCTCGGCGTGCGGAAGGCCACCGAACTCGTGCGCTACGCGCTGCGCCACGGCTTGATCGAACCCTAGCCGCTCAGAGATCGAGCACGGCCAGGGTTTCGACGTGCGGCGTCTGGGGGAAGACGTCGAACGCGGTGAGAGCCGTGAGGCGATAGCGGCCCGCATCGCGGCATAGGCCAGCGAGATCGCGCGCCAGGGTGGCGGGGTCGCAGCTCAGGTAGGCGATGCGGGGTGCAGCCAGGCCCGCGAGCCTGGCCGCCGTGCCGCGCGGGAGTCCGGTGCGCGGTGGGTCGAGGAGCACCGCATCGGGACGTGCCGTCGCGAGACCGTCGAAGATGTCTTCGACCCGAGCACAGCGAACGTCGACGTTCGCGAGGCCGGCTGTGCCGAGGTTCTCTTCGAGATCGCCACACGCGTCGCGGTTCGACTCCACCGCAATGATTCGCTCGAAGTGGCGCGCGAGGCCGATGGTGAAGAAGCCGCTGCCCGCGTGGAGTTCGACGAGGGTCTCGGGTCGGTCGAGGCGAAGGGCCTCGGCCACGCGTTCGAACATGGCGTCGAACAGAGCGGGGTTCGCCTGGGCGAAACCACCGGCGGAAACCTTCACACGCTCACCGCCGACTTCGAGTTCGAACTTCGCTGTCTCCGCATCGCTCGATGCGTCGAGGCAGGTGGTCAGTACCGAGCCATCGCTCGCGCAGGCGAGTTCGTATTCGACTTCGTCGTCGTGCCCCGACTCCTCGGCGCCCGAACGCTTCGCGAGTTCGCCGAGTGCCGCATCGAGTTCGGGGCGCAGCACAGGGCAGTGTTCGATGCTCGTGATCTGGTGACTTCGATGTCGTCGGAAGCCGACCTCCCTTCCCTTCGCGACGACCCGCGTGCGACCGCGATAGCCGAACTCCGTGGGCGAATCGACGACTTCGATCTCGGGGATCGACGCCAGCTTCGCGATCCGCTCGAGCGCATCGCCGAGAATGCGCTTTCGCGCTTCGCGTTGGGCGCCGGCTTCGACGTGTTGCCAGCTGCATCCCCCGCACTGCCCGAACACCTCGCAACGCGGGGCGCGCCTCGCCGGGCCGGGCTCGACGAGTTCGAAGCCCTCCGCGCGCAGAAACGATCCGCCTTCTTCGGCCTCACGGATGCGCACACGATCCCCCGGAGCGGCCAGGCGAACGAATACGACCCGGCCGTCAGCGAGACGCCCGACGCCATCCCCGCCCGCGGCCAGCGAATCGATCGCGACCACCTCGTCGAGTTCGACGCTGCGCCCCTCGCGCGGTCGCCGACGCGTGGGAGATCGGCGTCTCGGTTTCGTGGAGCGGGGCGACACCGGTGTTCGTCAGGCGGATTCGGCTTCGGCCGATTGCACATCGGCCTGGGCCTCGGGCTTCTCGATCACCCGCAGGCGCGTGATGCGGCTACCCGAAACGTCCACGCACACGAGCTGATAGTCCGGCAGGTCTACCGACTCGCCGCGGCGCGGCGCGCGCCCCAGCGTGTTGAAGAAGAGGCCGGCGAGGGTGTCACCCTTCTCGGCCGTCACGCGCCAACCGGTTTCGCGGTTGAAGTCGAGTACGGAGACGCGGCCGAGCACCTCGTAGCTGTCTTCACCGAGCTTGCGGATCGTCAGCAGCTCTTCGAAGTCGAACTCGTCGCGGATCTCGCCCACGATCTCCTCGAGTATGTCTTCCTGGGTGACGAGGCCGAGGGTCACGCCGAACTCGTCCTTCACCAGGGCGACGTGGCAGAACGAGCGCTGCATATCGGCCAACAAACGCAGGATCGGCTTGCGTTCGGGCACACGCAGGATCGGCTTCAGGATGTCCCGCACGTCGCGGCCGTCGTTCACCAGTCGGACTACGTCCTTCAGATGCGCGATACCGAGCACGTGGTCGATCGAGTTCTCGAAGATCGGCACGCGCGTGTAGCGCTCCTCGAGGATCTTCTCGAGCAGTTCGCCCGGCGGCGTATCGACCGAGAAGGCGACGATCTCGGTGCGCGGCACCATGATCTCGGTGACGTCCATCTCCGCGGCTTCGCTGGTCGCCCCCATGATCGCGATCGGTGAACCGGGTTCGTCGCCCTCGCGAACGTCGCGCGCGAGGCGCAGGACATCCTCGGCGTTCTGGGATTCTTCGAGGTCTCCCGAAGACGCTGTGATGCGCCGGACGACGGGCTCGATGATGCGATCGAAGAGCGAATGCACCGGGCGAAGCACCGCGTGGAAGATGTAGAGCGGCAAACCGATCACCCGCGCGATCGTGAGCGGGTGCCGCGCCGCCACGGCCTTCGGCAGCACTTCGCAGAGGATCAGGACCAGCACGGTCATCACGACGGTCGAGACCAGGATGCCGAACTGCGGCCCGAAGTAACGCAACGACAAGGCCGCTGCGGCCGAGGCGCCGAGGATGTTCACGACGTTGTTGCCGAGCAGGATCGTCACGAGCAGACGTGAAGAAGACGAGATGAGGTCGCGCACCGCCACCGCGGTCGGGCCGCGCGCACTCTCGACTTCCTTTTCGATCTCGTGGGATCGCAGGCGGAAGAGCGCGGTTTCGCTACTCGAAAAGAAGGCCGAGATCACCAGACATACGATGACGATCACGAAGTAGATGACGTCGGTCATGCCGGGACCTCGCCCTGCGAGGCATGCTGGCCCGATGTGAGGCTGTGCTCACTGGGCTCGGATGGTGGACTTGGCATGTGTCGTTTGGAGGCCTTTTCGATTCCGTCGGTTCCGGTGGAACGTAAGGGCACCGGAACGGCAAAACGCTAACTCGGCTTTCAGGGGCGGGCAAGAAATCGACCGGCTGTCGACCGGCAGGGCGTGCGCACAGTGCGAGAAACGGCATTGGCGCGGCGACCGCTATGTTGAGCCCGTGCGAACACCTCGAGCCCGCGCGACCGACGCGAAAAGACCATGACCGCCGCAGGTTCCCCGTCGAAAGACATCGCGTGGAAGCGCGCCACGCTGCTCGCGCCGCTGCTCGCGATCGTGCTCGTCTATGCACCGGTGCGCGACCACGAAACCGTCTGGGATGACGGCCCGTTGAGCTTCGCTCCGGTGTATCGCGACTGTGATCTCACGGCGATCTTCACCACGCCGGCCAACACCTTCGAGTATCTCCCGGTTCGCGACCTCACCCTATGTGCCGACCACGCGATGTGGGGGAACTGGCCGGGGGGCTTCCATCTGGTGAACGTCGCGATCTTCATCCTGGCCTGCGGACTCATCGGGGTGTGGATGCGTCGCGTCCTCGCGTCGAGCCCCGATGAGGCGACCGCCGGGAAGGCGGCTCCGCTGGCGCTCGTGATCACCCTCGCCTTCGCGATGCACCCCCTGCAGGTGGAACCCGTGGCGTTCATCACGGCACGCAACGCGCTGCTCGCCCTGCTCTTCCTCGCGTGCACCCTCCATGCGGTCGAACGCCATGCCGTGACGGGTCGCGCCTACTGGTATGCGGCATCGATCGTCACGACCGCGCTGGCGCTCTTCTCCAAGGCCACCGCCACCCCCACCTTCGCAATCGTCGCACTGCTGTACGCGCTCCTCGTTCGCGAAGCTTCGTGGAAGAAGGTCGCCCTCTACGCGACGCCGCACTTCGTGGTCACCGCGATCGCGGTGGTTCTCCACACTACGATCGCGAGCAGCCATGGCGTGCTCGGCTCGGCGCTATCCCTGGGCGAAGTCGCGCGCCGGCTACCGCGCGCGGGCTTCGTGCCGCAGTTCTATCTATACAAGTTCGTCTGGCCGGCGAGCCTCAGTAGCGACTACGTGCTCGACGATGTGCGAGCGAACATCATCGCCTTCGGCGTGGGGGCGCTCGTGTTCGCGGGTGCGATCGGTTGGCTGATCCTTCGCGGGGCGCGAACCCGAACCACCGCCGCCTTCTTCGCCGCAGCGTTCCTGATGGCGCTGGTGCCCGTCTCGAATCTGCTCCCCACCCATCCCCCGGTTGCGGATCGCTATGCGCAGATCCCGCTCCTCTTCCTCGTGCCCCTCGCCGTCGTGCTGATCGCGCCGTTCGCTCCGGCGCGCGCACTCGCCGGCGTTGCGGCGGTGTGGATCGCCCTGCTTGGCGTACTCAGCGCGAAGCAGGTCCCCATCTGGCAGAACGAGGAGAGCCTGTACAGCCACGCGGCCAGCGTCGACGAGCGCGCCGTGCAATCCCTCGACAACCTCGCCTACACCCAGTGGTTCAAGGGCAAGGAAGTCGAAGCGATCGAGAGCTTTGCCCGCTACGCGGCCCAGGTCCCGAACGACGGGCGCCACGAACTCTTCCAGGCCTGGCACGCCGTTCATCAGGGAGATCTCGAGAGCGCGGAAGTGTTGCTCGATCGCGCGGCCCGCAAGGTGGTGACCGACTATCTCGTGCAGATGGTTCGCGCTGAGATCGCTGAGGCGAAGGGAAGGAAGCGAGCCGCCATTCGCGCATACGAACGCGCCCGCGAAGACGCGCAGCGGCGATTCCAGCGCGATGCGCGCGCGCGGATCTATCTGCACAAGGCCGAGCAACGACTGCGCGCCCTCAAGAGCTTCTGATCGACCTTCGCCTCTGCCAGAGACACGCGCTCGCCATCACCAGCATGAGCGCCGGGAAGATCGCCAGGCAGAAGCGGATCGCGAAGTCGGCCGCAGCACCCTGCCGGGCGTTGGCCTCGAAGCCCGCCACCTGGAGCGCCATCGCGACGAAGATGACGATGATCGCCCCCGCCGTCTTCTCGACGAACTCCCAGACCGCGAAGTAGACGCCATCGCTGCGCTCACGTGTCTCGTTCTCTTCGAGATCGATGAGGTCGGCAAGGAGGGATGGGCCGACTGAGCCCGCGCTCCCCGCCGTGAACCCGACGAGCCCGGTCAGCAGGATCGCTATCACTAGCGTATCCGAAGAAATCCAGAACAGGCCGATGTGCGCGACCGCGCCCACGAGCATCGACCCCACCCACACCACGGTGCGTCCGTAGCGCCTGGCCGCGACGACCCACAAGGGAATCGAAACGATCAGCGGAACGATGTAGGTCGCGGGCAGCACGCCGATCAGGTCCGGCCGCTCGAGTAGATAGATCGCGGTATAGGGCGCGATCGTTCCCTGCGCGCCCGTCCCGATGTTCGAAGCGAGGCGCGCGCCGAGCAGACGACGCGCCGCCGGCCGGGCAAGCATCCGCCCCAACACCGCCAGATGACCCGAAGGCGCTTCGGGCTCGCGCCGCGAGCGCTCGTCGAGGAAGAGCGCGGGAACGATGAGGACACAGGCGATCGACCCACCTCCATAGAGCGCCAGCTGCGAGGCCATCTCACGGGGAGAGTCGGCGTTCGCGATCGCCTGCATCGCACCGAAGGCCGCAGCCACACCCACCATCGAGAACACCAGGCGGAAGCCGAACAAGCCGGTGCGGCGGTGCGGCGTCCCCGCCAACTCGGCCCCCCAGGCCTGATGCGGAATCGACCACGCGGTTCCCGTCGTCATGAAGGCGATCAGGAGGACGCCGAGCCAGCCGGCAAGCGCCGCGCTTCCCATGGACGCCGGCGGTGCCCAGAGCAACACGACACTCAGGCCGAACGAGATCCCCCCGCCGACGATCCACGGCTTGCGCCGACCGAAGCGCGTGCGGGTGCGATCGCTCATGCGACCGACCAGGGGATCCGAGATCGCATCCCAGATGCGACTGATCGCCAGCAACACCCCGACCAGGCCGGGGGCGAGCAACAGGATGTCGGTCGCGAAGTTCAGCAGGTAGAACTGGTTGAGGAAGAAGGCCGCCGACATCGCCGCGGTCGGCGCCGAATACGAAAGCGTCTTGCCCCAACCGAGAGTCGAGCCGACGGCGCGGTTCTCGATGACCGAGGCAGCGACCCCACTCACGGTCAACTCCGCTCGACCCGGATGTCCCCGGCTTCTTCGCGTTCGCCTCGCAGGATGCCGCGCGGGTGCGCGACCTCGGGAGCACCGACGCCGGTCGACTCCCGCACATGCGCGAGCGGTTGCGGCAAGAGCTCTTCCCAGTGTTGGCCGAGCAGGTGACCCGCGCGAAGCGCACGGCGATGGGTCTCGCGCGCGTAGCGGAGCCACTCGTTTCCGATGAGCCGCCAGGCTTCGAGCGCCGCACCGAAAACCAGCAGTGAACTCGCGCCTCCACCCATGTGGGGGCGACAGAAGACCAGCAACGTCGCTTCGCCGATGCCGTCGGTGCCGTAGCCGGTGAGCACGTGGAAGAGATCGTGGGTGAGCTGAACGCGATCGCGGAACCAGGTGCGCGCCGAATCGAGAGGCTCGCGCTCACGGCGACGCACCCACTCCGCTTCGACATCGCGACGCAACTCGAGCAGCGAGGCCGGCTGGTAGTCGTGACCGTCCAGGTAACGCAGATAGGCAGCGCCAAAGCTCGACTCCGGAAGCGACGCGAGATGCTCGCGATCCGAGAGCGCATCGACGAGGGAAGGACGCTCGCGCAGCAAGCGCGCCCCCTCCGCCGAACGCACGAATCGCTGGAAGCGCCACTCCTCACTCGCTCCGCCCACCGCAAGCGCAAAGTCCTGGGCCTTCGCGGTGTCGTCCGGTACGGCGATCAACTCGCGCATCGCCCGGATGCCGCGCCGCAGACGGAAGGGGTTGTGCGGGCGGGGGGGAATTTCGTTCATTGGGATGGCGGTGGTGTTCGACATGACGACCCTCACCGGGCGCGTTGCAGATCCTCGACGTCGAGCAGGCCGGGGCCGGTGGGCGTTTCGGCCAGGGGCAACAAACCGGGGACCAGGGGGATGTCGGCGGCGACCGGGCAACCGGCGCCCGACAAGAACACGCGCGCGGTCGTCTCCATGCGCTCGCGCAACGAGTCTTCCTCGCGCTCGTACAGCCAGTCGAGGATCGTGCCGAGGGAAAGCGCGTCGAAAGAACGCGCGAGGTCGGCGGCACTGACATCATTGCGGATCTCGCCGCGGCTCTGCCCGCGACGCATCAGCTCTTCGAGCCGTTCTTGCGCGCCGTGTCGCACCGCCGCGATCGCATCGCTTTCGACCAGGCCCGAGCGCATGCGCAGCATTTCGCGGAACACGCCGCGATAGAACTCACGCGTGTACTCGATGCCCTCGCCCATGTGCACGAGCAGGGTCTTCGCGAGCGCGGGAACCGGCGTCGCTTCCTCTTCGAGGGCGCGCTCGACGATCGCGTTGTAGTAGTTGAAGACGCCTTCGGTGATCGCCTCGATCAAGCTGTGCTTGCTCGGGAAGTAGTTGAAGACCGTCGCGCGAACGACCCCCGCCTTGGCCGCGATGTCGGCCATCGTCACCCCGTCGAATCCCTGGGCGGCGAACAGGTCGGTCGCCGCCGTGAGGATCGCCTGGCGCTGGCGGGCCCGATTCTCTTCGCGCTTCGAGGTCGGCTTCGAGATCATGGACCCGAGTCTAAACATTGATTGGACCCGAGTCCAACAAAATCGACAGAGTTACCCAACCTTCTGATTTTCCGGCGGTTTCCCTCGCCCGGAGATAGGCTCCCCGCATGCACGGACGATGTGCCCGGGACTTCCATCGCTTCGCGTTCGCCATCGCGATCCTGGCCCTGATCCCATGGGTCGGCAGCTGCACCCAGGCCCCGCAGCCCGACCTGGCGATCATCAACGCCAACATCCTCACCGTCGATTCCACGAACCCGCGCGCCGAGGCCATGACGGTTCGCAACGGACGCTTCGTGGACGTCGGGTCGAACGAGATGATCCGACCCCGCATCGGTCCGGCGACCGAGGTGGTGGATCTCGCGGGGCGCACCGTCGTTCCCGGTTTCAACGATGCCCATCTGCATGCGGTGCTGCTGCCGGCGCGAAGCGTCGACCTGTCGGATGCCGAGCATCGCGACGAGATCGTTCGGCGACTCCAGGCCCGTGCGCGCGAAACCGAGCCGGGCCAGTGGGTCCTGGGATATGGCTATGACGACACCGCGACCGGCGGCCATCTCGATCGCGGCGTGCTCGACCGCGTGGGAGACGAACATCCGGTCTTCGTCTTCCACGCGAGTCTCCATCTCTATGCGGTGAACTCGATTGCGCTCACTGCGGCGGGGATCTCGTCCGAAACCCCGGACCCGCAGGGAGGCCGCTTCGAACGGGACGCGAACGGCGCACCGACCGGACTGATCAGCGAACGACCCGCGATGGAGATGCTCTTCGTCGAACGCCAGCCCTCGTTCATGCCCAACGATCTCTCGACCGCCGTCGCGGGGCTCGAAGACTTCATTCGCAAGGCCCATCGCGTGGGCATTACGAGCTACACGGACGCCATGGTTCCGGTCGAACTCGCGCTCGCCTACTGGTGGCTCGATCCCGAATCCAAAGGCATGCGGGTCAACCTGTTGCTCGACGGCGAAGACATGGGGAGCGTTTCGCGGCTGACGCGTGCACGCCGGATCCTGGGCGCCATCGGACTCGATCCGTTCGATACACCGTGGATTCGCGCAGCGGGCGTGAAGCGCTTCCACGGCCATTCGCTGTCGGGTCGAACCGCGCGGCTCTTCGAACCCTACGCCGATCGTCCCGACTACTACGGCGAAGAACCCCAGATCGCGCAGCCCGAACTCGACGAGAAGATCGCGGAGATCCACGAACTCGGTTTGCAGGCGGCGATCCACGCCAACGGCGACTACGAGGTCGACATGGTGCTCCTGGCCATCGAGCGCGCCGTGTCGAACGCACCGCGCGACCATCGCCACCGTCTCGAGCACGCGTCGATCATGAACGAGGCCCTGCTCGCGAAGGCGCGAGACCTGCGCGTCGTCATCGCGCCCCATTCGTACATCTACGAGAAGGGGCCGATGATCGAGGCCTACGGCGAAGCCCGCTGGCCGCACATGTTCGCGAACGCATCGATCATCGAGCACGGCATTGCGAACGCGGCCAATTCGGACTTTCCTGTTTCGGGTCTATCACCGCTGTTGCGAATCCAGAGCCTCGTCACGCGCACCAGCAAGGCGGGCAAGACCTATGGCGCCGAACAGCGCATCACGGTGGATCAGGCCCTCCACGCCTACACCATGGGCGGAGCCTTTGCTTCGTTCGAAGAGGACGTGAAGGGATCGATCACACCGGGCAAGTACGCGGACTTCGCCGTGCTCTCCGACGACCCACGCGACGTCGCGCCCAACCGCATCAGCGAGATCGATGTGCTGGCCACGTACTCGGGCGGGCAGCTGCGAACCGAGTAACCCGCGCCTACTCGCTCGGCACCTCGAACCCCATTGCGGCCAGGCGCTCACGCAGCTCGCTCCCCGGTTCGAGCAGGCGCCGCAGCGCGACCAGCGCCGGGCGATCCCAGCGATCGGCGGGGACGGCGAAGTCGTAGTGCTCGGCGGTGAGGGGGAGGAATCGCAGGCCCGCCTGTTCGGCGACGGTCTCGATCGTGACGCCCCAATCGGCGCGCTCCTGGGCGACCGCCGCCGCCACCGCGTAGTGGGAACGCGGCTCGTAGGGAAAGCCCGGAGGCTTGCGGTCGCCGAGGAGTTCGTCGATCAACACACGCGTTCCCGATCCGCGGTTGCGGTTGACCATACGGGCGTTCGGATCGGCCAGCAGTGCTTCGAGGTCGCGCGTTTCACTCGTGCGCGTGGCCACGCCCTGCATGCGCCGGTAGCCGGGAAGTAGACGCATGCCCTCACTCAAGAAGGGCGTGTTGTACGTGCCCGTCTCGGGATCGAGCAGGTGGAAGGGGGCGAGATCGCATTCGCCGCGCGCCGCGGCCGCGAGTCCGCCGTGGCTACCCACCGCGAGCACTTTCAAGCGGAAGCCCTCGCGGGCCAGCTCACTCGCGATCACATCGAGCCCGGCGCAATGACTTCCGATCACGATCATGTCCGCGACGGGAAGCTCGGCCCCGATCAGGGTGACACGAACGTCCGCGTCGGCTTCGACGATCTCGGTATTGCGTCCGACGCGTACGAAACCATCGGCGCGACTGAAGGTGGTGACGCTACCGCTCCCCTTCCCCATCGGATAGGCGCGCAGGCCTCCATCCGGACTCTCGACGAGACCGACGAGCAGGTACTCGAGACGCCCGCGCTCGGAAACCACCTGCTGCGCCATGCGGGCCGGCACCTCGTCGCGTTCTTCCACCGGGAGCCCCGCCATGTTGCGGATCACCGGAGCCACGAACTCGTGGAAGGTGAATATCGCCGAGGTGGGAAAGCCCGGGAGGATGACTACCGGGCGGCCGTGATGGGAAGCGAGGCAGATCGGCTTGCCGGGCTTGAGGGCAACGCCGTGCACGGCGACGCCGGGTTCGAGTTCCGAAACGACGATACCGTTCAGGTCGCCCTCCCCCTTCGAGGTTCCGCCCGAGAGCAGGACGATGTCGGCGTCTTCGAGGGCGCGGTGGAGTGCAGTCCGCAGGGCGTCGACGTCGTCGCGAAAGGCACCGAGGAATTCGGGCTCGCCCCCGAGCTCGCGCACGGCGTCGGCCAGGATGCGCCCGTTGCTGTCGTAGACGAGGCCCGGACGCATGATCTCTCCGGGCTGCACGATCTCGTCACCGGTCGAGAGGATCGCGACCCTCGGGCGACGCTGGACTTCGAGTTCGTTTCGGCCGATCGCCGCAAGCACGCCCGTCTCGCGCGAAGTGAGCTTCGTCCCCGCGAAGAGCACGGTCTCACCGCGTCCCATGTCGGTGCCGGCGAACGAGAGCGCGGCCCCCGGCACCCGCGCGCCGCGCACGATGAGGGTCTGTTCATCCCCTTCGCCCTCGATGTCCGTCATCTCGACCGGCACCACCGCGTCGGCACCACGCGGCAACATGCCGCCCGTCGCGATCATCGTCGCCGTACCACGCACCACCTCTTCCTTGGGCGACACACCGGTGGGGATCGTCTCGCGATTGAGATTCAGGCGAATCGGACGCTCTTCGGAAGCGCCGAAGGTGTCCTCGGCGTGCACCGCGAAGCCGTCCATGTTCGAGCGATCGAAGCCGGGGACGTCGACTTCGGCTCGCACGTCTTCGGCCAGCACGCGACCGAGGGCGTCCTCGAGAGAAACCGTCTCGACACCGACGGGTGAGAAGTCGATCACCTCGCGCCAACGGCGCTCGGCTTCGTCGCGATCGATCACGTCGAGGAATTGCGTCTGCTTCACGGCGTCTCTCCGATCATATCGACCGGATCGTCGTCGTAGAGGAGGACCTCCACCTCTTCGCCTTCGGCCATACCTTCGCGCTCGCGCGGCACGACGACGGCCCCGATCGCGCGCACCGTCGAAGAGAGGATCGAAGCACCGGAAGTCGCGAGCGGAACGATGCGTCCATCCTCTTCGGCCACGCGCACGTAGTCGGTGCGGCCGACCTTCGATGCAATCTTGCGCGCCAATGACCGCCTCATCCGGCGATGCGGCCACGCGCGCCCACGTCCACCCATCGCGCGAAGCGTCGGCCCCGCGAAGAACTCGTAGGCGCACATGCAACTGACCGGGTTGCCCGGCAGCAGGAAGACGAGGCGCTGGCCGATTCGACCCACGCCGGATGGACTCGAGGGCCGCATCGACACGCCGTGGAAGTCGAGCTCGCCGAGTTCGGCGAGCAGCTGCGGCGCGTAGTCTTCCTTGCCCACGCTGCTTCCGCCGGAAACGAGGACGACATCGGCTTCGGGATCCTGCATGGCTTGCGCGATCGGTTCCCGCTCGTCGGGCAGGATCTCGAAGGGCAGCAGGATCGCGCCGTCGCGCTCGACCAGGCCGCGCAACACCACCGAGTTGCTGTCGACGATCTTCGGCCCTTCGGGTCGGCTCCCCGCCGGAAGCAGTTCGTTGCCCGTCACCACGAGACGCACACGCGGCTGCTCGACGCAGAGCGGCTCGGCGATACCGATCGACGAGAGCAGCCCGGCGTCCTGCGCGCGAAGCCTGCGGCCCGCGCGAAGCACCGTCTCGCCCTCGCGGATGTCTTCGCCGATCTCGCCGACGTTCTTCTGCGGCGCGACGGCTTCGCTCACTTCGACCGCGTCGCCGACTTCGGCGCACACTTCGGCCATCACGACAGCGTCCGCGCCTTCCGGCACCGGCGCCCCCGTCATGATGCGAACGGCTTCGCCCTTGCCGACGCGCCCCTCGAAGGGATCGCCGGGCATCGATTCGCCTGCGATCCGGAAGCGGATCGGGTTGTAGGCCGAGGCACCGAAGCTCTCCTCGCCGCGCAGCGCGTAGCCGTCCATCGCCGAGCGCGCGAAGCCCGGCACGTTCACCGCCGCCGCGACGTCTTCGGCGAGCACCCGCCCGACGCATTCGCTGAGCGGCACGCGATGGGTCCCGCGCACACCCACGTGCTCGGCGAGGAAGCGCTCGACCTCCTCGACGTCGGCACGCTCGGCAAAACCCTTCATGCGAACGTCGCGCATCGTCCCATCAAACCTTTCGATCGAATTCGCTCGAGGCGACCGGCCAAACGGAAAGCGGGCGGGAAGGCCGAGGCCCCCCGCCCGCAATCGGACTCTACCGCGCTTTTCTCAGCCGCTGGCCTTCGTCGAGAAGAGCTCTTCGCGGAGGTCGAAGCGCACCTTCGCCTTCGCAATCACGTCGGCGCTGAGGTCGAACACCAGCGATTTGTCCGGCCCGATGCCCTCGTTGACCATGTCGTCGGAGAGCACGTCGTCCTCGACCTTCCACCCGGCCTTCTCGTTGAAAGCCCACTCGTCGGAGAGGATCTCCCAACCCTGGTCGGCGATCTGTTCGCGGGTGACTTCCTCCCCGTAGAGCGCGCCGTAGTACTGGCGGATCATGTCGAGATCCGGCCCGAGGAACTGGCAGAAGCCCGACGAGTCGCACACGGCGTTCACCAACTGCACCTCTTGCGAGGCCTGGGCCATGTCGTCCTCGGCCATCGCGGGGTTCACGATGAGCCCGGCGGTGTGGTCCGCGCCCATGGGGCTCGTGCAGTAGGTGATGCCCGTCGCCTTGAGGGGGCGGGGATCCCAGGCCGGGATCGCCTGACCGCGCGAGTTCGGGATGCGCTTGTGACCCGTGCGCTTGCCGACGGCCACGGCGCCGTTGCCGATCGCCTTGCCGAGGTCACTACCCGCGGCGATTTCGTCGAAGAGCTTCTTTGCGCCTTCGGCGTCGCCCCACTGCATCTCGCCGGCGTCCATCAACGCCGCGATCGCAGCACCCGTCTCGATCGTGTCGAGCCCGAGTTCGTCACACAGACGATCGAGGTCAGCCACGTCTTCCCAGCTGTCGATCGCACACGAAGCACCCAGCAGGGTGAGCGTCTCGAACTCGAGGGCGCTCGTCTTGTAGTTGCCTTCCTTGTCGTGGACGACGTTCGAGCAACTCACGATGCAGCCGGTGAGGCAGTTGTGCATGCCGCCGCCGCGCTCTTCGAAGCTCTCGTGGATGCGGGCGCCGTCGAGGTTTTCGACGTCGGGCGACTGGCCCTCGGTGCGGTTCTTGTAGACGAACGTATTGAGCATGTTCGCCACCGGCACGACGGAAGCCGTACCCGACTTCATCATCTGCGGACCGTCGAGGTATTCCTTCGATCGCGTCTTGACGATCTCGGTGTAGGCCTTCGGATCGGCGGCCTTGCGCATCGGGGCCTTGCCTGGATCGACGACCACGTACTTCAGCCGCTTGCTGCCCATCACGGCACCCGGTCCACCTCGCGCCGCGTGGCGTGCGGGGCGGCGGTCCTTGTCCTGGTCGGTGGTCGCTACCGACGATCCCGTGAGCATCTGTTCGCCGGCGGGGCCGATCGAGATGACGGAAGCGTTCTTCGACTCGTTCTCGAGCAGGCTGGCGCACAGGGCGTAGTTCCACATCCCCTTCTTGTCGTCGGCGTCGAGGATCTCGACCCCGTCTCCAGTCACGCGCATGCCGTAGAGCTTGCTCATGTCGGCCGGCTGGCCCTTCACGACGATCGCGCGGATGCCGAGCTTCATCAGGTGCTGACCGGGCTGACCGCCGGCGTTCGCTTCCTTGATGCCGTTCGTAAGCGGGCTCTTGCAGCCGACCGAGATGCGGCCGGAGGTCGGCGCCGCCGAACCGCCGAGCACGCCCGGCGCGAGCACGAGCACGTTGTCGGGGCCGAGCGGATCACACGTCGGATCGCAGTCGCGGTTCAAGATCTTCGCCGACAAGCCGCGTCCACCGAGGAGCTTCCACTGCTCGGGAAAGTCCTCGAAGCTCGTGGTCTGCGTCGTCATGTCGACGTGGAGAATTCGGTCGCCTTCCGGTCCAGCCATGTTCTAGATCTCCTTCCTGAATCTTCGTGATACCCAAGTTTGAGTGGCTCCCAGCCGAAGCCGGAGAATCGGTTCGCGCCGTCGCCTACCCGCCCGCCACCGCCGCGAGAAGCTCGAGGCGGTCGGTCTCGCCGACCTCGCTGTCGAGGACCTCGGGCCCGTCGTCGAGTTGGACTTCGTTCAAGAAGAACTTCATCCAGCGCTGGGGATGGCCGGCCTCGTCGAGCACCAGCTCATCCAGGCCCTCGGCCTGCTCGCAGACACGCGCGATGCACTCGCGAATCGTGCCCGCCGGCACTTCGACTTCGGCGGCACCGTTCGTGGTGCCGCGGAAGGCGGTGGGGATGACGACGATCGGCATGCGGGGGGCAGAACTCCTCGGGCGCGAGTGGTCTGTGGCGCGACGGGCGAGTTTAGCCTGCAAAATCGGGGCGGTGACGGAATCGCGAGTGAAATTCCGATGCTGGCCGAGGTGCCAGCGGCGCGGCCCCCGGGGCAACTTCCGGGCCCTGCACCGGCGATGGCGCGTCCGGATCCGACCCGTTGGCCTCCGGCTCCCGATCCGCGCGCAGGACGTAAGGCTCGCGCAGTGCGATCTTCACCAGGGTGCCGGGCTCGATGGGTTCGCCGACCGTGAACCCGTTGACCACCGCGGTCTTGTTCACGTCCCAGACGTTGCCCGTGCGTTCGCCCAGCGCGGCGAGATCCTCGCCCGGCCCGGTCTCCGCGATGCGAAGGCGCAGCTCGTCGATCTGCTCCATCTCGCTTTTCCGCAAGCTCCGGAAGCTGCGGGCGAAACCGCGGAACACCCCGGCATAGCGAGCGAATCGGCCCTGCCGCGCACCCCCCGAGAGGCGGTAGACGTTGCCGTGGTAGGCCACGAAGGTGATCTCCATCTCGAAGGGTCCGCCGGGGGTCCCGACCAGGGTGCGCACGCGGACGGCGTCGAGGGGACCGATGCGAACCGGCTTGCCCTCGGACATCGCGAGCCCTTCCTCGCGTGCGTAGGCGTGCGCGGCCGCCAGCGGATCCATCCCCTGGCCCTGGAGTTCGAGCAGCACCACCGCGTCGCGGGTGGGCGCAAAGGCGATCACCCGCGCGCGCTGGTTGTCGACCAACCAGCCGTGGGGGAAGGCGAGGGAGATCGCCAGATCGGGGTGGAGGAAGCGCCCTTCGCGGAACACCCCCTCACTCGCGGGCTTGCCCACCGGCAGCCCATCGAGCTTGCGCAGGAAGGCTTCGTGCGAGCCGGCGAGATCGAGCTTCGGCTCCCAACGCGTGACCGCCGCGCGGGTCACCGCCTCGGCCACGCGCTCGGGGGTGCTCGGGTGGGTGTCGAAGAAACCGGTTTCGCGCGAGAAGCCCTGCTCGAGGCGCACCGTGCGGTCGAGGGTGCGGAGGAAGTCGGCCATCCCCATCGGATCGACGCCGACCGAAGCGGCGAGATCGAGGGCGATGCGATCGGCTTCGCGCTCCTGATCGCGACCGTAGGCGCTGATCATGCCCTGACCGAGCATCTGGGTCGCGGCCACCGCGCGGCCATCGCCGCCGGCCACGACGGCACCCACCGCGCCGAGCACCGTCGCGATGCCGACCGTCTTGGCGCGCACGTCGCGTTGTGCGGCGTGGCGAGCCGCGACGTGCCCGATTTCGTGGCCGAGCACGTTGGCGAGTTCGGCTTCGCTATTCGAGTGGACGAGCAGACCACGTGAAATGAAGATGTGTCCCCCCGGTAGCGCGAAGGCGTTGGGGACGTCCATCTCGACGATGTTGAAGTGGTAGTCGAGCTCGCGCTTGGGTGCATGGGCCGCCATCGCCTGGCCGAGTTGTTCGACGTAGGCGGCGAGATCGGGCGCATCGACCAGGCCGAGGATCTCTTCGACCTTCTTGGCTTCGCGCTCGGAGATCTCGCGCTCGTCCTCCTCGCTCATCAGGATCACTTCGCGACGTCCCGAGACGGGGTTCACCGCGCAGGAGAGGAGGGAGAGCGCGACGAGGGCAAGAGCCATCAGCCGCACGAAAGCCGTAAGACGCGAAGGCTGCGCGAAGAAGTTGCGATGGAGCAAGGCGGCCCGCCGTGTGGAGCGGAGCGTTGCGGGCGGGGTCGGTTCGATGCGCAGGAGTCTCGTTGTCCCGGAGGTGGTGGCGCGTCTGCGAAGCGGATCGCAGGGCCAGAATATCCCACCTCGCGCCTCGCTCCGCGACTCGCCTCGCGTCACCGCCAACGACACTGCCGGGCGGGTCGTGGTTCGCACCGGCGGCCGAAGTGGCGGGAGTCTTCCCGGACCTCCGACGGGGCTTTTGCCGTGAATGGCTGCGACGAAGCGGCTCCTCGGGCATCGACGCCGGACGCGCATCTGCCTGCGGGTTCTCGTCGATCCCCCTCGGCAGTGCCGGGCGCGTCAGCGTCAATCGTGGCCGTGCGCGACGCACCCCGGTGACGGGTCCGACGTTTGATCGATCCCTTCGAAGAGTCAGAAGCGTTGCTGGCTCGGGGCATCGGCGGGGAAGTCGAAGCTTCCCCCGGCAGCTGGCGCGATGCCTGCGAAGCAGCCCGGGGAACTCGAACGACTGGTGATCGAGCGCGAACCCCGCACCTCGTACTCCGCCCTGTTTTTGAAGCTCCCGGGTTCGGGAAGTCCTCCCGCGCCAGAGCGCACTGCACTTCGTCGCTTCGCAAAGTCGTTTGCGTCTCGAAGCACTCCCGGAGGAGCCGCCCGACGAGACTGCTCCGCCTGCGCCTCTGGCGCTTTTCGCGCCCTACCCGCGGATGAGAAGCCGTCGGGCAACGCAGCGAAGCCGGGCGTTGCAGTGGACTTGCCCTATGCCCTTCCCCATCGACACGGGTGTGGGGCTCGTCGAAGACGGCGGCGTACGTCGGTCGGTGGGGCCGGGTCCTCGGTCTCCTTATCACCGCGCCTCGACGAACCCGAGCAACATAGTTCAGTGTCCTGGGGGCACCATCCGGTTTATCCCTGAACACCGGAAAGATTGTCGCCAGGGAGTTTTCACCGCGGCTTCACAAGTAGTACGCGCGCTGCGGATCGATGCGCCAGAAACGTTCGTCGGGGACCGCGAATTGATCCGATTCGAATGCACCGGTGTCGTCGTCGCGCGGTAGCCAGCCCGAGAGGAACCCCATGCGTCCCCGCCCGTGATGCACGCAACCGCTGTCGAGACCGCGCAGCCCCTTTGCAACGTGCAGGCCCTGGCGCGACCAGTGGCCGTAGACGATGCCGTAGTCGTGATCGCGCTCCGACCAGGGCTCGTGCCAGGGACGCATCGAATGCCTGGGCGACGCGCTCGACCAGATCAGGCGCGAATCGACCGTGCGACAGCGCGTGAGGCGCCCCAGGTTGTCGCGATCTTCGAGCAGGGCTTCGTCGGCGGTCGAATCGTCTTCACCGAGCAAGGCCATCAGCTCGCTCTTGTCGCGCGTGGCGAGCCTCTCTTCGATGCGACGCGCAAGCGGCTCGATCTCGTCGAGGGTCCAATCCGGATGCACGGCGGCGTGCACCATCGCGAACGGCGAGTTCCCGATCTCACCACAGCGCGCCAGGGGCTGACCGCACAACCAGTCGATCCATTCCTGGCATTCGTCGGAGTCGAGCACCTCGGGGTAGGTGTTCCGCGGTTCGAGTTCCCAGATGCCGAGCCACA
This sequence comes from Myxococcota bacterium, assembly GCA_028278345.1. Taxonomy (GTDB): domain Bacteria; phylum Myxococcota_A; class UBA9160; order UBA9160; family UBA4427; genus DUBZ01. The sequence continues at coordinate 19,738 of JANQEL010000021.1, forward strand.
CCCGCAACAGACCGATCTCGTGGTTGCCCAGGATGAACACGCCGCGCCCGTCCTCCACGCGCTCACGCATCAGGCGCAGCGGCAGCAGGTTCTTGGGGCCGCGGTTGATCAGGTCACCGACGCACCAGATCTGGTGGTCGCTTCCGAAGGTGCGATCCGCGCGCTCGCAGAGTTCTTCGAACTCGTCCCCACAACCCTGGACGTCGCCGACGAAGATCTTTTGCACCGGCTATCCCTCGCCTCCCGCCGCCTTCGAGGTGTTCAGCCAGACGATCGTCGCGCCCCAGCCGCCACGATCGGGGGTCGACTCGGCGAAGCGCTCGACACGCGGATCCTTGCGAAGCCGCTTGTGGATGTTCGCCCGCTGCACCCCCTTGCCGCGTCCGTGGATCAGGCGCACTTCGGCGAACCCCTTTTCGAGGGCGGCCTCGAGGTAGGCGTCGACCACCTCCGCGATCTCGCGGGGATGGAAATGATGGAGGTCGATGGCTTCTTCGATGGGGACGACGAAGACCTCTTCCTCGGCCCCTTCGCTCCGCCCGTCGTCGCTCATCTCGGATTCGATTTCGTTCTCGCTGTGCATTCTCGCGTCACTCTTCAATCACTCTAACAGGCGCCACCGCCGCGGCGGTGCGCTCCCCCTGCCGGGTGTGTGCCGCCCCGGGCCCACCCCGGTACGGTCCTTCTCGCGCTAAGCTCCCGCCGTTTCGGGACAATCGGCCGTCCGCAGCACATGTCCCGAATGAATCGACGGGGCCAGCAGCCTCTTGGAGAACCCCGACCGAGCCAATCGTCGTCATTCGGCCCGGAATCAAGGCGCGTGAAAGTGGGCGTAGCCTCGCTACGGCCGCTTTCGCGCAACGCGGAGGCCGGGTCGAAGGGCGGCGAGTGGCGACCGAAGGGTTCTTCAATAGGCTGCTGGGAGTTTGCCCGACAGCTGCGCACCGAAGTGGCCGATACGCAGAGCGCGGGGCTGGCCTCGGGGCCGGCCTCCGTTGGACGAATTCGCGCGCAGATCGCGCGAGCGAATACGAGGCTGGGGAATTCGAGTTCGTGGGACGCCGCATCATCATCTGCGACGGGGTCGACCATGCGCGCCAGTGGGCGCGGATCGGTGCCGCGGGCGAGGGCGAAGCCGAAGAAGAGCTCACCTGGGTTCCGCGCGAAGACGAGTCGAGCCTGCGGCCGCCGGGCTTCCGCATTCTCCAGGGTGGCCTCGAAGTCGACGCCATCGCAAAGCTCGAGATCCAACCCGGCGACGATTTCGCGGTCGCGAGTGACGACGGGCCGTTCGCGCGCGCGGCGATCCAGGCCATCTCGAAGGCCTTCCCCGAAGCGCCGATCCTTCTCTTGAGCGATGCGCTGGGTGACGACGACATCCCCGAGCACCCCTGTCTGCGTCGCGCCGGCCTCAAGACGCTGATTCGCGACGACATCAACCTCGAGTTCAGTCACCTCGACAATCTGCAACGGGTCGTCGAGATCCGAAAACTCCTCGGCCCGCGCGAGAAGGTCGCCGTGCTGCTGCAGCCCGACCCCGATCCCGATGGCATCGCCTGCGGCTACGCCCTGCGCGTGATGCTCGGCCGCAAGAAGACGACGGCGCCGCTGGTGTCGTTCGGCGAAGTGAAGCGACCCGAAAACCAGGCCCTGGTGCAGGCGCTCGGCATCGAGGTGGCGACGATCAGCCACGAAGAGCTCGAGGAGTTCGACGGCATCGCGTTGGTCGACGTGCAACCGAACGTCTTCGGCGACGAACCTCCGCCGCGGCTACGCTCGGTCGACGTCGTGATCGATCACCACCCTGAACGCACCGGTTACGACAGCGTGATCAAAGACATCCGCCCGGGCTACGGCGCGACCGCCACCATCCTCACCGAGTATCTGCGCGCCGCGCGCATCGAGGTCGGCCCGCGCCTCGCGACGGCGCTGCTGTACGGCATCAAGAGTGACACCCAGCTACTCGGTCGCGAGACGAGTCAGCACGACATGGTGTCCTTCGCGCACCTCCATGCTTCGTATAGCCCGGCGCTCTTGCGTCGCATCGAACGCCCTGCACTTCCCCTCGACGGCTTGCAGGCCCTCGGTCGCGCGCTCGCGCGCACCGAGGTGAAGGACGACATCCACATCCTGGTGCTCGGTCGCGTACGCGAAGACGTGATCCCCCAGGTGGCCGACATGGGCTTGCAGGCCGAAGGCGCCGAGTGGGCGATTGCCGCGGGGATCGTGGGCTCGAATCTCGTGTTCTCGGTGCGCAACGTCGGCTACGTGCGCGCAGCGGGCGACGTCGTGCGCGCCGTGGTGGAAGATCTCGGCGTCGGCGGTGGACATCGCTCGATGGCCAAGGGGATCATCCCCTTGAAGGCCTTCCGCAAGGTCTACAAGCGCGCGGATCGCGAGACGATCCGCAAGGCGCTGCACGACGCGTTCGTCGCCGCCATTCAGCGCTGAGAACAGCGAGCAGTTCTCGCAGCATTTCGGTACGCGATTCGGTGTCGGGGCCCCGAACACGGCGATTCGATCAAGGCTTTTCTCGCGCCGGCCGATCCAACCTGCTGGAATCGTCCATGCCGAGCCCTCTCACCCACGATCGCCCTGCCCGCATCCTCGTCGTCGACGACGACCGGACCTTCATCCTGGTCGTGCGCAAGGCGCTCGAGAAGGCGGACTTCATCGTCACCACGTGTTCGAGTGGTGAAGAGGCGCTCGAGGTCTTCTCCGACTGCGAACCGGATCTCGTCCTCCTCGACATCCAACTGCCGGGGATCGACGGCACCGAAGTCTGCCGCGAACTGCGCCGTCGCATGGACGACATGAGCCTTCCCATCCTGCTCGTCACGGCGGGGGGCGATCGCGAAGCGATCTCGCGGGGCTACGAAGCCGGTGCCACCGACTTCCTCGCCAAACCGATCGACTTCGAGTTGTTCGCACACCGCGCGCACTATCTCGTGAAGGCGAGCCGCGCGATGAGCGAGTTGCGGTACAACCGCGCGTCCCTGGCCACCGCCCAGCGCATCGCACGACTCGGCAGCTACACCTACGAAGTCGAGACGCGGCGCATGCAGTGGTCGAACGAGATCTACAGCATCTTCGGCATCGACGCCGAGGGCGAGGAGACCTCGCGCGAACGCTTCGAGGCCTTCGTCCATCCCGACGACCGCGGCCGCGTCCAGCAAGCCCTCGACGAGGTGGATCGACGGGAGAAGAACTTCGCCATCGAGCACCGGCTGCTGCTCTCGAGCGGTGACGTACGCCACGTGCGACATCACGCCGAGAACATCGACGACGGGCGCGGCCATCGCATCGTGACCGGCGTGGTGCAGGACACCACCGATCACGCCCGCGCGATGGATCAGATCCGCTATCTCGCGAACTTCGACGGACTCACCGGCCTCACCAACCGCCGGCAGTTCAAGTCGCGCCTGGTCGACACGCTCAGGCACGCGAGCAACGGCGACAACCTGGTCGCGATCATGATGGTCGACGTCGATCGCTTCCGCGTGATCAACGAAACACTGGGCCACACCGCCGGGGACCAGATCCTGCAGGTGGTGGCCGACCGCGTGACGGGCCTGGTGCGCAACAGCGATTCGGTGTCGCGGCTCGAGCAGAGCGACTTCGAACCCGAAATCGCGCGGATCGGCGGCGACGAGTTCACCTTGTTGCTGCCGCGCATCGCCCATCCCACCGACGCCGGGCGTGTCGCCCAGCGCATCCTCGAATCGATCCCCGAGCCGATCGACGTCGACGGCCAGCGCGTCACCCTGCGCGCCAGCGTCGGTATCTCGATCTATCCGCTCGACGACGTCGACGCCGAAACCCTGCTGCGCCACGCCGATCGCGCGATGAAGCACGCGAAGGGCCACGGCGGCAACAGCTTCCAGTACTACACCGAGTCGCTGAACGAGACGTCGCTGCGGCGCCTCCAACTCGAATCCAGGCTGCGCGACGCGGTACGGAACGAACGGCTGCATCTCAACTATCAGCCGAAGGTCGACCTCGAGACGGGCGAAGTACGCGGCATGGAAGCGCTACTGCGCTGGATCGATCCGGAACTCGGCTTCGTCTCCCCCGACGAGTTCATCCCGTTGGCCGAAGAGATCGGCCTGATCTCGGAGATCGGCCGCTGGGTGATCGCCGAAGCCTGTAGTCAGAACAAGGCCTGGCAGGACGCCGGGCTGCGCAGCGTGCCCGTGGCGGTGAATGTCTCGAGCCGCCAGTTCCGCGATTCGGATCTCTACCACGACGTCACCGAGGCCCTCGCGACCACGGGCCTCGACCCGCGCCACCTCGAGATCGAGGTCACCGAGAGCGCCATGGTGGACGACGAGCGCTCCACCACCGACTTGCTTTCGCGGTTTCGCGAGCTCGGCATTCGCGTGGCCCTCGACGACTTCGGCACGGGCTTCTCTTCGCTGAGCTACCTGCGAAGGCTTCCCCTCGACACCCTCAAGGTCGATCGCGCCTTCGTGATGGACCTGCCGGGAGACAACGATGCCGAGGGCATCGTGGGTGCGATCATCACCATGGCTCACGTGCTCGGCCTGCGCGTGATCGCCGAGGGCGTCGAGACCGAAGAGCAGCGCACGTTCCTGCGCGACATCTCGTGCGACGAGATGCAGGGCTACCTGTTCAGCAAGCCGGTCAGCTCCGAGGATTTCGCGGCCTTCCTCGAACCCGCGTCGAGCTGAGGGCCCGGCGCGTCGGAGCGCCGACTTGACGATCCCCTCGCCCTCGTTCACCGTCGTTCGTGACTGCCACCACAACGGCCGGGAGCGAGAGCATGGCGACGGCGAGCGCGCTCGAAGGGATCCGCGTCCTCGATACGAGCATTGGCCCCGCTGCGGGGGCCGCCACCGCGGTCCTCGCGGATTTCGGCGCCGAGGTCGTGAAGATCGAACCCCCGAGAGGCGACCGCTTTCGCGGCCTGGTCGCGAGCCCCCTCTGGCTTCGCGGCAAGCGAAGCGCCGTGGTGGATCTATCGACCGAAGGCGGACGAGAGCAGTTGCGCGAGCGACTCGACGGCTTCGACGTGATCGTCACGTCCGGACCACCGAGTCGGTCTCGACGCTTCGGGATCGACGCCGATGCCCTCGAAACCGTCGCCCCGCGTCTCGTTCACTGTTCGCTCACCGGTTGGGGTGCGCGCGGGCCGTATGCGGAAGTCCCCGGCTACGAAGCGCTGGTCGCGGCGAAGTCGGGTCGGTTCGCCGCCTTCGCGCGCCAACGTCACGGCGACGCGCCGGGGTTCTCGATCCTTCCCGTCGCGAGTCACGTCGCGGCCATGGGTGCGGTGCAGGGCATCGTGGCCGCGTTGCTCGAACGCGAGCGCACGGGGCGCGGCGCGCGGGTCGAGACGAGCTTGCTCCAGGGCATGTTGCCGTTCGATCTGGTGGAGCTCCTGCTCGTGCAGCTGATCTCGAGCGGGAAGCTCGCCGCCATCGACTACACCTTCGGCGAAATGCCGACGCTCAACTATCACCCGGTGCGTACCCGGGACGGGCGTTGGATCCAATGCGGCAACCTGCTCGAACACCTCTTCCTGGCCTTCCTCGACGCAACCGGGCTGCTCGAAGAGATGATCGTCGAAGAACGCTTCCAGGCGTCGGTGGCGAGCTGGGACAGCGAGACCGTCGAAGTCGCGCGCGACAAGATCCTGCTCCGGTTGCAGGAGAAGACCGCGGCGGAGTGGATGGAAGCGTTTCGCGAGAACGGAAACGTCGCGGCCGAGATCTATACGACCGTCGAAGAGGCCGTATCCCATCGCGATCTCGTATCGAACGACGAGATCGTCACCGTGGCCGACGCCGATCGCGGCGCAGTGCGCACGATCGGCGCAATAGCGATCCTTTCGCAAACGCCGGCACGCGTGGGCGCCGAAGTCCCGATCGTCGGCGAATACACCGACGGCTTCCTGGCCGAGTCACCGACCACGCGCGAAATGCCCGCGCCCTCAGACGACCGCGCCGTTTCGCCGGCACTTCCGCTTTCAGGGCTTCGCGTCGTCGATCTCTCGACGATCATCGCGGGCCCGCTGGCCACGACGATGCTCGCGGATCTCGGCGCCGACGTGATCAAGGTGGAGGGAGTCACGGGTGACCCCTATCGCTTCCTGTTGCCCCAGGGCGTGATGGCCGTGAAGACGAACGCCGGCAAACGCTCGATCGCCCTCGACGCCAAGAGCGAAGCGGGAGCGAAGGTGCTGCGCGATCTCATCGCGGGCGCGGATGTCGTGCTGCACAACTTCCGCCTCGGCGTCGACGAGCGATTGGGCATCGGATACGAGGCGTGCCGCGACCTCAATCCCCGCGTGGTCTGGATCGCCGTGCGCGGCTACGGACCGGCGGGGCCCGACGCAACGCGGCCGGCCACGCACCCGGTCGTGGGTGCAGCGATGTCGGGAGCGGGACGCCAGGGCGCCGCCGCGCTGACGCAGCCGTGCGAGAGCCTCGAAGAGGTTCGCGAGGTTTCGCGCCAGTTGATGCGCGCCAACGAAGCCAACCCCGATCCCAACACGTCGTCGACCGCGGCTGCCGCCACGCTGATCGCACTCTTCGCCCGCGAACGCACGGGCCTTGGACAGCGGGTCGACGTGAGCATGCTGGTCGCCAACGCCTGGGCGAACGCCGACGAGTTCGTCGACTACGAAGGTCGCCCCGCACCGCGCCAACTCGACGAAGAAGTCCTGGGTGTCGCTCCGGGTTACCGCCTCTATCGCACGAGTGATGGTTGGATCTGCCTGGCCGTCACGACCGACGCGGAGTGGGAACGCCTGGCCGATCTGCTCGAAGACGAAGCCCTACGCGACGAGAGCCAACGGGCAGCCGACGGCATCGCCGCGCGGTTCTCGGAGCAGAACACAGCCCATTGGGTCGAGACCCTGGGCGCGGCCAGCCTGGGTTGCGTCGATGCGACGATCCCCGCTTCGGGCGCCTTCTGGGCGAACGACAGCCACGCGAGAGGGAACCACTTCACGGTCGAGACCGAGCACACACGCTTCGGAAAGACCCTTCGCTGGGGTTCGATCGTGCACGTGAACGGTCCCGCGGCCCACTACGGCCCCGGCCCCATCGGCGGTGACTCGACGGACGAGATCCTCCGCGAACTCGGCCGCAGCGAAGAAGAGATCCAGACCCTCCGCACTGCGGGGGTCGTCACGTCGCTCGAGGTCTAGGCGAGGCTCAGCATGTCGTGGGCTTCGCTCGCGCGCTGCTGGATGTGGATGCCCACCGGGCAACTGCCGAGACACGGTGCACTGCACCCCGAGCAGGCCGAAGCGTTCACGTCGAGGGCTGCGTACTGCTGCATCGCCACCTTCTCGACGCGGTAGTCCTCGAAGTACATGCGGTGGCGCAGCACGTCGGCGATCGGCACGCCTTCGGGGCACGAGTCGAGACACGCGCCGCAGTGGGGGCCGCAGTAGGAGCCCGCGATCTGGCGGTCGTACTCGCGCAGCAGCGCGATGTCCTGCTCGCGAATCTTCTGGCCCGAGGCGTAGAGGTACTCGTCGATGTGCTGCAGCTCGAACATCGAGATCACGGAACACGAGACGTCTTCGTTGGCGCGCACCCACTTGAGCGCCGCCTGGGCGTAGCTATCGGCGTGCGCGGTGAAGTTCTCGAGGCCGCGATGCTTGGCACCCTTCAGCGTCTTCATCGCCACGATGCCCATGTCCTGCTCCTTGCGGGCCCGCGCGATCACCTCGTTCAGTTTCGGCCAGATGCCGTGGTGATAGGCGAGCATCATCACGTCGAAGCGCCCACTGTCGATCGCCTGGTCGGCCACCTGCACGAGGTTGGGCGTATGACTCGAGAAACCGAGGAAGCGCACCTTGCCTTCTTCCTTCAATCGATCGTAGGCCTCGTGCATGTTCTCGCTCATCAGGCGATCGATCTCGTCGCACGAGTGCACGTGGATCAGATCGACGTAGTCGGTGTTGAGGCGCCCCAGGCTCTCTTCGACCACGCGCTTGTACTCCGAAACGGGTGCGTCGACCGGAAGGTGCCCCGTCGGCGTGCAGAACTTCGTCGCCAGGAAGGCCTCCTGCCTTCGCGTCTTCAGCACCTTGCCCACGATGTTCTCGCTCCCCGAAGAGGAGTAGTCGGGAGAGGTGTCGATGTAGTTGATGCCGCGATCGAGACCGAGGTGGACGATCTTCTCACCGTCGGGTCCCTTGAGCGGGCCCGTCCCCATCACGATGTCGCTGATCTGGTATTCGGTGCGACCGAACCGGCGATACTCCTGCACACGACTGCCGCGCCATTCGTTCTTCCAATCGGGATGCGTCTTCGCCACTTCGGCACCGAAGATCTCGGCCGCCGGTCGCGCCCAACCGCGTCCTTCGTTGCCGAGCCCCACGAAGGCGCGCCCCGCCATCGTGATGCCACCCGCCGCGGCCGCACCCACCGCACCGACCACACCCGCCATCGAACCGGTGAGGAAGGAACGTCGTCCTTCGTCGCTCGTCGCGGCCGGCGCCGCCGAACGCATGAAGAAGAAGGCCGCGATCGCGTAGACGAGCAGTGAGAGGCCGACCAGCACGACGCCGGCGATCGTGACATCGAGGTTCGAAATCACCGCCTCGCCGATGGCCTGGAAGAAGGCACCGAAGGGGAAGGCCGAGGGATCGAGGCCAATGAACGTTTGCTCCATGTAGGCGCCGGTCACGAAATAACCCAGCAAGGCGGCAACCAGGATGCAGATGACGAGGGCGACGACGGGCGAGAGTTTCACTTTCGATCCTCCTGGGCGGCGACGTCGCTTCGAGATCAAGGGCGCGGGGCGGGACGTCGACAATCAGACGGGGAGTATATGAGGCCACGCGCCACGCGCCCGACGCGAACGCGCGCTGTGACCGCTACTTTGTTCGCTTCTCTCCATCTCCCCCAGACGCGCCCCGCGCGCGACCCGGGTGCCAACCGCATGCCGACCCCCCTGCGCATCCCCGACATCGCCTCGATCGCCGACTACGTGGGCAAATCCCTCGGGCCGAGCGACTGGTACACGATCAGCCAGGAACAGATCGACGAGTTCGCCCGGGCCACCGGCGACCACCAGTGGATCCACACCGATCCCGAACGCGCGAAGCGCGAGTCGCCCTTCGGTACGACGATCGCCCACGGCTACCTGACCCTCTCCCTGGCCCCGGCGCTGCTCCCGCAGCTGCTCCGCGTCGAAGGCAGCTCGCGCACCATCAACTACGGCGCCGACAAGGTCAGGCTGCCGACCCCCGTGCCGGCCGGCGCGCAGGTGCGACTCAGCGGCGAGATCAAGCACGTGCGCAACGTCCCGGGCGGGGCCGCGCGCATGACGGTGGCCCTCGCGTTCCACGTCGAGGGTGTCAAGCGACCGTGTTGCACCGCGGAAGCGATCTACGTCTATTTCCCCTAGGCCGGGCCCGGCTCGCGCGGCTGTTATGATCCCGCGCAATGAAGATCGCACTCGCACAGCTGAATCCCACCGTCGGTGACCTCGAAGGCAATCGCAAGCTCGTCGAGGAGGCGGCGGATCGAGCGCGGCGGGAGGGCGCCGAGCTCGTCGTCTTCCCCGAGATGGTGCTGACCGGTTACCCCCCGATGGATCTGCTCGAACGCGACGGCTTCGTGCGCGACCAATTGCGCGAACTCGAAGCCCTCGAACCCGCGTCGAAGGGCATCGCGATCGCGCTGGGTGCGGTGACCGAACAGGACGACGCGCCGAGTGGTCGGCCGGGCAAGCTCTTCAACATGGGCGTGCTCTTGAAGGACGGCCGCCGCGTCCACATGCAGCCCAAGACCCTGCTGCCGAGCTACGACGTCTTCGACGAGAAGCGCTACTTCGCACCGGCCGAGAAGCGCGAAGTCACGAGCGTCGGCGAAACCGTACTCGGCATCGCGACCTGCGAGGACAGTTGGAGCGGGCGCATCCCCTACGAGCTCCACCCGGTCGAAGAGATGGTGGACGCGGGCGCGCGCCTCATCCTCAACCCGAGCGCCTCGCCCTGGCACGCCGGCAAGGCGACCGAGCGGCGAGAGATGCTCGTCGACCTCGCGACCGATCAGGGCGTGCCGATCGTCTTCGTGAACCAGGTCGGCGGCAACGACGAGTTGATCTTCGACGGCGGCTCGTTCGTGACCGACGAGAACGGACGCATCCACGGCATGCTCCCGAGCTTCGAGACGGGGCTCTCGATCGTCGATCTGCCCGACGCAGGGGCCGGCGTACCGAGCGCCGACGTCGTCGACATGGAGGTCGCCGCCCAACTCGAAGCGGGCCTCGTGCTCGGGATTCGCGACTACTTCCTGAAACAGAAGCTTCCGCCCGGTGCGGTCATCGGGCTTTCGGGTGGCATCGACTCTGCGGTTACTGCACACCTCGCCGTCGAAGCCCTGGGCGCCGACCGCGTCCTCGGCATCGCGATGCCCGGGCCGTTCTCTTCGCAACACAGCGTCGACGACGCGCTGGCACTGGGCGAGATGCTCGGCATCGAAGTGCGCAAGGTCGACATCACTCCGATCTACGAGGCCTACCGCACCATCTTCGAAGCCCTCTTCGGCAAGAAGGACGACTACGGCCTCACCCAACAGAACATCCAATCGCGCATCCGCGGCGCGATCCTGATGGCGGCTTCGAATCAAGAAGGCCGCCTCGTGCTCGCAACCGGCAACAAGAGCGAACTCTCTGTCGGCTACTGCACGCTCTACGGCGACACGGTCGGTGGACTCTGCGTCCTCGGCGATGTCTACAAGGGCGACGTCTACGCCATCGCCCGCCACGCCAACCGCGAGCGCCTGCACATCCCGGAGAACACGATCGAGAAGCCCCCGTCGGCCGAACTCGCCCCCGACCAGCTCGATACCGACGACCTCCCCGACTACGACATCCTCGACAACCTGCTCTCCCAGGTCATCGAAGGCGAACTCGGCCGTTCCGGCGTCATCCCACCCGAAGGCTGCCCCCCCGAACTCGCCGAACGCACCATCGCCCGCCTCGACCGCAACGAATACAAGCGCCGCCAGTCCCCCCTCGTCCTCCGCACCACCCCCAAAGCGTTCGGCACCGGACGCCGCATGCCGATCGTCCACCGCTATACGCGCTAGCTACGCGGTGGGTTGAGCTGATCCGCGCCAGGTGGGTGTGGGCTTGGGCGTCTCCCTTCGAACCAAAGAGGTGTGCGACGCCCGGTTTATTGAGTAGACGACGAGCGCTCTCGCGCTCGTCGTGGACCACCCCGCAGAGTCCGAGAGCGGGCGATGGTGTCGAGCTGGGTCGAAAGAAGAGATCTCTGCACGGCGTCATG
>JANQEL010000038.1 GCA_028278345.1 Myxococcota bacterium
CGATCACCTTGTCGAGCGCGTCATCGAGCGGCAGGGTGCGTCCGTCGAGTTCGCCGGTGTGGATCACATAGCACATACCCAGAGCGCCGCGCTCGCGAAGCATGTCCGCGATCTCACCAGGTGTTTGCATGCTGCGTGGCACGTCGACCTTGTGTTGGGGATCCAGCGCAGTGAAGTGGTAGAGGTCGTCCAGCGCCTTCCTGCGGTGCTTCGGATGCGCGAAGAACTCGAGATAGCGCTGCCGCTTTCGCGGAACTATGAAGGCCTGAACGAGCGCCGCTTCGACCGAGTCGTTCACGCCTTCCTCCGTCCGATCCACGTGGTTCAAGTAGAAGCCCATCGTCGATCCGGGCTCGAACCACGCGTTGCCGGCGCCGATCGGATCGAGACCGTAGTCTTCGCAGTCCGAGTTGCCCATGGCCGCGAACACCGCCCCCAGGTATCGAAAAGTCTCGCGGCCACCCTCGAACACGAGAGTGTCACCCTCGAGCAGGTACGTCTTGATGCGTACCTTCGCCGGATCGAATCGACTGCCAACGTGATCAGGGTAGTCGGGCGGCATGGCCATCCCCGCACCCTACAGCGGCTTCAGCGCGTCGACCACGGGTAACTGGGCGCGCAGTTCGAAGTGGGTCATGCCGTGTTCGAACGGTTTGCCGTTCCAGGCTTCGAAGGCGGGTTGGTCGGCCGGGGCCCAGCGGCTCTTCGGAAGCCACGTGCCGAACAGCCAGTCGATCGCGCGTTGTTCCAGTTCGATGTCGCCTTTGACTTCCACCTCGGCGACTTTCATCGCCGGGAAGGTCTGGCAGCCGATCTCGCCGTCCGTGCGGATCGCTTCGGGGAGCGTGATCGCGACGTCGTAACGGCATTTCTCGAGCGGGACGATCTCGGGGTCCTCCCACATGTAGCCGAGCCATTCGCCCTGGTCGCAACCGCGCGCTGTGGCCCATTGCACGAGCCGCCGGCACGCCTCGACGACCGCGGTGCCTTCGAACGGCTGCAGCACGCGGATGTACGCGACGTGGCGCTCGGGGTAGTCGCGCAGGCGCGCCTCGAAGCCGTCGGGGTTCTCGCCGGGCGGCAGGCGCGGTAGCCGGAACTGCTCTTCGAAGTCGCTGCGGCGCGCGTCGCGGTGCGCGCGGACGTCGAACGCGCGCGGCGGCACGCCGTAGCGCTGCTTGAAGCTGCGCGAGAAGTCGGAGCTCGACGAGAAGCCGCACGCGAGCGCGACGTCGGTGAGGCTCGGGTCGTCGCGGTGCGACATCAGGTACAGCGCGCGCTCGAGCCGCACGCGCTTCACGAACTGGTTGAGCGTCTCGCCGGTGAGCGTCTTGAAGATGCGGTGGAAGTGGAACGGGCTGAAGTGCGCGGCGCGCGCGACATCCTCGAGCTTCATCGGCGCCGCGAGGTTCCGCACGACGTGATCGATCGCGCGGTTCACGCGGTCGACGTAGGTGAGGTTCGCAAGATCTGACAAGTCGCCGTTCCGTAAGAGGGCTAGAGTGCTCGCAACGAACGAAAGGATAACGATGGAACTCGGAACTTTCTCAGTGAGTCTCGCGGTCAAGGACCTGCAGAAGTCCATGACCTTCTACAAGGTGCTCGGCTTCGAGCCGATCTTCGGGGAGCCCAAGGAGAACTGGGTCATCCTGCAGAACGGCGGCGCGAACATCGGCCTGTTCCAGGGCATGTTCGAGGAGAACCTGCTCACGTTCAACCCGACCGACGCGCGCGGCATCCAGGCCGCGGTGAAGGCCGCCGGCTACGCCATCGAACGCGAGACCGAAAGCGACGACGGGCCCGCGCACTTCGTCATGAAGGACCCCGACGGCAACACGATCCTCGTGGACCAGCACGAGTAGGAGCGCTCGAGTACGGAGTCAGGAAAAAAGCGGCGG
>JANQEL010000052.1 GCA_028278345.1 Myxococcota bacterium
GCTTCGTCCCACGCGAAGAGCCAGCCGCAGAACAAGGCCGACGGCTGGTGGGAGAGCTTCATCGGTCCCGGTTCGGCGATCGATACCGATCGCTTCTTCGTGATCTGCACCAACCTGATCGGCGGTTGCTACGGCAGCACGGGTCCCTCGAGTATCGACCCCCGCACCGGACGGCCCTACGGGATGGACTTTCCGGTGCTGACGGTGCGCGACATGGTTCGCGCGCAGGTTTCGCTGCTCGACCATCTCGGTATCGACCGGCTCCACGCTTCGGTGGGGGCCTCTCTCGGTGGCATGCAGTCGGTGATGCTCGCCTCCCTCGTGCCCGATCGCGTGGACCGCATCGTGAGCATCTCGGCCGCCCTGCGGTCGCATCCGCAGTCGATCGCCATGCGCTTCGTGCAGCGTCAGGCCGTGATGGCCGATCCCGACTGGCGCGACGGCGACTACTACGAATCCACGCTGCCCCATCGCGGGCTTCGGGTTGCGCGCGAAATGGGCACCATCACTTATCGCTCGGGCCCGGAATGGCTCGAGCGCTTCGGCCGTCAGCGCATCGAACCCCACGGGCCGCCGCGGCTGACGGAGGATTTCGAGGTCGAGCGCTATCTCGCCCATCAAGGCGACAAGTTCTGCATGCAGTACGACCCGAACTCGTACCTCTACATCTCGAAGGCGATGGATCTCTTCGATCTCACGGCGACCGAAGGCGACGGCATGGCGGTGACCGGGGGCCCCGGGCGCGAGCTCGATTTCGTACGCGCGCCGGCCCTGGTGATCGGGGTAACCTCCGATCTTCTCTTTCCCGTCTGGCAGCAGCGTGAACTCGCCGACAGCCTGCGCGACGTGGGGTGCCGCGTCGAGTACTTCGAGATCGACGCGCCCTTCGGTCACGACACCTTCCTGATCGATCGCGAGCGTGTGGGGGGTGCCGTGCAGAAGCATCTCGAGGACGAAGATCTCACCTAGCAGGTTGCTAGATTGGCGGCGATGAAGCGCCTGCATCGTGGCCGTGCGTGGTGGTTGATCGGGTTGACCCTCGTGGTCGCAGCGGTCGGGCGCGCGCAGACGCCGGTGCCCGACGTCGAAGCCTGCGCCGATCGCGATCCCCTGCGCCGTCCCTTCTTCGGCGACATCCACGTTCATACCGCCTACTCCTTCGACGCCAGCACCCAGGACACGCGCAATACCCCCGCGGATGCCTATCGCTTCGCCAAGGGCGAGAAGATGCGCATCCAACCGTACGACGAGGCGGGGCGCCCGATGCGCCAGGTGCAACTCGAACGGCCCCTCGACTTCGCGGTCGTCACCGACCACGCGGAACTGCTCGGTGAGACCCACATCTGCTTGACGCCCGGGGTGCCGGGCTACGGCTCCCTGATCTGCCGGATCCATCGCAACCTTCCCGGCCTCGCGATGCAGCTGATCTCGGGCCGCACGATGGTGATGAAGTCGCGCTGGGGCATCTGCGGTGATGACGGCGCGTTCTGCCATGAGAAGGCGCGAAACATCTGGCAGGCGATCCGCGACGCCGCCGAAGACGCCCAGGATCGAACGCCCGCGTGTCGCTTCACGAGCTTCGTCGGTTACGAGTGGACGGCGACGGTCGGCACTGGTGGCAACCTGCATCGCAACGTCGTGTTCAAGAGCGCGAGGGTCCCCGACCTACCGGTGAGCTGGGTGGAGACGCCGAGCGCCGCGCACCTGTGGGACGAACTCGAAACGCGCTGCATCGAGGGGCTTGCGGGCTGCGATGCGCTCACCATCCCCCACAATTCGAACCTCTCGCGCGGCCGTATCTTCGCGACGCCCGCACTCGAAACGCCGGACGACGTCGACCAGCCGATCGATGCGGCGTTGGCGCGGCGGCGCGCACGCTTCGAACCCCTCGTCGAGATGATGCAGCACAAGGGCGATTCGGAGTGCAGCGCCGAGTGGGCCACCTCGGACGAAGCCTGCGGCTTCGAAGCGCTCCCCTACGACTCGTTCGGCGCCAAGTTCAGCTTCCTCGTCCCGAAGCAGGCGCCAACTCGCAACATGTTCGTGCGCGACGCACTCCTGCAGGGCCTTCTGCAACAGGAAGAGCTCGGCGCGAACAGCTTGAAGTTCGGCGTCATCGCGAGCACCGACACCCACATTGCCGCCCCCGGACTCACGCGTGAGAAGGATCACCCCGGTCACGGCGGTGCGGGTATGGGGGCGAACGAGATCCAGGCGATGGGCTTCCCCGACGACCTCGAATACAACCCCGGCGGCCTCGCCGTGGTCTATGCCGAAGAGAACTCGCGCGCAGCGCTGTTCGACGCGATGCGCCGGCGCGAGACCTACGGCACGAGTGGCACGCGACCGACCGTGCGGTTCTTCGGCGGCTTCGACTATCCGGCCGACGTCTGCTCGCGCAGCGACCTGGTCGCGACCGGCTACGCGGGTGGCGTGCCGATGGGCGGTGACCTCGATTCCGCCGCGGCCCGCAAGAGGGGCGCGCCCCGGTTCATCGTCTCGGCGCTACGCGATCCCGGAACACCCGACACGCCGGGAACTCCGCTCCAGCGCATCCAGATCATCAAGGGGTGGGTGGAAGAGGGCGAGGTGCGCGAACGGGTCATCGACGTCGCAGGCGGTGCGAACCAGGCGAGCGTCGATTTGCGAACCTGCGCACCGCTCGGAACCGGCCACGACAGCCTCTGCACCCGTTGGGTCGACGACGACTTCGATCCCGATGCCCCCGCCTTCTACTACGCCCGCGTTCTCGAGAATCCGACCTGCCGTTGGAGTCAATATGTCTGCAACGACGCCGGCGTCGATTGCAGCGACCCCGCGACGGTGCCCAGTGGCCTGCTCGGGTGTTGTTCCGAAGAACATCGCCCGGTCATCCAGGAACGCGCGTGGACCTCACCGATGTGGTACACGCCCGCGGCGTCGCCGTAGATCTCAGGACCCGCGTCGTTTCGTGCGCTTGTCTAGGGCGCGCCTCGTTTCCTCGGAAACGGGCGCGGCGAGGATCGCCGCGGTCAGGTCCACCAGGTGACTCGTGAAGAGGACCTGGTCGCGCCGGTTGAGCTCGGCGCGTCGACCCAGTTCGTGGTGGGCCAGCTGCATCGCGGTGAAGCGGCGGTGCATGCGCACCGCCTCCTCGGGAATCCAGCGGACCACCATGCGTCGCCAGCGCCCCCAGCTCTTCGCGATGCCTTCGGTGGCATCGTGCAGGGTCTGCTCGTGGGGGAGGTTGATCAGATGACCGAAGATGCGCAGGAACTGGCGCCCTCCCGGATCGCCGAGCAGCGAAGCGGGCGGCCGCACCAGGGCTCCTGCGAGACCGCGCAGATCCGGTTCGCCGGATTCGAGGTGATCGAGCAGGGCGTTGCGCCGGGCGTCGATCTCGAGGTGGTAGGGCTCCATCACGGCGCTCAGCAGGCCCTCGCGATCGCCGAAGTGGTACTGCAGCGCGCTCACGTTGCCCTGTTTGGCCGCGCGGCTGATCTCGCGCAGCGAGACGTTCTCGACGCCGCGCTCGGCGAAGAGCTGTCGCGCGGTGTCGATCAGCTTCTCCCGGGTGCCGTGCATCCGTCTGAGCGCCCCCTGAATCGGTCCTGGCGGGTTGCCAGCCTGCGCCAACTGGTGTAATTCACCTGACTGAAAACTGCAAGCGATCGATTTTCTCGCGCTCGAAACCGCTTCCATTACATTCGATCCACTCTCCCTAGAACGAAAGGCAATCCGATGACTGCACTCCCGACCCATCCCGAGATGAACGACCTGCGGATGTCCGACGCCGCGAAGCCCCTCTACGACAAGGTCGTCCAATTCATTCGCGACGAGATCGAACCCGTTTCGGAACGCTTCGAGGAGCTGCAAGGGCAGCGCCCTGGCAACTGGGAATGGCATCCCGAACAGCTCGAGATCCTGGAGGCGCTCAAGGGCAAGGCCCGGGCCGCGGGTCTCTGGAACTTCTTCCTCCCCGATGCGGAGACGGGGGAGGGCCTCTCGAACCTCGACTACGCCTACATCGCCGCCGAACTCGGCAAGTACCGCATGGCCTCCGAGACGCTCAACTGCTCGGCGCCCGACACGGGCAACATGGAGGTGCTCGAGCGCGTCGGGACTCCCGAGCAGAAGAAGCAGTGGCTCGAACCCCTGCTGAACGGTGAGATCCGCTCCGCCTACATCATGACCGAGCCCGACATCGCCTCCTCGGACGCGAAGAACATCGCCTGCCGCGCCGATCTCGAAGGCGACGAGTGGGTGATCAACGGCGACAAGTACTTCTCGTCGGGCGCCGGCGATCCGCGTTGCAAGATCATGATCGTCATGGTGAAGACCAACGACGATGGCCCGCCCCACCAGCGCCAATCCCAGATCCTCGTCCCGATGGACACCCCCGGTGTGGAGATCGTGGGTGCGATGCACGTCTTCGGCGACGACGACGCTCCACACGGCCACATGCACCTGCGCTTCAACAACTGTCGCGTGCCGAAGGAGAACATCCTGCTCGGCGAGGGGCGGGGCTTCGAGATCTCGCAGGTCCGCCTCGGCCCCGGCCGCATCCATCACTGCATGCGCTCGATCGGCGCGGCGGAGCGCGCGATCGAGTTGATGGTCGATCGCGGCATCACCCGCCAGGCCTTCGGCAAGAACCTCGCAAACCTCGGCAAGAACACCGAGATGATCGCGAAGGCGCGCATCGAGATCGAAGCCATGCGCATGATGGTGCTCAAGGCCGCCAAGGCGATGGACGTTCTGGGCAACGCACAGGCCCGCGTCTGGGTGAGCGCCATCAAGGCCCTCGTGCCGATCCGCGTGTGCGCCATCATCGACGACGCCATCCAGATCCACGGCGGCACGGGCGTCACCCAGTGGACTCCGCTGGCCCGGCTCTACGCAAACCAGCGAACGCTGCGCCTGGCCGACGGCCCCGATGAAGTGCATTGGCACGTGGTGGGTCGCGCCGAGATCGCGCACCGCATCGAGAACGGCGGCATGGACTACGACCCGAAGGCCGCCTACTACGCGGAAGGGGCCGAGAGCACGGGCGGTGTCTTCAGCGGTCCTTGATCGGGGGCGTGGCGGAAGGCTCCGAGCAGGACCCATGTCCGATCAGATCGAACGACTGATCGCCCGACTCGATCTCGAGACGGCGGCCGCCGACGAATTCGTCGGCAGCGCCGGACCGGGAGGCCGCGGCTATCGCGAGCGGCTCTACGGCGGGCTGGTCGCATCGCAGGCGTACGTCGCCGCGGCGCGCACCGCCGATGTCGGGCCGATCCACTCGCTGCACCTCTACTTCCTGCGCCCCGGCGAGTCCGAGCGCCCGATCCGCTACGAGGTCGATCGCATCAAGCAGGGGCGCAACTTCCAGGTTCGCGAGGTGCGCGCCTTCCAGGGCGAAAAGCGCATCTTCCAGATGCTGGCGAGCTTCACCGCCAACGTCCCGGGCGTCGAGCATCAAGACCCGATGCCCGAAGTGCCCGCTCCGGAGGCGCTACCGAATCGGGATCGGGTGCGCGACAAGCCCGGTTGGGAAGAGCAACCGATCGACTGTCGAACCGACGACCCGACGGGTGAACGCAGCGATCCCAACTACTGGATCTGGATGCGCCCGATGCAACCACTGCCGGACGACCCCGTGTTACATACCGCGGCGCTGGTCTTCGCAAGCGATCGCGCCTTCCTGTCGACGCCGGCGCTCCCGCACAAGGACGCTGGCGAGTTCACCGGCGCAAGCCTCGACCACACCATCTGGTTCCACGACGTGGTCGACTTCAACGAGTGGCATCTCCACGCGATGCACAGCCCGGCAGCCCGCCACGAGCGGGGCCTTGCATTGGGCTCGATCTACCGCCGCAACGGACGCCGCGTGGCTTCGTCGGCGCAGGAAGGCGCCCTGCGTTTCAACTCGATGGGGAACGGGCTCGAGCGCAGCCTCAATCGGCCTTGACGGTCACGACGGGGCAGGGTGCACCGCGAACGGTGCGCTCGGCCACGCTTCCGACGATGACCTGCTTGAGGCCGCTGATGCCACGGGTTCCCATCACGATGAGGTCGGCGTCGATTTCGTTCGCGACCTCGCAGATCGCCTCGGACGGAAGGTTGGAACGCACCTTCGTGCTGACGACGAGGCCTTCGCCGTGCAGACGGTCTCGTACGGCCTCGAGCTTCTCACTCGCCGCCTTCTTCAGGGCGTGAAAGAACTCATCCGGAGCATCTACGCCGAGCGAAGCCGCCCCGGCGACGTTTTGCTGGTAGCAGTGGAGCACTGTGACATGGGCGTCGAACTTCTTCGCCAACGTCGTCGCAAGCTCCAGAGCGGAACCCGCATCTTCCGAGAAGTCGTATGGAACGAGGATCTTCTTGATATCCGTCATCGTGCCTCCCTGGAGTCGCGATTCGCGCGAAGCATCAGATTTAAAGTGCGGAACCACTTCTACGCTGCACTGCCTCACATTTCTACTGCTAGTCCCAGGGGTCCCGAATTCAAGGTCCCACGGCCTGTCGCGAGCAATTCATGCGACAAGGCAGCCGCGATCGCTTTGCCGGCGCGAGGCGCGCCCCACTGCGGCGGGGGGAGTCTGGGGCGAACTCGCCTCTGGGATCGATTCCCTGGTCTGTAGGGAAAGCACAGGGAATACCCTCGACTTCTGAACGCCGAACAAGACCAGAGTCGGAATTCCTGCGACGACTTGCGGCCACGGCGACTGATTCCCTGCGATCGAGAGCAGGGAAATCGCGCCCGTGAGCAGAGAAATGTCTAACCCAGCGTGCAGCCCCGGCATGGCCCGTGGAATCTCGGCACTGTTCGGGAGCCGCGCCACTCAGACCGGCTTCTCTCAGTTGGTTGGATCAGCTGACCGGCCCCGATCACGAGACCGGAGATGCGAGCTCGTCACGTCCCCGAGCTCTTTGATTCGGATCACGCCAGACGACGAGGGTAAGTCATGACCCCTGGGGCGGTGCCGACGAGCACATAGAGCTGGCAATCTTGTTGTCTCGGCTCAGAACAAGTGAGATTGCTGGAGAGACAGAGTCCAACCACGAGGCGAGGAGTTCGCGATATCGCACCGCATTCTTCTCGCCGCTGTTTGGTCGACACCGGATCGACGCCAATTCGCGAGAACGGAAGGACGAAGGAACGTCGAGGGCGGGTATGTCGCGAATCGACAGTCAACCGAAAGAGATGGTGGTCCACACCTGAGATGTTCGGTGGGTTCGTGGAGCCTCATACTTGGCGAACGAAGCACCACCATCGATCTCGGGGCGATTAGGATCTTCGTTCGAGATTCTGGGGAGTGTGCGTCATGAGAGCTAGTCAGCAAGGGTCGATTCTCGCTTCCCGCATACCAGTGCAGTATTCCGGTCGGTCGCCTCTGTTCTTGAAAACGACAGCCTTTGCACGATTCTGCTGGACGACTAGCCCGCCAGCCAAGTAGGATCCCGGGCTCGTTCCAGAATCGTGCGACCATAGTTCTCGGTTCGCAGGCAATACGACGACCCGAATCCCTGACGAGCCGAAACGCACCAGATGCAGGCTTGAGTTGCTCTCGACGTGCAACGCGGGCGGTCGAAACCTTGGGGGAGCGCAGTGGCAACTGAGGTAGGAGTCGAAATTGTCGCCGGGGTCAGCACAGTGGCCGCGGCGATAGCAGCAGCCATCACAAAGAACATAGTGGAACGAAAGAGCGCGCTCGGGGCACAACACTTGCAGGCGGTGAAAGATGAGCGCGACGCCTTGGCTTCGCAATGCTCGGCTAGTGAAGAAGAAAACTCGAACCTCACTTTCGCGCTCCGCCTGGCCGTAGAGCAGGAAATGGACGGTTGGAAGTTGTCTCACAACTTGAGCCATCGCATTCGAGACATCGAGACCGTGGTCAGCGAAACGGACTTCCGGGATGACGTTGAAAGAACGAACTGTGCTGGAAAAGTGCATAGTTCTCTTGGACACGTCTTGCTTGAACTTGTGACGTACTTCGAGAAGTACGTCACGAAGCAACCAACCGCCGCCTGCATCAAGATCTTCGGCGACCCACCCGAGATTCGCGCCTTTGACTCGGCCAACACGAACGAACCGCAGCAAGCTCAGAATTCAGACCAACCGCCGCTAGTGTTGTGCCTTGTACGCGACCCTGTCTCACAAGCTCGTCGAACGAGCGAAGAAGCAGCGTATCCGCTTACGTCGTCAACAGCGTTTCTCGAGATCTTTGAGAAGGATCTGAAATTTTTCTCTGTCAATGATGATCTGGAAACGGAGTTCAGAAACGGGAAGTACCGAAACCCGACTCCAGATTTTTGGACCCGGTACCGAAGTGTCCTCGTGATTCCGATTCGGGCCCGCGCTCGCGACAGCCGTCGTCCGACAGCATCAGACCATGAAATCGTTGGATTCCTCGCGCTCGATACCCCCGACGCGGGGGCGTTTCGACCGCGTCACGATGGCGAACTCGCGGCCGGCTTTCACGTCGCGGCCGCTGCGGCAGATCAGCTCTACTGGCCCCTAAAGCACCTAATGAAACGAACCTACGCACGCGAGCCCCGGCTCTACAGGCCGCTGACGGGAGATTCACATGTCAACCGATAGTCGTCGCGACACCTCGACGGATGAAGTAGCGGCCGAGACGAATCCGGAAGTGCGGTTGTTCAAAAAGAGGCGGTACAGCTGCGGTTCTGGTGACTTCTTGCGGTTGGTCATTGATGTCGCCTCAAGATCACCGAATGGACGGCCAGCGTGGAAGAAGTTGGGTTCCGCCGCAACTACGACCGGCGATGTCGAGCCGGTGGAGTCCGAAACGTAGAGTTGCATCTGCATCGGGAATGCAAACCAGTTCGGCGCTCACTCCGAAATTGCGCCAAGGTTTGTTGGGTCCCCGCTCACGATGACCGGTCCCCAGAGAACCGGCCTCGATAGAATCGGCGAACAGCTCGAATTCCCTCGGGACGCGCCTCTTGTTCCGAAGGCGTCCGGCGGATGGAAGGATGTCGATCTATCTGCGCGCGCGGCGCTTGGTGAGTGCCGCGCGGGTATACGCGAACCGCGTGACCCGTCGCCGATTTCCCGATCTAGTAGCATGAGAGTCCTCACGGCCGGTTGAGTCAGCGCTGCGCGGCGGGCTTCGGCCGTAGGCCGAGACCAAATGGCGGAGAGGGAGGGATTCGAACCCTCGGTACCGTTGCCGGTACGCCTGATTTCGAATCAGGTACGTTCAGCCAAGCTCCGCCACCTCTCCGCGGCGGCGGAAACTAGCATCTCTCGAGGGGCGCGGTCGCGTCCCCTCGCGCTGGCTTCCGAGGTGCGTCCATTTCCGCTAGGGTCTGCGCCGATCCGGAGGGCCGTACGGGCCATCCACAGGAGCGAGCATTTGGCGCGAGACGATCTCATCCAGGCGACAGGCAGTGTCGACAAGATTCTGGGCGGTGGCCGCTATCAGATCACCCTCGAATCCGGTCAGGAAGTCACGGCACAGCTGTCGGGTCGGATGAGGCGCTTTCGCATCCGCGTGATCCCCGGCGATCGCGTGACGGTCGGTCTTTCTCCCTATGACCCGACCCACGGTTTCATCACCTTCCGTCTGCGCGAAGGGCAGAGCGGCCCCGGCCAGGGCTGAACGCCCGGTCCGAAGCCCCCGGTGATGGCTTCCCGGCTGCTCTTCCGCCTGCAGGTCCTCTACCTGCACCTCGTGCACGCGGTGGATCGGCTGCGCCTGCGGGTCTGGATGTCCCAGCATCCCGGGGTCTCGATCCACCCCGAGGCAAGCACGAACCTGGTGGCTGCGCGCATCGACGTGGCCCCGACTGGCAAGCTCACGATCGGGCGCGGTGTGGTGGCCGAGCGCATCCGCGATGGGGTGCGGATCAGCGTGGCGGCGGGTGCCGAGGTCGTGATCGAAGACGACGTGTGGCTGCGCAGTGAACTCGGCCCGCTCTTCCTGCGTGCCTTCGAGGGGGGCCGTATCCGGATCGGCCGCGGCACCCAGCTCAACAGTTGCATGCTGAGTTCGAAGAGCGAGATCGACGTCGGCGAGAACGTGCTGCTCGGCATGGGCTCGCGGGTCTTCGATTCGGACCAGCACGCCGTCGATACCGAGCATCCCGAGGTCAGCCTTCCGGTGCGCATCGGGGATCACGTCTGGATCGCCGCCGATTCGACGATCTTGCGCGGAGCGACCATCGGGCGCGAAAGTGTCGTGGGCACGCGCTCGCTGGTGCGCGGCATCGTCGAGCCCCATACGGTGGTGACCGGCAACCCCGCCCGTCTCTACAGCAAGGTCGGCGATCGGGCGTCGCTTCAGGGTCGATAACCGCTTCTAGAAGAGGTCAACGAAACATGTCGCTCAAGCTCGCCATCATCGGTCAGGCCCCTTTCGGTGCGGAGGTCACCGAAAAGCTCGCAGAAGCGGGCTTCGAGATCGCAGTGGTCTACGCGCCGCCGGACGCCGGACGTCCGGATCCCCTCGCGGTCCTGGCCGAGGAACGCGGCTGGCCGCTCCTGCGTTACAAGTACTTTCGCAAGAAGGGCGTGGCCAAGCCCGAGATCGTCGAGGAGTACCTCTCCTTCGAGGTCGATCTGAACGTGCTGCCGTTCACCACGGCGATCATTCCACCCGAAATCACCGACGCTCCACCGCTCGGGTCGCTGTGTTTCCATCCATCCCTCCTGCCCGCCTACCGCGGCGGAGCCGCGCTCTCTTGGCAGATCATGCTCGGCGCGAACGAGAGCGGTGTCAGCGTGTTCAAGGTGACCGAGGGCGTCGACGCCGGGCCGTTGGTCGTCCAGCGCGGTGGCGTGGAGATCAGCGACAGCGACACGATGGGTTCCCTCTACTTCGACAAACTCTATCCGCTTGGGGTCGAGGCGATGGTCGACGCGGTGAAGGCCGTCGCCGACGGAACGGCGCAATACGTCGAGCAGAGCGAAGAGGGCGCGAGCGAGCAGGGCCTCGTCGACGACGACGCGGCGCGCATCGATTGGAGCGAAGACGCCGTCGTGGTCGATCGCAAGATTCGCGGCTGCGATCCCTCGCCGGGGGCACTCACGAAGCTCGGTGAGGACGACGTGCGGCTGTTCGGCGGAAAGCTCGAAGAGGGCGATTCGAAGTCGACGCCAGGCAGCGTCGTTGCGGTGCGCGAGGGCGGCCTCGTGGTGGCCTGCGGCAAGGGCTCGGTCTTTGTCGCCAAGGCCCGCGGCGCCGACGGCAAGAAGACCGCCGCGGCCGAGTTGGGTGTCCAAGAGGACGACCGGCTCGGATGAGCTGCGCGCCGAGTGCGCTGGGCCTCTCGCCCGAACTCGAAGCCTGTGGCCTCGACCTCGCCGGGGTCCTCACCGCCGACCGCTACGACGAACTCGTGCCCGCCGCCTGGCGCAGCCAACAGCTGCTTGCCGGCTCGCGCTTCGTCTACGTGATCGGCTCGGCCGGCTCGTCCTTCTATCGATACGCCCGCGCGCAGCGGCCGGACAGCGCGCATCCCCTCGATGAAACGTGCGAAGAATGCGTGACGGAAGCGGGGCGTCGGTTGGAAGCAGCGGGCGCCTTGCAGCGCCCGCTCTTCTACTGGGAGCGTCGCGGTCCGGGGGAGAGGGGCTTCGCCGACTTCGTCGCCATCGCCCACGCCGCAGGCTTCGGCGCGCGCAGTCGCATCGGCATGCTGCTGCACCCGACGCACGGCCCCTGGTTCGCGATTCGGGCGCTCCTGCTCTGCGACCGCCAACCGCCGCCGAGCATCGAAGCCCCGGCGGTCCCCGACTTTTGCGCTGATTGCGCGGCACCTTGCATCGACGCCTGTCCGGCCGGGGCCGTGGGAGCGGCCGGAATCGACATCGAGCGCTGCAGCGAATCGCGGCACCGCGACCCCCGCTGCGCCGCCCGCTGCGACGCGCGGCTGGCGTGTCCGGTCGGCCGCGATTCTCGCTACGCAGACGACGCCCTCGAGCACCACATGACCGCGCACTTCCGAGAGGGGTGATTCCCCCGGGGATCCGCGATTCGCCAGTGTGGACGCGGGCTTGCCTGCTGGAAAAGCCATTGACACCCCGCTAGAGTGCGCGGCCACTAAAGACCCGTGCGCGTCCCCAGCGCGGGTTTCCCCCGCCAGAACGAGCCATCGCAGGCAATCCATATTCGCCGCGAAAACCTCAGCGAAATCGCGTCAACAAGCGAAGTCGACGCATCGAGCGATGAGGGTTTCAGCGGTTTCGTCCGGAAGCCGAAGATCCCGATCACCGAGCGGCAGCGTGCCGGCAACACCCGGCGCGAAATGCCCTGCTGATGGGACCCTTCCATTCCGGGGCAACCCAGCGCAACGCAACGAACGCATAGAAGGCCAGACCATGTTCAGCGATCTGTCGACCATCCGAAACATCGGCATCAGTGCCCACATCGACTCCGGGAAGACCACGCTCACCGAGCGCATTCTCTTCTACACCGGAAAGATTCACGCCATCCACGAAGTGCGCGGCAAGGACGAAGTCGGCGCCACGATGGACTCGATGGAGCTCGAGCGCGAGCGCGGCATCACGATCGCGAGCGCCGCGACCCACAGCGTCTGGGACAACCACAACATCAACATCATCGACACCCCCGGCCACGTCGACTTCACGATCGAGGTCGAGCGTGCACTGCGCGTGCTCGATGGTGCGGTGCTCATCCTGTGCGGCGTCGCCGGCGTGCAGTCGCAGTCGATGACCGTCGACCGCCAGATGAAGCGCTACAACGTCCCGCGCATCGCCTTCATCAACAAGCTCGACCGCTCGGGCGCGAACCCCTTCAAGGTGACCGAACAACTCCGAGAGAAGTTGGGCCACAACGCCGTGATGATGCAGCTGCCCATCGGCCTCGAGGCCAACTTCGAGGGCGTCGTCGATCTGCTCACGATGAAGGCCTATTACTTCGAGGGCGACAACGGCGAGAACGTCGTCGAGAAGGAAATCCCCGACTCCATGCAGTCGGATGCCGAGACCGCGCGCGAGGAGATGCTCGACGCCGTCTCGATGTTCAGCGAGACCTTGATGGAGGCGATCCTCGAGGAGAACGTGAAGGACGAGATGATCCACGAGGCCGTCCGCGCGGGCGTGCTCTCCCTCGACCTGACGCCCGTCTACCTCGGCTCGGCCTACAAGAACAAGGGTGTCCAGAAGCTGCTCGACTCGGTGGTGGCCTACCTGCCGAACCCGACGGAGATCAAGAACACCGGTGTCGACCTCGACAACGACGAGGCCGAAGTCGAGATCATCAGCGAGATCGACAAGCCCCTCGTGATGCTCGCCTTCAAGCTCGAAGACGGTCGCTACGGCCAGCTCACCTACGTGCGCGTCTATCAGGGCAAGGTCGGCAAGGGCACCACGATCATCAACAGCCGCACGGGCAAGAAGCACAAGGTCGGTCGCCTCGTGCGCATGCACGCGGACGAGATGCAGGACATCAACGAGGCCGGGGCCGGCGACATCGTCGCGCTCTTCGGTATCGAGTGCGCCTCGGGTGACACCTTCACCGATGGCTCGCTCAACTACGCGATGAGCTCGATGCACGTGCCGGACGCGGTGATCTCGCTCTCGATCAAACCAAAGGACCAGAAGAGCCAGGACAACATGGGCAAGGCCCTCGGTCGCTTCGTGCGTGAGGATCCGACCTTCCGCGCGGGCGTCGATCCGGAGAGCAACGAGACGGTCATCTCCGGCATGGGCGAGCTGCACCTCGAGGTCTACGTCGAGCGCATGGCGCGCGAGTACAATTGCGAGGTCGAGACGGGTGCGCCCCAGGTGGCCTACCGCGAAACGATCAGCCAGCGCGCCGACTTCTCCTACACCCACAAGAAGCAGACGGGTGGTTCGGGTCAGTACGGCAAGGTCGCCGGCTACATGGAGCCGATCGAGAAGGACGACGAGGGCAACAAGGACTTCCAGTTCGACAGCCAGATCAAGGGCGGTGTGATTCCGACGGAGTACATCCCCGCAGTGCAGAAGGGCTTCGAGAGCTGCCTCGACAAGGGTCGGCTCATCGGCTTCCCGGTGCTGGGTCTGCGCGTCGTGATCAACGACGGTCAGAGCCACGCGGTCGACTCCTCGGAGATGGCCTTCCAGGCGGCCGCGCGCGGTGCCTTCCGCGAGGGCTTCCAGAAGGCGAAGCCCATCATCATGGAGCCGATCATGAAGCTCGAGGTCGAAGGCCCGAGCGAGTTCCAGGGCGCGATCCTCAAGACGATCATGCAGCGCCGCGGTCAGGTGATCGGCACCTACGACGCCGACGGCTTCGTGCAGATCCAGGCCGACGTGCCGCTGGCCGACATGTTCGGCTATTCCACCGATCTGAGGTCGTCCACCCAGGGCAAGGCCGAGTTCTCGATGGAGTTCTCGAAGTACGCCCCGGCGACCGCCGACGTCACGAAGGAACTCAAGGAGAAGTACGCCTCCAAGATTCCGGACGACGACGAATAGATCGCCTGATCATCGAAACACGAAGAGCCGGTGTCCTTCGCGGACGCCGGCTCTTTTCGTTTCGACTAGTGGGAGGTCCGGGGGCGCCGCCGCGCGGCGACGGCGGCCAGGCCCAGCGACACGAGGAGGCCGGTCGAGGGCTCGGGGACGTAGGTGTAGGTGACCGTCAGTTCCCAACGCCCAGCCTGACTTGGGTCGACATCGTCGAGATAGATCTCGCTCGCCACATAGCCACCGTCGCTAAAGGCGAGAGTCGTTTCGGTCCCGATGAAATGAGAAAGGTCGTCGACGATCACGACTTGTTCACTGGAAGACAGGAACCATTCCAGGGTGCAGGGGCCCTCGCAAGTCGCCTGCGATTGACTCGCCCCGCCGGAGCCCAGGCTCAGTGATGCCACGCCCAGGTCGAGATACAGGTCCCAGTCGAAGCTCATGCTCGTCGTGTCATTGGGAGGGAAGCCGCTGACCGTGGAGCCGTAGTCCGTGGAGATCTCGACGGTGACGAGCGAATCGAACGTCACGCTCCGGAGTTCGCCCATAGCCGGATCGAATCGGTCGATTACGAAGAGCGGATTCGGGAAGTGAGACGTCCAGTCTTCTTCGTGTTGGCATTGCGGTGGCAATTGACCAGGAGGGAGGCAACTCCCCGACCCGGTCGCTGGAATCGGGTCGAGGAGGAACTCTTGCGTGATGGTTGCGCCCTGGGCGCTGGCAGCGAGGAGCACCGCCAGGATCAGGGCACAGCCGGTCGCGGTTCGAGCACTGCGCATTGTCGTCGACCACTCCGAGAGGTTCTCGGGTGAAGTGGTCGCCTACGTGCGTTTGTGTCGAAGGTTCTTCGGCTACTTCCCGTCGGGCCAGAGCGGTTCGGGGATCTCGAAGCCGATGTCCTCGCCCCATTGGTTGCGGAAGGCGACTTCGTGGGCGGGGGTTCGCGGCGCGACGCCCCAGCGACCCGTCGGGTAGCCGAAGGTGATCGTGCAGCCGAAGCTCCAGCCTTCGTCTTGCGGCACGCCGAGGATCTCGAACATCTCTTTCTGGTGAAAGAGCATCACGCTCGTCATCGCGGTGCCCACACCTTCGGCGCGCGCGGCGAGCATGGCGCTCCACACACCGGGGAAAAGCGATGCGCCCGTCGGGTCGCCCTGGCAGAAGGCGAAGAGCAGCAGCGGATAGCTCTCGAAGTTGTCCGCCAGCCACATCGCCGACTTGTACATCTTCATGAACTGCTTGCTTTCCTCGGCTTCGGGATCGGCCTGGGCCGCGTCGTGGCGATCCTTGTAGATCGAGCCGAACACGGTGCCGAGGCCGTCGCGGTAGAGCGGGCCGAGCTTCGCCTTGATCTCGGGCGAATCGACGAAGAGGAAGCGCCAGCCCTGGGTGTTGCCGCCGCTGGGTGCGCGGATCGCGGCGTCGAGGATGCGCTTCTGTACGTCCTGGGGGATGGGGTCGGGTTTCACCCGGCGCATGGCGCGGGTCGTGTAGAGAGCTTCGCGGATGTCCATGGGGGCGAAGCTTGGCACTCGGTCTGCGCCGTTGCCAGCTCGAACTCGAGGGGCGCTAGAAGGGCCAGACGATCGGGATCACGAACAGGGCGATCGCCGCACAGATCAGGTTGAGCGGCAGCCCCACCTTCACGAAGTCGGTGAAGCGGTAGCCGCCCGGGCCGTAGACCAGCAGGTGGGTCTGGTAGGCGACGGGGGAGGAGAACGAGAGCTGGGCGCCCATGGTGACCGCGATGATGAAACCGCGCGGGTCGAGGCCGGCTTCGTTGGCGGCCGCCACCGCAATGGGAAACATGATGGCCGCCGACGCATTGTGGTGAAGCATCTCCGCCATCACGTTCGTCAGCAGATAGACCGTCGCCAGGATCGCGAGCGCGCCGAAGGCCTCGGATTGCGAAACGAGCAGGTGCGCGATCGCCGTGGCGGCCCCGGTCTTCTCGATGGCCGAAGCGATACCGAGCCCGGACGCGATCACGATGAGCACGTGCATCTGGACGCTCTTGCGGGCCATCGTGCCCGAGATGCAGCGCGCGGCAACGAGCAGGCCGCCAGCCAGGAAGGCACCGATGGCGATCGGCACCACCTCGGTCGCGGCCAGGATCACCATCACGATGAAGGTGCCGATCGCGAGCCAGGCCTTTTCGTGGGCGGGGATCTGCGAGTCTTCGATCTCGCTCACGAGGTAGAAGTCGGGGCTGTTCTTGTGACGTTCGGCGAAGTTCGACGTCGCCTGGAACACGAGGGTGTCGCCCTGGCGCAGGACGATCTGCCCGATCTTGCCCTGGACGCGTTCGCCGTTGCGGTGCACGGCGATCACGGCCGCGTTGTAGATCGTGCGGAAGTTCGCGTCCTTGAGCGTACGGTTCACCAGCGGCGACGACCTCGAGATCACGGCCTCTGTCAAGCGATGCTGCGACGAGCCGCGGGCCGGCAGGTCCTCGTCACCGATGGGGACGAGGCCCCGGATGCGCTGCAGGTCGACGATGGTCGAAACGACGCCGGCGAAGATCAACCGATCGCCGCCATGGATCTTCTCGAGGGGCCCCACGTTGCGGATGATGCGCTCGCCCCGGTGGATCTCGAAGAGGAAGAGACCGGGAAGGTCGCGCAGGCCGGCCTGCTCGATGCCCTGGCCAATCAGGGGGCAGTCGTCTTCGACGAGCATTGCGACGGTGTACTCGCGGCTCTTCTGTCCGACGTCGGAAGCGGGGTCGATGCGTTCGGGCAGGATCCGCGGCGCGACGAACAT
The DNA here is from genome assembly GCA_028278345.1 of Myxococcota bacterium. Classification (GTDB taxonomy): domain Bacteria; phylum Myxococcota_A; class UBA9160; order UBA9160; family UBA4427; genus DUBZ01. The sequence continues at coordinate 17,171 of JANQEL010000052.1, forward strand.
GAGATAGAGCAGGCCCGTGAGCGCAATCGGCACACCCACCGGCGCCACCTCGAAGAGCGTCATCGGTTCCATTCCGCTCTGGGCCACGAGACCCACGACCATGAGGGTGACGCTGGTCCCGATCACCGTGCACGAGCTGCCCAGGATCGTCGAGTACGAGAGCGGGATGAGCATCCGACTGGGTGCGATGCGATGTCGACGACACCAGTCGATCAGCAACGGCGTCATCATGGCGACGATCGGGGCATTGTTGAGGAAGCCTGAAAGGCTCGCGAGGACCGGCAGACTGCGAGCCATGCCGCTGAGTTCGCTCTTCGCCTTTCCGTAGAGGCGCCCGAGGGTGATCTCGAGAGCCCCGGTTTCCCGCATGGCGGTCGAGAGGACGAAGAGCGCCCCGACGGTCGCGACCGCTGGGTTCGCGAAGCCCACGAACGTCTCGCTGGGGGCGAGGACTCCCGCCGCGGCGAGGCTGATCAGGCCACCGAGCATCACGAAGTCGGGCGACGCGATGCCGCGAATCATGGCGAGCAGGACGAGGAAGATCACTCCGAGCGTGAACCAGCCCTGCCAATCGAGGGTTTCCATCGGGGCCCACGATACCGGCTGGGGCTTCAAAGCTCCATCGCGCCCGGGCTGTGGAGGGAGATGCGAGTCTCGTGATGAACGGTACGCCGGAGCGCTGCGTGCGAGCTACGTTCGCGATGCGGATCGCACACGGTTCCGGTCCATGGCCAGCGCACCTCGCCCACAAGGAGGCTCCCCCCGATGTCCCTGGAAGGTTTCGACTGTTTCGAATTCGCGTACGACGGCGAGGCGCGTCCGGTCTACAAGCGCGGCAGTGGTCCCGGTGTGGTGATCATGCACGAGATCCCCGGCATCACGCCCCAGGTCGCGGGCTTTGCGCGTCGCGTCGCCGACGAGGGCTTTACCGCCTACATGCCGCACATGTTCGGTAGGCCCAACAAGGAGATCAGCGTTCCCTACCTGTTCGGGCAGATGGCGCGCGCGTGCATCTCGCGCGAGTTCACGGTGCTTGCGAAGAACGAGTCGAGCCCGATCACCGATTGGTTGCGCGCGCTGTGTCGCCACGCGCATCACGAATGCGGTGGCCCCGGTGTCGGGGCGATCGGGATGTGCCTGACGGGCAACTTCGCACTCTCGCTGATGGTCGACGAGAGCGTGATGGCGCCGGTGCTCAGTCAGCCCTCACTCCCGTTCGGCGTCAGTGCATCGCATCGCGAGGCCCTGCACCTGTCGGACGCTGATCTCGAAGTGGTGAAGAAGCGCGCGAACGAAGGGGTCGGCGTGTTGGGCATGCGGTTCAGCGGCGATCCGATGTGTCCCGGCGAACGCTTCCGCCGGCTCGAAGCCGAGTTGGGCGATGGCTTCGAAGCGATCGAAATCGACTCGACCCCGGGCAATCCGCACGGGTTGACCCGGGCCGCACACTCGGTGGTGACGACCGATCTGGTGGACGAAGGCGGTCACCCCACCCAGGCGGCGCTTCACCGGGTGATCGAGGTGTTTCGGGAGCGGCTCAGCGCTTGAGCCCCTGAAACTCCGCGAGGTGGTCCTTCCAGCCCGAGCGCAGCGCCATGGTCTCGCTGCGTGAGAGGCCGAGCTCTTCGGCGATCTTAAGCACTTCGCCGCTCTCGGTGGTGGAGATCGTCCCGTCGGCGGCGCCCACGGCGAACAGGCACTCGACCAGGCCCATGCGCTGTTCGCGGTTGGCCATCTCCTTGAACTCGCGGGTGACCAGGTAGTTCTGGGTGCCGCCGTGTTCGACGGTGTGGTTCACCGCGATGTCGACGGCGAGGGCGGCCTCTTCGTCGCTGAGATTTGCGAGCGAAGCGGTCGCGCGACGCATCGCCTCCACCTCGCTGTCGTCGACCTCGAGATCCGCGTGGGCCACCCGCGCGAGCACGCAGGCAAAGGCCGCGAGATAGCGTGCACGCTCCGGCGGCATCCCCTCGAGCGCCGTGATGATCCGGTCCAGACCGGGAGACGGGGTCGTGCTCGCGTCGTCGACGTCGAGACCCAGGAAGCGTTTGAGGAGGCTCACCGGCAGGCTCCTTGAATTCACGTGAGAGTTGAGGCCGCGTGATCTTGTAGCAGTTGTCGGGGCGGAGCGGTCGCGATCAGCGGTTCACGCCGGGGCCCGAATCGGTCGCAAGTGGTCGGCCCCCTAGATGCACATTTGTGCATATTCGTGGGCATGGTACGGTGGGACCCGAGAAAGTCGGCGGCCAACATTGCCAAGCATCAGATCGACTTCGCGGATGCCGTGGTGGTGCTGGAGGACGACATGGCCCTCACGATCAGCGATGCGGATCACAATGAGGAGCGATTCGTGACGACCGGTGCAGACGCAACGGGGCGAGTTCTGGTTGTCGTATACAGCTGGACTGGCGATGAGCCGAGATTGATCTCTGCGCGGCGTGCCACGCGCAGAGAGCGCCTTCAGTACGAGGCGAGGCGATGAAGAAGGAATACGACTTCTCGAAGGGGCGGCGTGGCGCGGTTCTGCCGGTTTCACCCGGCAAGTCCCGTATCACGATTCGCATCGATGATGACGTACTCGAGTGGTTTCGAAAGCAGGTCCAGAAGGCCGGCGGCGGAAGCTACCAGGCCCTGATCAACCGGGCGTTGCGCGATCACATCGAGGGCGAGGCCGAGTCGATCGAGGACACATTGCGACGGGTCCTGGAGGAGGTCCTGCCCGGGTCGGGCAAGAGTCGGGCGAAACCGAAACCGAAAAAGTCGAAGGCCAAGCGAAAGTCGTCCAAGCGCAAGGCGGGATAGCGGGGACTCGTGAGCGAGCAACTCGAACCACGTGGGCGATCGACCTGGCTGGCCGGAGTGGGTCCGCTCGTCGTCCTCGCGTTCGTTGCGGTTGCGATTCGCGTGCACAACGCGATCCACTATCCGCTGCACTTCGGGTTCGATGCACCGGCGAACTGGGAGTACATCGAACATCTGTTGATTTCCTGGCGCCTGCCGCGTCCCGACGAAGGGTGGTCGACCGCGCATCCCCCCTTCTTCTACTACCTCTCGGGGTCGCTCGGGCGGGTGATCGGGGGTGGCCCGCAGGAGATCACGGTCGCCGTTCGCCTGATGAGCAGTGCGATCGGGTTGGCGTCGGCGGTGTGCGCGGTGGTGTGGGTGCGCAGGAGCGCGCCCGGGCGTGGCTTGCGAAGCCTGCTCGCAGCGGCGCTGATCCTCTTCCTCCCCGTGCACCTCTACATGAGCGCGATGCTGGGCGAGGAGATCGTTTCGAGTGCGTTGATCTCCCTCGTGGTCCTCGGGGTGGCGATCGATCTCGATCGCGTGGAGGAGGGCGGCTTGTCTCTTGCCGCGATCGCAGGCCTCGGAGTGATCGCCGGACTCGGCTTTCTCACCAAGCTCACGGGGGTGCTCGTGATCGGGGCGGCGTGTGTGGCCTGGGCGCTCGCGGGATGGCAGCGCGGGGCCATTCACGAGGCCGCCACGCGCATCCTGCTCTTCGGTGTGGTCGCAGGCCTGATCGGTGGCTGGCCCTACGCGCTCAACTTCGTGCAGTACGGCTACTTCTATCCCCAGAACCTCTCGGTGCACGAGATCATGTTCACCATGCCGCCGGGTGAGCGTTTCGTGACCGACTATCTGCGCTTCCCATTGGCGACCTTCACGCAACCCCAGGTTCTGGCCCCGGATCTCCTGCATTCCGTCTGGGGCGCGACCTACACGACGCTCTGGTTCGATGGGCATCGCGTGATGTTGCCGCGCTCGGCGCCGCCAGTGGAGAACATGGGGACGCTGCTGTTGCTCTTCGGGCTGGTTCCCACGGTGGCCTTCGTCGTCGGTTTCGTGCGCGGGGTGAAACGTGCGATTCGAAATCCGGGCGGCGCGGATACGGTCTTCGTCTCCCTCGTCGTGCTGACCATCGCGGGCTACCTGTTCTTCACCTGGAACAATCCCTGGTATGCGACGGTGAAGGCGAGCTACCTGCTGGGGGCGGTCGTGCCGTTTGCGGTGTACGCGAGTGAAGTGCTCGACGATTGGCTCGCCGCGGGGAACGAACTTCGACGCGGAATAGTCGGAGTCCTGCTCGGAGCGCTTCTGCTCGGTTCGGCCTCCGTATTCACCGTGGGGCTCGTCTTCACCAAGCAGGAGGGGCCGGGGTTCGAATGGCCCCGAGTCGACCCCTCGCGCCACTACGAGCGGGTACAGTCCGCGCGATGAGCGAAGAGCGATCGACACGCGACGCCGATTACACGCGCCGGCTCGAGACGCTGGGCGAGGCGGGGTGGAAGCGCTGGTTCGACGTGCAGGCGCCGTACCGGCGTCATGTGCGTGGCCTCGATCTCGGTTTCGTGCTCGACGTCGGCTGTGGCATCGGTCGCAACCTCGTTCATCTCGATCGCCATGGCGTCGGGGTCGACCACAACGCCGAGTCGGTCGAGGCGGCGCGCGAGCGGGGGTGCGTGGCGTTCGTATCCGATGATTTCGAGGCGTCGGAGTACGCGACGCCCGAGCGGTTCGACTCCCTGCTCTGCGCGCACGTGGTCGAGCACATGACCGTCGAGCACGCCTGCGCGTTGATCGCGGGCTATCTGCAGTATGTGCGAGTCGGAGGCCTCGTCGTGTTGATCGCGCCGCAAGATGCCGGCTATCGCAGCGACGCCACCCATGTCGAGTTCATGGACCCGCCGAAGCTCGAGCGGATTCTCGAGCGCGCGGGTGCCCCGCAACAGCGCGCCTACTCGTTTCCGTTCCCACGCTTCGTGGGGCATGTCTTTCCCCACAACGAGTTCGTTGCGATCGGGCGGAAAGCGTCAGCGTAGGAAGAGCCTTCAGCGCAAAAAGAGATCCTGCGCCAGGCTCCTTGCGCCGTAGCCGAAGCGCCAGTAGCCGCCGTTCAGGGTTTCCCGCACGATCGTGGGAAGTCGGGCGAAGAAGCCGCCCGTCATGGCGTCGCGCAGCCCGGCATGGCGGATCTTTCCTTCTGCCAGCGCGACGACTTCGGGCCGCAGCGTTCGTCCCTCGCTCGCCACTGTGCGGAAGCGGTCGCGCGCGGTCGTGAAGAACACGACGTTGTGATGGAAGGCGCCAATCGCGAGCTGCTCCTTCGCCTTGGCGAACTGCTCGCGCAGGTTGAAGCGCTGCAGGCCGAACTGATTCTGCCCGTGCAGGCGGTACTCGATGAGGTCGCGCTCGACGATGCGCACCTTCGCCACCCCGCAGATGCTGAAGGTGACCCACGCGTCGTGGCAATCGTGCAGCTCGGGAAAGGGCAGGAAGACGTCGCGATAGCTCGAACGGAAGGCGAGGGTGGTCCCCGCCGCGACCACGTGGCGCACGAATACCTCGGCTTCGCGCTCGGCACGTACGCGCGCACGTTCCCTCGGCGTGAACCAGAGCGAGTCCCACAGCGTATAGCCGAGGGGGGCGAGGCTCTCGTCCACCACCCGCCCGTTGCTGAACACCGCGCCGGCTTCGGGGTCGGCTTCGAGGACGCCGACGAGGGTTTCGATCTTGTCTTCGTGCCAGACGTCGTCCTGGTCTGCGAAGAAGATGAACTCCCCCGTGCACAGGGAGACCGCCTGCTCGAAATTGGGGGTGGTGGTGAGGTTCTCGGCGTTGCACACGACCTGCACCTCGAAGGGGGCTTCCTGCGCGAAGCGATGCAGGGCGTCGATCGTGCCATCGCTCGAACCGTCGTCGCAGACCACCAGCTGATCCGGAGGCCGCGTCTGGCGCACGAAGCTCTCGAGTTGCCCCGCCAGCCAGGGGCCCGCGTTGTAAGTCGTCATGGCGATGGAAACGCGGGGCGTGGACATGGCGCGCCCACGATAGCCAACACCGTCGCGGGCCCCACGCGTGGGCACGGCACTTCGCACGCGCACAGGGGGGCTGGGTTATCCTGCGCGTCGATTCGGCAACGAAGATTCGCTTGCGACCAACAGCGGGGGAACCGTGGACGGCGTTCGATTCATCGACGCAGACATCGTCGACGTGAAGTTCGGCAAAGACGTGCGCGTGGTGCGGCCGGTCAACCTCTACGGTTGCAGGATCGGCGATGGCTGCTTCGTCGGCCCGTTCGTCGAGATCCAGCGCAACGTGTCGATCGGCGCCCGCACACGCGTGCAGAGCCACAGCTTCCTTTGCGAGATGGTGACGATCGGAGAGGATTGCTTCATTGGCCACGGTGTCGTGACCATCAATGACCCCTTCCACTCCGGGGGGCCCTCCTACGACACCTCGGAATGGCACGCCACCGTGATCGGCGATCGCGTTTCGGTGGGGAGCAATGCGACGCTGATGCCGGTTTCGATCTGCGATGACGTCGTGATCGGCGCCGGTTCGGTGGTGACGAAGGACATCACGAAACCCGGTATCTACGCCGGCAACCCCGCGCGCTTCGTGCGCGCGATCGACCCGCCCGAACCTGCTTGACGACCATCCTCGGCATCAACGGCAGCACCCTGCGCGATGGGTTGTTCCGACGCTTTGGCGGCATGCACAACGCAGCCGCCTGCCTGCTGGTCGATGGCGAGCTCAAGGCCTTCGTCGAAGAGGAGCGCTTCGTCCACATCAAGCAGTTCGGCGGCTTTCCCGCGCACTCGATCCGTTATTGCCTGGAGAGCCAGCGACTCTCGATCGAGGAGGTCGACCACGTCGCCTACGGCTGGATGAACATCCCCGGCCTGGTCTGGAACCGGCTCTCGACCTACGTGCGCAATGGCCTCGCCTTCAAGACCGAGTATCCCCTGGGCGTGCTCACGATCGATGCGCTCGAATTGGTCGCCGGCGGGCTGAAGAGCGCATTCAAGGAACACATCGGCCCGTATGTGCCGCCGATCACCTGCATCCACCATCACCGTTGTCACGCGGCGAGCAGCTTTCGCTGCTCGGGCTTCGACGAGGCGACGCTGATCAACTTCGATGGCGCCGGGGAGACGACGGCGACCTACATCGGCCACGGTCGCGAAAACGAGATCGAGACCCTGCGCGAGATCGAGGTGCCTCACTCCCTCGGTCGCGCATACAGCGAGTTCACCGAATACCTGGGCTTCGTTCGCAACAACGACGAGTACAAGGTGATGGGCCTGGCCTCGTATGGCGAGCCCGAGTTCGATCTCTCGGGGATCATCCGGGACACCGCCGATGGCTACGCCCTCGATCCGAAGTACTTCTACCGCTATTCGATTCCGCAGGGGCGGTTTCGCGTCGATCGCCTCGAGGGGCTGTGCGGTCCGCGGCGGGTGGACGACGATGCGCCGATCGATCAGCGACACAAGAACATCGCCGCTTCCATCCAGAAGCGGTTGGAGGACGTTTCGCGTCACCTCGTCGAAAGCGCGGTCTCACAGACGGGTTCGCGAAACCTGTGTCTGGCGGGCGGCGTCGCGCTCAACTGCAAGAACAACGGCGAGATCCTGCAGAGCGGATTGATCGACGAGATGTTCGTGCAGCCGGTGGCGAACGACGCGGGGGTCGCTCTCGGTGCGGCGCTCGAGTTGAATGCGCGACTCGGCCACGAGACGAAGTGGAGGATGGAGCACACCTACTACGGGCCCGAGCACGCCGACGAGGCGATCGTCGAGGCGCTCGAGAAGGCGGGGCTCGAATACGAACGCAGCAGCGAGATCGAAGCCGAAACCGCCGCTGAACTCGCTGCGGGCAAGATCGTCGGCTGGTTCCAGGGGCGCATGGAGGCGGGGCCCCGCGCACTCGGCAATCGCAGCATCCTCGGCAACCCCCGCATCCCGGGAATGGACGACAAGGTCAACGAGGTGATCAAGTTTCGCGAAGCCTGGCGTCCCTTCTGCCCCTCGATGCTCGACGAGGCGAAGGACGACTACCTCGTGAACGCGAAGGAGTCGCCCTTCATGATCCTGACCTTCGAGATCGAGCCGGAGCGCCGCGAAGAGGTGCCTTCGATCGTGCACGTCGATGGAACCGCACGACCGCAGACGGTGAAGCGCGACGTCAATCCCCGCTACTGGACGCTGATCGATCGCTTTCGCGCGGAGACCGGAACCCCGGTGTTGATGAACACGAGCTTCAACATCAAGGGCGACACGATCGTGAACACCCCCGACGACGCGATCCGAACCTTCCTCGGCACCGGGATGGATGTCCTCGTGATGGGGGATTTCACGGTGCGGCGGCCTGGATGAGGGGCGGGCGCCAGAAGCGATGGCGCGTACGCTGGGCGCTGTCCTGTTCCATCGCCATGGCCCTGGTGGCATCGACGGGTTGCGGCGATAGCACTGGCGGGAGCGAGGATGTGGAGTGCGAGCTGGACGGTGAGATCTGTTGGTCTCTGCAGGCGGCTCCAGGGCTCCGCGGTGCGGGCCTGATCGTGAACGAATGTGACGTACCCGTCGTGGTCGATTGGTGCATCGTGCCGTTCGGCGAGATCTGTGATCCCGAAGAGGACGGCGATACCGAAACGATCGGTTCCGGGGAGGCGACGGACCCCTTCAGGTGGGATTTCATCGCCGAGACGGTCCACGTCGAATGCGAGAAGTTCTGAGCCCCCGATTCTCAGAAATGCTCGAAGAACAACCCCGCGCCCACCTGGCCCGCCTGACTTCCGAGTTCGCTCACGAGGAGCGGCACCTCACCCAGGGGCGGTCCGTAGGCGTTCGCGACGAGCCGCGCTCGGCACGTCGACTCGAATAGATCGAACGCCGGCGAGATCCCGCCGCTGAATACGATTGCGTCGACGTCGAGGATGCACTGCAGCGAGCGGATCGCGTCCGCGATGGCCTCGCCCATGCGTTCGAATGCCCGGATACCGGCCGCTTCGCCGCGGCGCGCAGCGTCGGCGATCTCGCGCACCTCCTTCGCTCGACCTCCGCCCGCTTCGAACTCCCGCATCAACGCCCGGGTGCCCGCGTAGGTTTCAAAGCAGCCCACCTGACCGCAGACGCAGGGGTGGGACTCTTTGCGGTGCAGTGCCATGTGACCGAGTTCGCCACCGAAGCCGTGACTTCCGCGTCTCACCCTTCCGTCGATCACCACGCCGCCGCCGATCCCCGTGCCGAGGGTGATCATCACGAAACTCTCGTGTTCGCGGCCATGGCCGTAGACGAGCTCCGCCAGCGCGGCCGCGGTCGCATCGTTTTCGACGAGCACCGGGCATCCCACGCGAGCCTCGAGCTCGCCCCGCATCGCGACGCCCTCGAATCCCGACACGTTGGGCAGCCGGTAGCAGACGCCTTCGGAGTCGACTTCACCCGGGATGGCAAAGCCGACTTCAGCCGGCTTCGAATCCAACCCGCGGATCGCGTCCGCGATCGCATCGAGCAGTGCCAGGGGCCCCTTGCTCGCGTCGGTGGGGATCGAGCAGGAATCCAGCACGCACGGCCCATCGATCCGAGCGATCTTCACCGCTGTGCCGCCCATGTCGATGCCGATCCGGCTCCCTGCCATGGGCGCAGTATGCCTCAGCGGCGCCAGCGCAGGATCAGATCGAAGAGCCTTGCGACCGTCGGCGTGAGCTTTGTGCGATTGAACTGGTCGCCGATCTGGCGGACGGCCTCCGCCTGGGTGGGGTAGGGGTGGATCACCGCCGAGAGCTTCGAAAGCCCGACGCCACCGGCCATGGCGACGCTGATCTCGCTGATCATCTCTCCGGCGTGTTTCGCCACGATGGTGGCGCCGACGATCTCGTCTTTGCCCTTCACCGTGTGGATCTTGACGAAGCCCTCTTCTTCGCCCTCGGCGATCGCGCGATCCACCTCGGCGAGGGGCCGGATGTAGGTATCGACCTCGATCCCCTTCGCCTTCGCGTCGCGTTCGTACAGGCCGACGTGGGCGATCTCGGGTCGCGTGTAGGTACACCAAGGGATGGTGAGGGCGGAGACCTTCTTGCTGCCGAAGAAGAGGGCGTTCTGGATGACGGCACGTGAGGCGAAGTCGGCGGCGTGGGTGAACTTCGTCGACATGCAGACATCGCCGCTCGCGAAGATGTTCTTGTTGCTCGTGCGCAGCTGGTCGTCGACTACGACGCCACTGCGGTCGACTTCGATGCCGATCTCTTCGAGCCCGAGCCCCTCGACGTTCGGGATGCGTCCCGCACCGACGAGGATGGTGTCGACTTCGATCCACTCTTCCTTACCGCCGCGGTTTAGCTTCATTCGCTTCGTGCCGCCGGAGACCTCGACGGCCTCGACGCCCGTATCGAGGCAGACCTCGACGCCATCGCGCTCGAGTGAAGCGCGCAACACGTCGGCGGCATCGGGATCCTCGCGCACGAGGAACTGATGCGATTGCTCGATCAGGTGGACGCGGCTCCCGAGGCACGCGAACGACTGGGCGAGTTCGCAGCCGATCGGACCGCCGCCGATGATGCCGATGCGCGCGGGTAGCTCGGTCAGCCCGAAGATGCTCTCATTGGTGTGGTAGCCGGCTTCTTCGAGCCCCGGGATCGGCGGCACGAAGGGGCGCGCGCCGGTGGCGATCACCGCCTTCTTGAAGTGGAGAGTCTTGCCCGCGACTTCGATGTGCTGGCTGTCCTTGAAGCGTCCTTCGCCGATGAAGACATCGACGCCCAGCTCGTTACGAAAACGCGTGGCCGAATCGTGCTTGCTGATGCGGCTGCGAATCTCCCGCAGGCGTTCCATCACGAGCCCGAAGTCGACCTTCACCGCGGTCGGGTCGACGGAAACGCCGACCTCGGCCGCGGCGCGGATGTCGGCGATCGCGTGGGCCGAACGCAGCAGGGATTTCGAGGGTACGCAGCCCGAGTTGAGGCAGTCGCCTCCCATCAGATGGCGTTCGATCAGCGCCACCTTCGCGCCGAGGCCCGCCGCTCCAGCCGCAGCGACCAGGCCCGCGGTGCCGGCTCCGATGACCACCAGGTTGTAGGAGGGAGCCGGTTCGGGGTTCGGCCAATCGGCGGGGTGGACGTTGTCCACGAGGTTCTGGTTGTGGACGTCCATCGGCGGCACTTCGACGGCCTGGACTTCGTTTCGATCGGACATGGCAGTGGATCCTCTTCGCTTCGAATCGTGGGGCGGCGTTCGCGAAGTTCTACGACGATGCTACGTCGTCGGTTTCCGTGATCTGGGTGTTTTCGGCGAGCGCTTTGCGGGCGATGCGCGTCACGATCGTAGTGACCGCAATCGTGGCCACCAGCCCGAGCCCGAGCACGACGTACTGACTGGCATCCCTCTCGACCGCAGCACCAGCCGCCAACGCGGCGGCGTCTCCCGCCACCTTGCCGTAGTAGACGTAGAGGAGCGTGCCCGGCAGCATGCCCGCCGAGGCGACGAAGTAGTCGCGGAAGCTCACGCGGGTGAGGCCGAGGGCGTAGTTCATGAAGTTGAACGGGAACGCGGGCGAGAGCCTCAACAGGAAGACGATCTTGCGCCCCTGGTCCCCCACGGCTTCGTCGAGGGCCGAGAAGCGCGGATTCTCCCGCAACTTCTCTTCGATGGCGCTGCGTGCCACGTAGCGCGCGGCGATGAACGCAAGGGACGAGCCGATCACCGCAGCGATGAACACGTAGAGAGTGCCCTGGCCGATGCCGAAGAGAGCGCCGCCGGTGAGCGTCAGCAGGGCACCCGGCAGGAACGCCACGACCCCGACCACGTACGCAATCATGAAGACGATCGGCCCCAACGCACCGAGCCCTTCGACGTACTCGACGAGCTGTGGCAGGTATCCACCGAGTTGTCGGGCCCCGACCAGCAGCGCAACCAACACCAGGGCGCCCACGACGAGTCGCGTGGTGTTCCGCCCGCCTTCGCCTCGTTCCTGTGCAGCCTGATCGAACTCAGCCATCAAGCACCTCCCGGGTTCGCGGGGATGATCGAAGCGGCCGTGGCGCTCTTCCCGGCGATGGGTTCAGGTCGTCGCGGTTTCTCGCTGCGGTTCGAGGTGACTGAAGAGTTCCCGGCGCACCTCGGGGTTGCGCAGCTTCCAGACGGCGCCGTCGATGAAGTAGTGGTGAATGGCCAGGCAGCTCGCGAGTGCCTGGAAGGACAGACGTGCGTGCGGCTCCGAGTACCAGCCCGGCCCGCTGATCATCGTCGCGATCTCGCGAAATTCGAAGAGCATCCCGCCCGAAATCGCGAGGATGATGAACAGCACCGTCAGCCGGAGGAGCTTCTCCTGGCTGGTCCGGGGCGCCTTGCGCTCCATCCGGTTGACTTCGACGCGCAGCGGGAACATCAGATACTGCAGGGCGTGGGAGAGCTGCACCCAGAGGAAACCGCCGGGCACCAGGTACCAGAACGGGTACCAGAGATAGAGCGCGAACCACGGGAAGACCGTTCGCACCGGGATCGACTGGCCGCGCGAGCGCGCCGACAGATACCCCCATGCACCGACGAAGAGGCTGATCACCGCCAGGCTGACGAGTACCCAGAACGTGAAGTCGTAGCCGGCCTTCCAGGTCTCGAGGCTCATCCAACTCGCAGGGGGCACTGCGTCCGCGAATGCGAAATGCAGGTGGTACACCAGCAGTACGCGCGGGCCGAAGCGGATGCACCAGCGCTCGCGGTCGGTGAAGGTGAGCCCGGTGATGTGGGCGAAGGATGCGACCATGCCCCACGCCTGCCCGGTGTAGTGCCAGGCGAGGTAGAGCCCGCTGACGAGAACGGTGAGCTGGACGGTGATTCCCGGATAGGGCCCGAAGACCGCGAACAAGAGCACGCTGAAGAGCACCGCCGGGACGTAGATCGCCGACCAACGGTGCTTCAGGATGGATTCCTTCGAGACGTAGAGGAGCCGGTAGGACACCGTGAAGTGCGTGGTGTTGATCAGCACACTCAGCACGATCCAGTCGCCCCAGCGAAAGCCGCCGAAGTCGTCGCCGAAGAACAACAGGTAGGCGAGCAGCCCGGCCATACCGACGATCGAGAGCCCGCCCGTGAGTACGGCGTCCCAGAATGGCGTGGCGACGGCTGCGCTGCGGTTCGGCATCGGGCTCCTCGACGATCCGCCCGCCGCCGCGGGTGCGACGGTGTGAACGGATGCTCGATGGTAGAGCAGTGCTCCCCGCCGAGCGACGCGAGCTACGCACCTCCCGGTGATGAACTCCGAACTGCTCGAGTGTCCTGCAATCCAGCTTCCTATCTCCTGCCTGCTCGAGAACCCGATGGTTCCAGCAAAGTTTGCGCGCAACCTCTCGGCGACCTCGCGCGCCCTCGGTCGTGACGGATGGCCACGGTCACGGCAACCGATCTCTGTCGCGAGCGAACGCGGAGTCGGGAGTCAGGCGCCTATCCCAGCGCGCCGCCGCAACTCGAACCGGCACCGGCCGTGCAGCCGAAGCAGTGGTTCGCCGTGGCGATGGGTTGATCCGTCAGCGCTCCGACGTCGTCGATGTCGAAGATCGTGCGAGCCGGGCCGTTCATGCCGAGCTCGAGTTGTTGGTTGAAGTCGCAGTCGTAGAGTGCACCGTCGTAGCCGACGGAGATCGTGTTGCGACACATCAGCCCCTCGACGGTCTGCGGGTTGAAGTGGTTCACCAGCAGCGACATGTATTCGCTGTGCCGTCCCTCGCGTTCGAGGTCGTGGGCGAAGCGCTTGATCGGCATGTTGGTGATGGTGAGCAGGTGGTTGAAGCGAATGCCGAAGTGCTCTGCGAGTTCGTCGCGATAGGTGGCTTCGAGTTCGGCCTGGGCGGGCGGAAGGAAGGCGCCGCCCGGGTTGTAGACGAGGTCGAGGAGCAGATCACCCGCCGGGTCGCCGTAGCCGAGGCGACCTAGCCAGCGAAGGCCCTCGATGCTCTTGTCGAAGACGCCGCGTCCGCGCTGGGCTTCGACGTTCTCCGCCGTGTAGCAGGGCAGGGACGCCACGACGTCGACGCCGTTTTCGGCGAGGAACTCGGCCGTGTCTTCCTGGCCGGGCTCGAAGAGGATGGTGAGGTTGCAGCGATCGATCACGCGGCGTCCGAGCTTGCGCGCGCCCACGACGAGGCGACGGAACTGATCGGATATCTCCGGTGCGCCGCCTGTGAGGTCGAGGGTGTCGAGGCAGGGATTCTTCTCCAGCCACTCGAGTACCCGGTCGGCCGTCTTCTCCCCCATCGCCTCGCTGCGCTTCGGGCCGCTCTCGACGTGACAGTGATGGCAGGCGAGGTTGCAGCGCTTGGTGATGTTGACCTGCAGGATCGTGGCCTGGGCGCGGCGCAGCACATCGGGCGAACCGATTGCGCTGGTCACATGCGTCTCGAAATCGAGGCGCGTGCTCTCGACTCCTTCGCCTTCCACCCTCAACAGCACGAACTGCCCCCTTCACCGGGTTCGCGGGTCAAGCGGTAGTCCTGCCCCTTGGTCTCCCGGGGGACGCGCACCTGATCGCGGCCACAGTCAAACTCGCCGCGCTCGTCCTCGGGTATGCGCACGCGCGGCGGAATCGCGATGAACTCGTCGCGATAGGGCGCCTGTGTGTAGATCGCATACGTCTTCGCGCACACGGCAGTGCGTTCGCCCCGCTTCAGGGTGTGGCCGTCGTCGTCGACCACCTCCTTCCAGGGCCCGCGGTAGATCACGGCCTCGTTGGCCTCGAGGCACGGGCCCTCCTTGCCCTTGCGCGCCGTGATGGTCACCGAGCGGAACTCGATGCCCTCGACGACCGCGAAGGGCTCGTCTTCCCACTTGTCGATCTCGATGCCGTAGAAGCCCACGTCTTCGAGCTTGCGCAGGAGATCCTGTTCGTAGAAGGCCCCGGAGATGCAGCCGCTCCAGAGTTCGGGGTCGGCCTTCAGTTCGTCGGGCACGATCTCGTCGCTCACGATGTCGCTGATCGCGATGCGTCCCCCCTTGTCGAGCACGCGGTAGATCTCTTCGACGAGCTGCTGCTTGTCTTCCTCGCGAACCAGGTTGAGCACGCAGTTGCTGACCACGATGTCGACCGAGCCGTCGGGAATCATCGGCGCGTTGGCGCGCAGACGCGCTTTCTCGTCTTCGAGGGCGTCGAGATCCTCGATGCGCTGTACGGGGCGCTCGCTGAGGAAGCGTTCGAGGTCGTCCATGTCGAGGGCGAGGTCCTGGATGCGTCCGCGCACGAACTCGACGTTGAGATAGCCGAGGGCCTCCGAAACCGCGGGCGCCGCGCCGCGGGCAAGCGACAACATGTCGAGGTTCATGTCGACGCCGATCACCTGCCCCTTGGGCCCGACGATCTGGGAGGCGATGAAGCAGATCTTGCCGCCGCCACTTCCGAGGTCGAGCACGCGGTCGCCTTCGCGCACGTAGCGTGACGGATCGCCGCAACCGTAGTCCCGCTCGAGCACGGCTTCCGGAATGATCTCGAGGTACTGCGGGTCGTAGTCGATCGGGCAGCAGAGCGCCGTTTCCCTTTCGAGTGCCGCGGCGCTGTAGCGGTCGGCGGTCGCGCGCTCCGGGTTGGGGGTGGCGGTGGGTGCACGCGATGTGCTCGTCTGGGACATGGTGCCGTGGTTCCTCCGAAGGGTCCGTGTGAAGCGTCGGTGGTTCGTGCCCAGTTACGCCGCAAGGCGTGTCGCGGTTACCCATCCATGGCCCACGGTGTCCACGACAGACCGGCGAGGATAGGGCAGCGCCGGGTCTCGGCGTTTTCGAATCGGGCGGCAGGCAGCTCGGCGTGCACTTCGAAGCATGATCCCCACAGGGGGAACCCGCCGCAGCGGCAGCGCTCTTCGCTATCCTGCGCGCCGCTCGGCGAATCCGGTGGATCGCCGTTGCAAGTCGCCGAGCCGGTCGCTCTGCCTCGCCCCCGTCCCAAACGAGTTACAGACGGGGCCCGAAGGCAGAGCATCCCCGCCGAACGACCCCACTCGAACCCCGTTCGAGACCAACCCACGAAAACCCCAAGAGGAGCCCCCTGCGCTGGTCGTCCGTCTGTGACGCCAGAGATCCCACGCACGTCGCGTCCCGGGCATCACCGCGCAGGCTCCCCCAACCCATAGGAAAGCAATCATGAGCGATATCAGTTTCCAGGATCGTGTGGCCATCGTGACCGGCGCCGGTGGCGGCCTCGGCAAGACCTACGCCCTCGAGTTCGCCCGCCGTGGCGCGATGGTCGTGGTGAACGATCTCGGCGGTGCGATGGACGGCACCGGCTCGGGCGCGACCCCGGCCGAAGAAGTGGTGAAGGAGATCACCGAGGCCGGCGGCACGGCCGTGGCGAACTACGACTCCGTGGCCACCCCCGAAGGCGGTGAGGCGATCGTGAAGACGGCCATCGACAACTTCGGCAAGGTCGACATCGTGATCAACAACGCCGGCATCCTGCGCGACAAGAGCTTCGTGAAGCTCTCCCCCGAAGAACTCGAGATCGTACTCGACGTGCACCTCAAGGGTGCGTTCTTCGTTTCGCAGCCGGCCTTCCGGGTGATGAAGGAGAACAACTACGGCCGCTTCGTCTTCACGGCTTCGGCCGCGGGCATCTTCGGCAACTTCGGCCAGACGAACTACGGCGCGGCGAAGATGGGCCTGGTCGGTCTTTCGAACGTGCTCGCCGTCGAGGGCGCCAAGAACAACATCAAGTCGAACGTGATCGCCCCGATCGCACGCACGCGTCTCACCGAAGAGCTGCTCGGCCCGATCGCCGAATCCCTCGATCCCGAGTGCGTGACCCCGCTCGTGACCTATCTCGCCAGCGAAGCCTGCGAAGAGAGCCACGAGGTGTACAGCGTCGGTGGCGGGCGCTTCGCGCGCATCTTCGTGGGGCTTGCTCCGGGAAAGACCTTCGGACAGGGGGCCAAGCCCAGCGCCGAAGAGATCCGCGACGCCATGGGCGAGATCAACAACGAAGAGGGCTACATCGTCCCCAAGAGCATCGCGGACGAGATGCGCATCATCGGCTCGTCCCTCGGCGGCTCCTGAACCGAGCCTCGCTGGTCACACGCTGAAAAGGAGAAAGCCAACATGCCGATCGATCCCAGCAAGGCCCTCGGCCACGAGCTCGGCCAGGGCACAGGCAGCTGGACCAAGGACGACGTCATCCTCTACAACCTCGGCATCGGCGCGGGCAACCCGCCGACCGATCCGAACGAACTCGAATACACCTACGAAAAGAATCTGAAGGCGGTGCCGAGCTTTGCGGTGATCCCCACCTTCGGTTCGATGGGTGGGGTGGGCAACGTGCCCGGCCTCGAGTTCAACTTCGCCATGCTGCTTCACGGCGAGCAGGAGATCATTCTCCACAAGCCGCTTCCTGTCGAAGCGAAGGTGACCACGACCGGGCGTGTGGCCGAGCTGTGGGACAAGGGCAAGGCCTGCCTGTGTGTGCTCGAGGTCGACACGGCCGACGAGAATGGCGAGCCCCTCTTCACCAATCGCTTCTCCCTCTTCCTGCGAGGGGAGGGTGGCTTCGGTGGGGAGAGTGGCCCGGGGCCGGCCAACGTCGCGCCCGATCGCGCCCCCGACGGTCGCATCGAAGTGCCGACCCTTCCGCAGCAGGCGCTCTTGTACCGCCTGTCAGGGGACAAGAACCCGCTCCACGCCGATCCGGAGTTCGCCAAGATGGCCGGCTTCGATACGCCGATCATCCACGGCCTGTGCTCCTACGGCATCACCTGCAAGGCCATCGTCGACCACTGCCTCGGCGGGGACGTCGACAAGGTGGCGGGCTACGCCGCCCGCTTCGCGGGCGTCGGCTTCCCGGGTGAGACCTATCTCATCGACTACTGGAACGAAGGCGACAAGATCTACGTCGAAGCGACCTCGAAGGAACGCGACGCGAAGATCATCTCGAACTGCGCGGTGACGATCCGCAGCTAGTTCGGGGCGGCGTCCGGAAGAGAAACGGCCCGATCGAGTCTCGACTCGGTCGGGCCGTTCGCGTTTCGGGGGCTCTGCGCGATCAGAGGGTTTCGAGGTGTGCGTCGAGCAGGGGCCAGTCGATGGCATCCTGGGCGCCGAAGGCCTTGAGGAGCAGGGCGCGATCGGGGTCGTCGTCCTTGGCGCAGAAATCCTTGATCACGCCTTCGAGCTTGTCCTTCGGCGGCTCGGCCGGGTTGTTCTCCTTGAGGCTGCCTTCTTCGTGCTCGATGCCGAGGGCGTCGAGCCATTCGGTGAGCATGTCCTGTTTGCACTCGAGGAAGTAGATGGCCAGCATCTCCTCGGCGACGACGTTGCTGCTCACGCGGGCCAGCGCGCGGCGCACCATCGAGGCCCGCTTGTCGAAGGGCAGCTTCACCACGGCCTTGGGGCGGCTCTTGAATGCGGCGGCTGCGGCGTAGACCGCCTGGGTGAAGGCGCCCGGGGATTCTTCCGCGATCAGGCGGAAGAACGCTTCGCAACGTTCGGGCTCCATGCCTGCAAAGATCTGGTAGGCCTTCATCTTCGGTCGGTCTCCTGACGGGTTGTGGCGATCCGGCGCGCTGTTGGATGCAGCATCCGGTGGGGATTCGAGTTCGAGGTGGCGAGTTCTTAGCATCGCGCACAGGCAACCGCTGTGTATCGAATGGGGCAAATCCTTGCGGCAGCGCGACTCGCCCCATGGGGGGACATCGCCGCGGGGAGGTCTTCAGATCGCCGCGCACCGCGTCGATAAGCCCCGCATCATGTTGGAAGAAACCGCCTCGAAGTCAGCCATCGATGACCCGCGCAAGCTGAGCTCGCTGCTCGCCCGCGTGGCCGAACTCTCCAAGGCCCACAACGTGGGTTCGGTGATGGTCGGCCTCTCCGCTCCCGCTGGCGACCGGCTGTTTCCAGAATTCGTGGAATTCCTGCGCAGCGCGTTGCGCGTCGAGGACGGCATCTACCGCATGACCCGCGAGCGCGCCGTGGTGCACCTGGCCGACCTCGACATCGAAGGCGGCCAGTCGGTGATCACCCGCCTGCTCGAGGAGTTCATCGAAGAGTTCCCGATGGCCAAGGAACCCGTCTTCGAGATCCACTACTTCCGCGTGCCCCCGGGCTGCGACGGCATCGAGAACAAGGTGCTGCTGCAGGAGATCTTCCCGAGCCGCATGCTCCACTGATCGCGTTCCCGAACGCCAACGCGAGCTTCTCGTAGCGGGTCTGCGAGAAACCACGGCACTCGCGTGATCCGCTCGCAGCGTCGCTTCGCGATGTGACGATGCGCCGGCTTCCATGCGGGTTCGTCGGGGTGTGATACGGGAGTCGTCCGCGCGCGTGGCGATCGCGGTCGCCGCGATCGCGTTGCTGTGCTCTGCGCCTTCACGTGCCGACGAGCGCTCGACGTTTCGCGACAGCACCGTTCTGGGCCTCAACTTCGGCCTGCCGGACGGAACCGCTGAACCGGCCCTGGGTGAGCCGGGTGCCGAGGAGGCGGTGGGGAGAGTCGACTTCGTCGCCGAGTCGGCTTTCTACTTCAAGAACATGGAGCTGCTGGGCCTCGAGACCGTCGAGGGGGAGACCCTCTTCGGCACGCTGCTTCCCCTGCGCTTCCGCTACCGCGTCGACCCGCGCGTGCAGTTCGAGCTCGGCGCGATCGTGGGAGAAGACTTCGGCGACGACGATCGCGTGAACGTCGCGGAGCCCCTGATGCGGCTGAGCTTCGCGCCAACCGATCGCGTCTACATCATTGCCGGCACCCTCCTACCCACCCACTGGGCGCACGACGCATTGCTCGACGACACGATCAAACTACGCGGGCGCGCCGAGCAGGGTGTGCAGCTGCGTGTCGATCGCCCGCACTTCAAGCAGGACCTGTGGGCCAACTGGTTCATCCGCGAAACCCGCGCCGAACCCGAGGAGTTCGAGATCGCGTCGGCGAGCCAGGGGCGCTTCTTCGACGATTGGCTCTACATCGACGGTCAGGTGATCTGGGTGCATGCGGGTGGACAGATCACCGAGAGCGATCGTCTCGAGAACAACCTCGTCTTCCTCGGCGGCGCCTCGGTGGGTGCCGCTCGCGACTGCGCCGCTCCCTGTCTCTCGAACCTCCGCTTCGCTGCGCGTTTCCTGCACTCGATCAAGTCGGGTCGCGACATCGATCGCGAGACGGGAACCGGCTGGGAAGTCGAAGCGATTGCCGTGCTGCCCGTGAACGAGAAGATGGAGGGTCGCATCCACGCCTCGTACTTCCGGGGCGACGACCTGGTATTGGAGCGCGGCGATCCGCTCTACATGCTCGACGAGTATGCGCAGCTCGGCGGCACTCTCGTCTTCAACCCCGCGCGCGGCCTCGCGATCGAAACCGGCATCCTCGGCCAGTGGACCGACGACGAGCTCAACTTCACCTACCGCGTGAACTTCATGTGGGGCGAAGTGTTCGCGACACCGTTGCGGCGCAACCGTGAAGCGGTTGCGGTGGAACGGCTGAGTAGACGACACAAAGATCCCCGATCCTTCGTCCAT
Source organism: Myxococcota bacterium (assembly GCA_028278345.1). Classification (GTDB taxonomy): domain Bacteria; phylum Myxococcota_A; class UBA9160; order UBA9160; family UBA4427; genus DUBZ01. Next base: position 37,426 of record JANQEL010000052.1, read on the forward strand.
TGAACGAATTGCGATGCGTCTTCGAGTTCACGCCTGCATAATTGGGAACGTGAATGGAGAGACGATCATGAGACTACTCCCGAGACTCGTCCTGGTGTTCGCGCTCTTGCCCGTGCTCGGAGGAACCTGTGCCCAGGGCTCGTCCGGGAGCGGCGACGATGACGATGACGGCGGCACCGAAACCAATTGCCTCTTCAGCTGCTCGATCGATCGTTCGTCGAGGTTGGCATCGGTGGAAAGTGAGTCCGAGTGCAACGATGAGTGCATCGATCGCTGCAACGCCGCTTCGGATTCCTGCTTCGACTGGGTGTTCGAAGACGGAAGCGGCGACGAGGATGATTGAGAGTGGGTCGTGGATGGAGAGAGACCCATGAAGCTGCTGATCCGACTCGTCCTGGTTCTCGCGCTGCTGCCCGCGCTCGGAGGTAGCTGTGGCCGGAGTTCGTCCGGTGGATCCGAGGATGAGAACGAAGAAGTCGACCCGGGCCCGAATTGCACGTTCCGCTGCCTGTTCTTTTCGAACGAACGGAATGTCACCGCTGACAGCGCCGCGGATTGTGAGGACATGTGCGTCGCGGAGTGCAATCCGCTGGGCGACTTCTGCGACGAGCACGAGTTCGATCCGAGTTAGCGCGAATGGGAAGCCTCAGTGAGGCCCCGCTTCGGATAGCAGGCGATCGAGTCGCTCGGCCCATTTGCCCGGTGCGCCCTCGGCCACCGGTTTGTCGTCGTGCTCGACGATCGCGCGTGCGCCGCGAACGGCGTTGATGGCGATGACTTCGCGGGCCTCTCGCAGGTCGTCCGCGGAGATCGTCGCGGAGGTGATCTCCGGAACGGCGTCGAGCAGCACGGAGAGGCCCACCCCGCGCACGGCGCCGAGTTCGGGATCGGGGGTGACCACGCTTCCGTCGGCGCGCACGACCACGATGTTGCTCCGCGCGCCCTCGACGAGACGTTCGGCGCCGTCGAAGAGCAGGCTCTCATCGACGTCGAAGGTCGCCGAATAAGCGCGCGCTTCTTCGTAGGCCGGAAAGTGGACGAGCTTGGCACCGCGGTGTGCGCCGGCCCCGGGGTGGATCGTCGGGCAGCGCAGGGTCTTCCAGTTCGACTTCTCCAACCCGGTTGCGCGCGGCACCCCGAGCAGGTGAGCGGTCTCACCGCCCGCCGCCGGATGAACCTCCACGCGAATGATCCCCTCGGCGTCGTCCCCCGAGCCGAAGGCCGCGTTCGAGAGTTCGGCCCAAAGGGAGGCGAGGGCGCCTTCGTCGACCTTCCCCGCACCCAGGGTCGCGCTATCGCGGTGCAGCCGCGCCCGGTGCACCTCGGCGTGCCTCGGATACCCTCCGCGCATGCGCGCGGTGGTGCAACACACCGGCTGCTCGGTGGGATCCGTCAATACATCGAGGCACGGGTCACCGCGCTCGACGATTCGACCGTCGAACCAGAGCCTTCCGCCCGATGAACGGGGATGCATCGATCGAAGTCAGCGCTCTAGCGCTTGTCGATCGGCACGTACGCCCGCTCGGTGGCGCCGGTGTAGATCTGCCGCGGCCGGGCGATCTTGAAGTCCGGCGATTCGTGCAGCTCGAGCCACTGGGCGATCCAGCCCGGGAGTCGACCCATCGCGAAGAGCGCGGTGAACATGTTCGACGGCGTGCCGATCGCGTTGTAGATGACGCCCGAGTAGAAGTCGACGTTCGGGTAGAGCTTGCGCTCGACGAAGTACGAGTCCGAAAGCGCGATCTCCTCGAGCTGCATCGCGATGTCGAGCAACGGATTCTCGGTGCCGGTGCGCTTCAGCACGTCGTCGCACGCCTTCTTCAGGATGCGGGCGCGCGGGTCGTAGTTCTTGTAGACGCGATGGCCGAAGCCCATCAGGCGGACGTCGCTGCTCTTGTCCTTCGCGAGCTCCATGAACTCCTTGGCGCTGCGTGAGCCGCTGTGGGTCGCCA